>JAPLBA010000129.1 GCA_026393015.1 Actinomycetota bacterium
GTCTCTTGATCTTCGCTGCAGTGGCAGCTGATCAAGTCTTCCGTCGCTCACGCGGTTAGATATAGGAGAATTCCATGGCGAGCGTTCTGCTCTTTGATGAAGTTGATGGCAAGCGAGTTCTTGATTTTGCTGACATCGCCCTGGTGGAACCTGGTCCCGGCGAAGTGCGCTATCGCGTCGAAGCATTCGCGCTCAATCGCGCAGACCTGCTTTACCTCTACGGCGCTCACTACTCAGTCGCTCATCTACCTTCGCGGATCGGTCTTGAGGGTTGTGGCGTCGTCGACGCAATCGGGAGCGGAGTCACTAAGTTTTCAGTCGGTGATCGCGTCACTTCCATTCCCTTTAACAATGTCAGTGCCACAGATTGCAACGTGGCGGGGGAGTACGCCATTACTCCAGAGCAATTCTTGATGAAGGCACCTGCCGGGCTTACGTCGGAAGAGGCGTGTTCAATCACCATGCAATATCTCACCGCCTACTACCCGATCGTGGAGATCGCCAAGATGGGACCGGGTCAATCGATCTTGGTCACTGGTGCTTCGAGTAGTGCGGGCCTTGCAGCCATTCAGATCGCTAAATCCCTTGGCGTCATGGTGATTGCGCAGACTCGTACCGGCGAGAAATCAGCAGCCATTCTTGCTGCCGGTGCGGATTTTGTGATTGCTTCTGAGAAGGAACCGCTCGCGGAAAAAATGCTCGAATACACCGGTGGTCGCGGAGTAGATGTTTCTTATGACCCGCTCTCGGATGATTTCATTGGCACTTATATGGATGCGCTCGCTTATGGTTCACGGGTCTTCATGTATGGCACGCAATGCGGACCGACGGTTACTTTTGATCTTGTGCAAGCGGTCCGCCGACACGTCATCATTCATCCCTACTCGCTCTACAACCATGTCAATGATCCAGCCTCACTTGAGCGCGGGATCAACTGGCTGGCAGAAGCCATCAACTCTGGAAAGTTCACACCCGTGATCGATACGGTTTTTCCTTGGAAGCGTGCGCTCGAGTCTTATGAGTACATGCAAGAGAACAAGCATGTGGGAAAAATTGTGGTCTCACTTACCAAGTAAGAGCTGCATTAATCAAGCGCTTTCTTGAGCGCGGCAAAGCGCAGGTTCCAGATCTCACGCGAGACCTTGGCATCAGGTGCAAAGAGTTCGGCGGCGTGATAGGCACCCTCGTGGATATAAAATTCGACTGGAACGCCGGCCGCTTTGAGTCGCTCAGCAAACTCTTGATCCTCATCGAGGAAGAGATCGTGGGTACCGACATCGATAAAGGTCGGTGGTAAACCTTCTAGATTGGTGGCCCGGGTCGGTGCGGCATAAGGCGAGATGTCATCGCGACCATGTGTATCGCCGAGGTACCAGGCCCACGACTCCAAACTTGCCTTGCGATCCCAAATGCCGATATCGGTGATGGCCTGCGACGAGGCAGTGGTGTGGCGATCATCAATCATGGGATAGATCGCCATCAAGTAGCAGAAGCGTAAGTCCCCGCGATCGCGCAACATCAAGGCAAGACCAATCGCCAGCCCGCCGCCAGCGCTGCCGCCGTGGAGTGCGATGCGTTCTGGATCGACGTCCAATTCGTTTGCGTTCGCAAAGAGCCAGTAGGCGACTGCGTAGCAATCGTTAATTGCAGCGGGGAAAGGGTGTTCCGGTGCGAGGCGGTAGTTAATCGCGACGGTGAGTGCGCCGCTTTTCTCGCAGAGGTTGGCGGCGTTGGCATCATCAGCCTCGATATTGCCCATCACCATGCCACCACCATGAATCGTAAAGATCGCAGGTTGCGGAAGTGAGTACGTAGCGTGCTTCGGACGGTAGATGCGTATGCGTACGTCAGGGGCGCCCTCTACGGGGATGAGGCGATCTTCCCGGGTGACGTTCTCATTCAATGGATTGAGTGCGAGCACAGCATTGACCAGCGTGCGACGTTCTTCGATCGTCTCGGGTGCATTGAAACCGCCAGGAACAGCGGTGAGCAGGGCGCTCAATGCCACCTGCAACTCCGGATGAATCTCTCTACTACTCATCGAAGCACTCACCCTTATTTCGCATTTAGATGTTGACGTTTGACATGTCGGCGTAACGATCGCCGGCGGTGGCGCCAATGGGGGCCGCTGCGTTGATGCTTGCTAGCTCCTCGGCGGTGAAAGTAATCTCCGCAGCAGCCGCGTTCTCTTCGAGGCGATGAATCTTTCGGGTACCCGGAATCGGAACTACATCTTCACCTTGCACCATGACCCAAGCGAGAGCGAGTTGGGCAGGTGAGATTCCCTTTGCGGTTGCGATCTCCGTAATGCGATCGACGAGTTTGAGATTTGTAGTGAGGTTCTCGCCTAGGAAACGTGCGCCGCGTCGACGTGAATCGCTTGCATCGAGTTCTTCAGGGTTGGTGATGGCACCCGTGAGGAAGCCACGGCCAAGCGGTGAGTAGGGGACGAAGCCAATTCCTAATTCGCGTACGGTCGAGAGCACTTCGTTCTCTTCTACGTCACGTGTCCAGAGCGACCACTCAGTCTGTACTGCAGTGACTGGATGGATGGCGTGTGCGCGGCGGATCGTTTCGCCCTTCGCCTCTGACATGCCGAGGTAGCGCACCTTGCCTGCTTCGACGAGTTCCTTCATGGCGCCAAAGGTCTCTTCGATGGGAACGTTCCTGTCGACGCGGTGTTGGTAGTAGAGATCAATGGAATCGACACCGAGGCGTTGAAGCGAGGCATCGCAGGCAGCGCGCACATATTCAGGCCGACCGTTAACACCAACGAAGGAACCGTCAGCATTGCGTTCGTTGCCAAACTTGGTAGCGAGTACCACTTCGCTCCGGCGATCCTTGATCGCACTGCCGATCAGCTGCTCATTGGTGAATGGGCCGTACATATCAGCGGTATCAAGGAAGTTGATGCCGAGATCGAGAGCGTGGTGGAGCGTGGCGATGGACTCGGCTTCGTCGCTATCGCCGTAGAAGTCGTTCATGCCCATGCAACCCAAGCCTTGAGCGGAAACTTCAAGGACTCCGCCGAGTACGCGCATCTTCATGGTTATCCCGCTTCTTTTGCTTCCGAGTAGTAAAACTCTATGAGTCGAAGCCTAGTCCGAAACGATCGAGGATTTTAAGCCAGAGATTGCGCTTGCCACTCTTCCTATCGGCCCGGTGAATCGACCAACGGGTGATTTGGATCGCGATGTACTTGAAAGGCTCAGGCGGGAAGGGGATCGGCTTCTTCTGCACCATCGAGAGCTGGGTGCGTTCGGTTTCATGCCCATCGAGAAGGTCGAGCATCACTTGTGCGCCAAAGCGAGTCGCTGCCACTCCGAGGCCGGTGTAACCCAGTGCGTATCCGACGCGCTTGTCGCGTGAGAGTCCCCAGAAAGGTGCGAACCGTGAACACGTATCGATAGCCCCGCCCCACATGTGAGTGAAGCGAATGCCTTCAAGTTGCGGAAAGGTTTTGAAAAAGTGTGATGCAAGTGTGGCAAATGATTCCGGACGGAATTCATATTCTTGACGTACTTTGCCGCCGGGGTGATAGATCGCATCCCAGCCGCCCCAGAGAATTCCGCCGTCACTGGTTTGTCGGTAGTAGTGGAATTGATTTCCGGCATCGCCGATACCTTCGCGCCCACTCCACCCAATCGAATCATGTTGTGCCTTGGTGAGTGGCTCCGTGACGAGTACGTAATCGTAGACAGGCACGATGTATTTACGAGCGCTGCGCACTACGGGTTTGAAAACGTTGGTAGCGAGTGCCACTTTGTTGGTAAAGATTTCTCCGAAGGTGGTGTGAACGCGAATTCCGTCTTTCTCGCGTTCGAGCCATTGCACTTTTGTGTTCTCATAAATGCGCACGCCGAGTGAAATGCATGCGCGTTCTAATCCCCACACGAGGCGCGCAGGATCCACGAGTGCGGTGCCATCGTGATCAAAGACTGCGCCATGATAGGTGGGGGAGTGAATCATCTTCTTCACGGTTTCAACGTCGAGGAATTCCACGTCGTCGCCAAGCTCGTTTCGCTCGGCTGCTTCTTCCTCCATGCCTACTAATTGCCATGGCTCAACGGCGACTTTCAATTCGCCA
>JAPLBA010000050.1 GCA_026393015.1 Actinomycetota bacterium
CCGTTCCATTCGCGAGCGCTTTGAAATTGATAAGCCTTTTGCAGGCATCAAGATTGCCGCTTGCATGCACGTCACCACTGAAACTGCGAATCTCATGATTGCGTTGAAGGCCGGCGGAGCTGAAATCGCGCTCTGCGCCTCTAATCCACTTTCCACCCAGGACGATACCGCCGCTGCGCTCGTTCACGAATTTGGCATTAGCGTCTTTGCCAAGCATGGGATTGATCGCGATGGGTATTACGAACACATCAACGCGGCACTCGATATTGCGCCAAGCCAGGTATTTGATGATGGTTGCGATTTAGTCAACACTTTGCACACCACACGCAAAGAACTCTTGCCTGGTGTTCGCGGGGGATGCGAAGAGACCACTACAGGTGTCATTCGACTTCACCAAATGGCGAAGGACGGTGCGCTCACCTTCCCGATGATCGCTATCAACGACACTGACACGAAGCATATGTTCGATAACCGTTATGGAACCGGCCAATCAACCCTCGATGCAATATTTCGTGCAACTAATACGTTGCTCGCTGGCAAAGTAGTTGTCGTTGCGGGTTACGGATACTGCGGTAAGGGTGTTGCCGAACGTTCAAAGGGTATGGGCGCCGATGTAGTGGTGACCGAGATCGATCCCACAAAGGCGCTAGATGCAACGATGCAGGGTTACCGAGTGATGCCAATGGAAGACGCTGCAAAGATTGGCGACGTCTTCATCACCGTGACTGGAAACCGTGATGTATTGAGTCACGAGCACTTCTTGGCTATGAAAGATGGCGCCATCATGGCTAACTCTGGTCACTTCGATATCGAAATCGATGTGAAGTGGTTGGAAGATAATGCCACTACCAAGAACAGCAAGATTCGTCACCAAACTGATGAGTACGTGATGCGCGATGGTCGTCGCCTTCTTCTCATCGCTGAAGGTCGCCTTGCTAACCTCGGTGCCGCAGAAGGTCACCCTGCCGCTGTGATGGATATGTCCTTTGCTGATCAAGCGCTCGCAGCTGAGTGGCTTGTTGAACACGCAGACGGTCTTGGGGCTGGCGTATTCGATGTCCCTGTAGAGATTGATAAGGAAGTTGCCCGCCTGAAACTTGCCAGCATGGGCGTAAATATTGATGAGCTGACACCAGCTCAAGAGAAGTACCTCAACTCTTGGGATCACGGGAGCTAATCCACAGCTGAAAATCGACGCTAGAGGGTCGGTGATAAGTGCGAGTTAATTGAGCGGTGTTTGAATTTCTTCTTCCGCTCACTTGTCTCCACTGTCGCCGACCCTCTCGCTTTTCACTCTGCGAAAAGTGCAGTGCACCCTTTCGTGACGTGCCGCGCTGTGTGGCACACATCAGTGGTGTGCCTCTCTGGGTAACTGCCTATTACGCCGGAAGTGTGCGCCGGGCAATCGTGGCCTACAAAGAAGAGGGCATTTCTTCACTTCGCAAACCTCTGAGCTTTGCTATTGCTAATGGCATCGCGCACTTTGCCCAGCAGTATGAAAATCTTGCGGTGGTGCCCATCCCCTCACGCATTCAGGCGCTTCGTAGTCGGGGAGAAGACGCCATCGGCGAATTGGCGCTCGCGGGTGCGCGGGCCGCGGGCTTACCCCCGCGCGCTCTGCAACGGCTGATTCACATGAATCCTTTGGTGCGGGATCAAGGGGGATTAGGCGCGGCCGCTCGGCGAGAGAATATGGCTGGCGCCCTGGCACTTGCCTCCTCCTCGGTGGTTCGTTCGTCGGCCCACCTCGTGCTCATCGATGATGTGGTCACCACCGGAGAGACGGTGCGAGCGGCCATCGCCCTCTTCCCGCCTGGGAAGGTGGTGGGGGTGGTCGCAGTTGCGCTGGTTTTAGCCCCTCCCCAAAGCCGGTTGGAGAAGCCGGTTGGAGAGATAGCCCGGCGACGGGGGTACCGGTCATCGCCTACGATGGAGACCTAAATCGTCCTCGAACAAAGGTAGGCCAGTGTCCGCACTTCTTGACCGAATTCTGCGAGCCGGAGAAGGCAAGACGATTCGCCGCCTCGAGAAGATCGCCGCCAGCGTCAATTCACTCGAGGCAGATTTCCATGCCATGAGCGATGAAGAGCTCCGTGGCATGACGGCAGAATTTAAAACACGCTTAGCGGCTGGCGAAGAACTCGATGACATCCTTCCGGAGGCTTTCGCGGTGGTACGTGAGGCGGCAACGCGCACGCTTGGCCAACGCCATTACGACGTGCAACTTATGGGTGGCGCGACCCTCCATGGCGGCAATATCGCTGAAATGAAGACGGGTGAAGGTAAGACTCTGGTCGGCACGCTACCGGCTTATCTCAATGCGCTTTCAGGCAAGGGTGTTCACATCATCACGGTCAATGATTACTTGGCCGAACGCGATAGTGAATGGATGGGACGTATCCATCGTTTTCTCGGTCTTACCGTAGGCGTCATCCTTGGTTCGATGACTCCGGCTGAGCGTCGTGACGCGTACAACTGCGATATCACTTACGGCACTAACAACGAATTTGGTTTCGATTACCTGCGCGACAACATGGCGTGGGATTTGGATGATTGCGTGCAACGTGGACATCACTACGGAATTGTCGATGAAGTCGACTCTATCCTTATCGATGAAGCGCGTACTCCGCTCATTATCAGTGGCCCAGCCGATCAACCCACCAAGTGGTACAAAGAGTTTTCCATCCTCGTTAAGTCACTCTTTCCTGGCGAACACTACGAAGTAGACGAGAAGAAGCGCACCGTCGCTGTTATCGAAGAGGGAATCACTAAGGTAGAAGAGCTTCTCGGCATCGATAATCTTTACAAGTCGGAGAACACGCCACTTATTGGTTACCTCAACAATGCGCTTAAAGCTAAAGAACTTTTTAAACTTGATAAGGATTACGTCATCATGAGTGGCGAACTACTCATCGTTGACGAACATACTGGGCGGATTCTCGCAGGGCGTCGTTACAACGAAGGTATGCATCAAGCGCTCGAAGCAAAAGAAGGCGTTGAGATTAAGGACGAGAATCAGACGCTCGCCACTATCACGTTGCAGAATTACTTCCGTCTCTACGAAAAGCTTGCGGGTATGACCGGTACTGCCTCAACCGAAGCTTCAGAATTTGATCAAATTTATAAGCTTGGGGTTACTCCCATCCCCACAAATCAACCCATGCAACGTTTGGATCAAGCAGATTTAGTTTATAAGACAGAACCGGCAAAATTCGTTGCCGTCGTTGAAGACTTGGTTGAGCGTCACCGCAAAGGCCAACCAGTATTGGTCGGCACGGTCAGCGTTGAACGTTCCGAGCACCTCAGCGACTTACTCCGAAAGCGTGGGGTTCCACACGAAGTTCTTAACGCTAAGCATCATGAGCGGGAAGCCTCGATCATCGCGCAAGCAGGTCGTAAGGGCGCAGTCACCGTCGCTACGAATATGGCTGGCCGGGGTACCGACATCATGCTCGGTGGAAACTCGGAATTCATGGCAGATCTGGAATTGCAAAAGCGCGGTCTCTCCCCAGTAGAAACCCCCGAAGAGTATGAAGCAGCATGGCCAGCTGAAGTGGAGCGTCAACGCGCCTCGGTAGCTGCCGAACATGAATTGGTGATTTCACTTGGTGGTCTCTATGTCCTTGGCACAGAGCGACACGAATCTCGTCGCATCGATAACCAGCTGCGTGGACGTGCCGGACGACAGGGCGACCCCGGTGAATCACGTTTCTATCTCTCACTCGGTGATGAATTGATGCGTCGATTCAATTCTGGCTTGGTGGAGCGCTTCCTTGGTGCCGCCGGAATTCCTGATGAAGTTCCCATCGAATCCAAAATGGTAAGTAATGCAATTCGCTCCGCACAAACTCAAGTTGAGTCGCAGAACTTTGAAATTCGTAAGAACGTCCTCAAGTACGACGACGTCCTTAATCGTCAACGCACCGTTATTTATGATGAGCGCCGTCAAGTTCTAGAAGGTGCCGAGCTCAAGGAACAGATTTCAGTCTTTGCTGAAGAAACCATCGAGGCGTACATCACCGGAGCCACAGCTGAGGGTTATCCAGAAGATTGGGATCTTAATCAATTATGGATTGCGCTTGGCAACCTCTACCCCATCTCGCTCACTGTAGAAGCAATCGAGAATGAATGTGGGGGTCGCGACGGAGTCTCAAAGGATTACCTCGTAGAGAAAGTTATTGAAGACTTGCGCGGACAGTACGACGTTCGCGAAGCAGATGTCACCGTAGAAGTCATGCGTGAATTAGAGCGCCGCATTGTGCTCTCAGTGCTTGATCGTAAATGGCGCGAACATCTCTACGAAATGGATTATCTCCAAGAGGGAATCGGCTTGCGTGCGATGGCCCAACGCGATCCACTGGTGGAATACCAGCGCGAAGGCTTCGAACTCTTCGCTGCCATGATGGATGCCATCAAAGAAGAGTCGGTGGGCTATGTATTCAACGCAGAGGTAGAAGTTGAAGAAGCGGCGCCGCAAAAACCCACACAACTTGTCTATACCGCTCCTTCAGAGAGCGGTGAAACCTCATCTACCGTCGCTCGTGAAGATGGCACTCCGCGCAGTGCGCCTTGCCCATGTGGCTCTGGTAGAAAGTACAAGCGTTGCCATGGAGACCCTAGAAACCGATAACTGGTTAGCCGACAATAAAAGAAGTGGTCAGCCAACGACCGTCCAAACCTTCAAGTCGCATGGCAACAGCACGTACGCGTTGATCAAGTGCAAAGAGCACGCTTGCTTCGGCGATACCGTCAGCAGGTTCGCATAAGTGCACC
>JAPLBA010000013.1 GCA_026393015.1 Actinomycetota bacterium
CTTCTACTTCGCGAATCACATTTGCGCGGTGAGGACCGAGTTTCTCGTTTCCGATTTGCTCGTGAAGTTTAAGGATTGCATCCATCAACATTTCTGGACGTGGTGGGCAACCTGGGAGGTAAATATCGACCGGCACAATGTGGTCTACGCCTTGAACGATTGCGTAGTTGTTGAACATGCCACCTGATGAAGCGCAAGCGCCCATCGCGATGACCCATTTGGGTGCCGCCATTTGGTCATAGATCTGACGGAGGACCGGCGCCATTTTGTTGCTTACTCGGCCGGCCACGATCATGAGATCTGCTTGGCGTGGGGAGGCGCGGAAAACTTCCATTCCAAATCGCGCAAGATCGTAACGACCGGCGCCAGTGGCCATCATTTCGATAGCACAGCATGCAAGACCAAAGGTGGCTGGCCATAGCGCATTCTTGCGCATGTATCCAGCGAGTTTCTCTACCGTAGTAAGTAGAAAACCACTCGGTAATTTCTCTTCAATTCCCATGTGTCACAGTCTCTTTCTAGTCCCACTCAAGTCCGCCGCGACGCCACACGTAGGCGTATGCAACGAAAACAGTTCCGATGAACAAGAGCATTTCAACTAATCCAAAAAGACCCATTTGGTCGAAGGAGACAGCCCATGGGTAGAGGAAAACAATTTCAATATCAAAAACAATGAAGAGCATCGCAGTAAGAAAGTACTTAATTGGAAAACGTCCACCGCCGGCAGCTTGCGGTGATGGTTCAATTCCACATTCATAAGCAGCTAGCTTTGCGCGGTTGTAGCGCTTAGGCCCCGTGACTGCCGCAGCGACAATGGAAAAGGCAGCAAAGCCAAAACCGATCGCGCCGATAGTGAGAATCGGTACGTAAGGGTTCATCTCTTAAGATCTTTCGTGCGCACGACGCAATCTTAGGGGCGAAAGCGCACTTATTCTTGCGAGGTGACGCCAGTCACTCACGCTCAAGTGAGCGAGATAACACCGACGAATTATGCCACTGGCGCTATTCGGGTGAGTGCACTGATGAGGCGATCGGCCACATCTCCGCCTTTGGGCTCCGAGAGGTTGGCGAGGAGCTTGAGAGTGAACTTCATCAGAGTGGGGTGGGCCAGGCCCTTTTGGGCGGCAACCTTCATCACCCGGTCATTTCCAATTAACTTTACGAAGACTCGGCCGAGCGTGTAATAGCCGCCCCACTCGCTCTTCAGCCGGGTGGGATAGGTGGCTAATCTGAGATCTCGAGCCTGATCGTGGCCACTTGCCAGCGCCTCGGCGATAGTTTCTGCGGCGATTCGTCCCGATTCCATAGCATATGCGATACCTTCGCCGTTAAATGGATTGACCATGCCTCCGGCATCGCCCACTAAGAGCATCCCCTGATGAAAGTGTGGCGTTCGGTTAAAGCCCATCGGGAGCGCGGCGCCGCGAATAGGACCGACCATCTCCTCGGGCACATAACCCCACTCCTTGGGCATGGAATCCGCCCACCGCATCAGCAGCGCTCGATAATCCACGTTAGCGAAGGCGGGAGATGAGTTCAAAATGCCGAGCCCGACATTGCTGGTGCCATCGCCTACCCCAAAGACCCACCCATACCCGGGGAGGAGGCGATCCTGATCCCAGAGCTCAAGCCATGACTCCAGCCAATCGTCTTCATGGCGAGGTGAACGGAAGTAGGTTCGAACAGCCACACCAAGGGGGCGATCATCTCGCTTAGTGAGTCCCATCGAGAGTGAAAGTCGCGACGAGTTGCCATCAGCAGCCACCACGATTGGTGCGCGATAGGTGCGCTCTTCACCTGCCGCGTTCTTGGTGGTGACGCCCACTATGCGATCTTGCTCCATCACGGGACCGGTCACTGAAGTTGATTCACGCAGATCTGCGCCAATTGCCACTGCTTTATGCGCCAAAATTTGATCAAGATCGGCGCGAGTACGCACTAAGCCATAATCAGGAAAGACCGAGAGTTCTGGCCATGGAAGCTCTAGTCGATGACCGCCTCCGATAATGCGTAAGCCCTTGTTCTTGATCCAACCTTGCGTCGTAAGATCAATGTCGAGCGCCAATAATTCTTTTACGGCACGAGGTGTGAGCCCATCACCACAAACTTTTTCGCGAGGAAACTCCGTTTTTTCAAGAAGCAGAGTCTTTACGCCTGCGCGCGCCAAATGAGCGGCTGTGGCTGAACCACCAGGACCTGCGCCAACAACGATGACTTCTGCATCGTTTTCCGGCTTACTCATACTGCTCCTTGCTATCGATCAATGAGAGAAATCTATTGGTTTATTGTGCTTTCTGCAGAACGAGTTGCCCGATGTATCGCCACAATTCCACCGGTGAGATCGCGCCATTGTGCACTTTCCCAGCCGGCATCTTCAATTTGATCAGCCAATTCATGTTGGAACGGCCATGCGCGAATTGATTCGGCTAGATAAACATATGCGTCAGGATTTGAAGAAGTCTTTCGGGCGATTGAAGGTAGCGCCTTCATCAGGTATTCGTTATACAGAGTGTGGAATGGTCGCCATGTAGGGTGCGAAAACTCACAGACAACTAGCCGTCCGCCAGGCTTTGTGACACGCAACATTTCTTTGAGCGCCGCATCAACATTTGAAACGTTTCGCAGGCCAAAAGAAATAGTGACCACGTCAAATGACTTATCCGAGAAAGGTAACTTGAGAGCATCACCGGCAGTAAATCCCCACTCGATCGCAGAGCCTCGCTGACGTTTCTTGCCAACTTCCAGCATCCCAATGGAGAAATCGCACGGGATCACAGTGGCGCCGGCCAACGCAAGTGGCAAGGAAGACGAACCAGTACCGGCAGCCAGATCTAGAATGTACTCACCGGCCTTGGGCTCGATGGCAGATTGCACCACCTTGCGCCATCTACGAGTCTGGCCCAATGAGAGAAGGTCATTGGTGAAGTCATACGCCTTGGCGACCTGATCGAACATGGATGCCACTTCGTTCGGTGACTTATCTAGGTGGGCGCGACTCATGGCCCAATCATCTCCTATCTGACTCATCTGCTGCCAGTCGGCTACGCTCTCGTAAGCGCGCACTCACATTCACTACGGAGGATCGATGACCACCCTTGCCCATCCGCTCCGGCTGGCACTCACTCCACGCACGGCTCGTCTTTCGCAGAGCCTGACCAACACGATCCTCATCACCGTCGGGGTGGGCTTTATGGCGGCGATGGCGCAAGTAGCGATCCAACCAGCCGGCTGGCCAGTTCCCATTACGGGGCAGACGTTCGGCATGCTTCTTATTGGCACCTCGTATGGCGCAGCGCTTGGAGTTTCTACTCTCGGTGTCTACTTACTCATTGGCGCACTTGGCGCGCCAATCTTTAGTCAAGGCAACAGTGGATTTGCTGTGCTCTTTGGACCCACGGGTGGTTATCTCTTCGGCATGTTGCTTGCATCTTTTGCGGTCGGATACTTGGCCGAACGCAAGTGGGATAGCAAAGTCCCCACTGCATTGCTACAGATGCTCATTGGTGAGGCATTGATTTTCATTCCCGGAGTATTGATGCTCGCTGCAAGTTATCGCATGGGTCTAGGCGATGCTTTCTACAATGGCTGCGTGAAATTTCTCGGAGTTGAAGCTATCAAGATAGCGCTAGCTGGCACGCTGCTTCCTGGAATTTGGGCAGTGCTGGCCCGGTTGCGCACAAAATAACCAATATGGATGCTCCACTTTCTCGCATCGATGTTGAAAGCGTCGTATTCGAAGGCACCGGCGAACTCATCTCACTACTCCCCAATGCCTCCCCACTTACCTGGGTACGTAATGGTGAAGGCGTTATTGGATATGGGGAATTTGCAAAAGTGCACTTCTCGGGAGCCAGCCGTTTTGAAGATGCGGCGCAATGGTGGCGAGAACAACTCAAAGGTTTTCGCATCAATGACCATATTCGCGTCCCTGGAAGTGGTCCCATAGCGTTCGGTTCATTCTCCTTTGACGAAGCCGAAGATTCCGTCTTTATTATTCCACGGGTGGTTGTGGGAAAGCGTGGGAATACTTCTTGGATAACCCGAATTGGCGCGCCCGCACCGCTCAATCACGAATTGCTACCGACACGAAAAAGCTCACCACTCTCATGGGGTGAGGGAAGCCTCTCGGCAAGCGAATGGGAAGCTGCAGTAGGTCATGCGATTGTGCGCATCGCTGCAGGAGAATTAGAAAAAGTTGTGCTTGCTCGCGATGTCACCGCAACCTCTGAGGAACCAATCGACGCGCGAGTAGTAATGGAAAAACTCGCAGAAAAGTATCCAAATACCTGGGTCTTTGCAGTCGATGGATTAGTAGGAGCAACTCCCGAGCTTTTGGTTCGCCTCACAAAAGGTCTCGTCACATCTCGCGTACTTGCCGGAACGATTCGGCGCACCGGTGATGATCAAAGAGATTTAGCGCTCGCTGCATCCCTTGCCCGATCGTCTAAGGATCTGGAAGAACATGATTACGCGGTTCGCTCTGTAGCTGATGCTCTTGAGCCCTTCTGCTCTTCGATAAACGTCCCAGACGCTCCTTTTGTCTTGCACTTAGCGAACGTGATGCACTTAGCTACCGATGTCACGGGAGTTGTCTCTGATTCCATGGCAGTTACTAACGCTCTCTCACTAGTTGACGCACTCCATCCCACCGCTGCGGTGTGTGGAACTCCTAGAGAAAAGGCAAAAAAACTCATCAACGAGTATGAAGTGATGAAGCGTGGGCGTTACTCCGGACCAGTCGGGTGGATCGATGCACGCGGCGACGGCGAGTGGGGCATCGCACTTCGATGCGCCGAAATCGACGCTAAAGATGCCCGCAAGGTTCGTCTCTTCGCCGGATGTGGAATTGTGGCAGGTTCTATTCCGCAGGATGAACTCGCTGAAAGCCAAGCAAAGCTTGTTCCTATGCGAGATGCGCTCGAGTCCTAGCGTCCTACGATTCTAGTTTCTGGCTCTTCACACCATTGCAAGAGTGATGGCCAATTTCCATAGCCATCAGAGAGCGCTAGATGGCCTCCGCCAGGAATCAGATCGAAATCTTCAGGTGATAGCCAATTCACTGCACCTTCAATGCAAAAAGGATCTACATCGCTGCACACCACCCGCCATTTCGGATCGGTAAGTTTCGGCGGAAGTGAAGCAAACGTGGTAACTAGCTTTTCTTCTTTCAAAAACGTTGGTCCAGCAGGAGCCACAAGAAGGACGCGATCAGCTACAAAACCACGCGCAGCCGCATGAAACCAAAGCGTGGTCCCGAGTGAATGTGCAACGACGATGCGCTCACCTTTCATTCGCTCCCATGAGGATTCAAAAACGCTGAGCCATTCGTCGAGTTGCGGAGTATCAGGCAAGGGCATCGACGGATACTCAACAATTTCTCCCCTGCCCGCTAGGTGCATCGCCGTCTGATATTGCCAATGCCCCGCTGGTCGTAGGTTTCGCCATCCGTGGAGAAAGAGAAAAGATCTACTCACTGCGTCAGTGCCTTCTCCGCAGTTGCAATTGCAATCTTGAGATTATCTGCATTGATATCTCTGCTTGGCATCACAGCGATGATGACATTGAGCACGGAGTGATCTTCGGCAAGTGCTCGTTCAAAATCTTTAAGATTCGCAACTCGGGTGACATGGACACCGAAACCAGAAGCGATAGCCGTGAGGTCACGATTGTGTGGGGTACCAAAAATCTCTTCGAAGTGATCAATCCCACGTTGAGGCAGGGTAGAGAAAATTCCACCCCCATTATTATCTACCACCACGACAGTTAGATCTGGCGCATCGTTTAGTAGCGCATTTATGTCGTGCAGGAATGCGATATCTCCGAGGTAGGCAAACGTTCTCCCAGATCTTGCTCGGGAAATGCCAATAGCGGTAGAAATATTGCCATCGATTCCGGCCAGCCCGCGGTTTCCAAATACCCCGATATCGGCACGAGGCGCTGCAAAGGCTTCAATATCGCGAATGGGACGACTCGATCCAATGAAGAGCGAGCTGCCACTCGATAGTGATCGAGCGAAAATAGCCGCCAATTTTTGTTCAGACCAAGTGGGCAAAGCAAGAGCGTCAGCGACTTTAGCGCTCGCTTGATGCCAAGCCTTAAGCCAATTCGGATCAGCATCGACATCAACGCGAGGAAGCGCCGCTAGTTGCACTTCATTTTTACGTAAGGGGTTCGATACTTCGTGATGAGAATCAATTCCGATTACTCGCGACGTGCGAGTGATCAATGCCATGACGGACCTCGACAGTCCAATCTTTCCGATTACTAAAGCCACTTCAGGTTGCAACTTTTCACTTGCAAATGTTGTGCCCACAAGTAACGAAGCATGTTGGATAGCCGCTGAATGACTCAGCGGATCTTCCGCGACTACCGGCCAACCCAGTCGCGTGGCCCAAGCTGAAATTTCCTGGCGGGAGAAAGTTCCTAACCCGTGTCCTACAACCACCACACCACGTTGACCCGAAGTGATGCCCAACTCTGAGAGAGTCGGCGCCATCTTCTTGGCCTGCGCGCTCACTTCAAACGCTGGGATCACTTGCGTATCGGCTTCTCCTTCAGGAAGAAGTGGTTCACGAAAAGCGATATTTATTTGCATCGGGCCATTCAAGCCATCTACTGCGCTATTAAAGCGATCGATCCATTCAAGCGATGTTCCAGCTTCGATCTCCAAGAAGTGGCGCAGAGCTGAGCCATAAAGAGTGCTTTGATTGGTTGTCTGATTAGAACCGATTCCCTGTAGCTCGCTGGGGCGATCTGCCGTGATCACAATGAGCGGAACATCGCTATGCGAAGCCTCCAAAACTGCGGGGTGAAAATTGGCGGTCGCAGTTCCGCTGGTGCAGACGGTGGCTACTGGCCGTCCGCTAGCTTTACTGATTCCCAGGGCGACAAAACCGGCAGAGCGCTCATCAATGTGTATATGCCGATTGAATTGATCACGTCGTGCCAGCGCGAGTGCCAACGGCGCACTACGCGAGCCAGGTGCGATCACGACGTCTCGCACACCGACTGAATAGAGCGCGTCCGCGAGCGCTTCGGCCTGCAAAGTCGAGTCGTTCATCGACTCTCCAAAAACTCAAAAGTCATTGCGAGGCGATGCTGCCACCATTCGATCCGATCGGAAGGCGCTGCCCAGCGATCAAGCAGTTCAAGTGAGGGCGCCACATCTCGAAGCGAAATCGCGCCATCTTCAGCTACCAGCGAATGGGAAATAACATCCCCGCCGAGAAGATCGACGGTTCCTAACCCACAAGCTCCAAACAGCTTCGGAAGAGCGGCGGCTAACGCAAGACCAGCACGTATACCGATACTCGTTTCAAGCGCACTGGAAACCACGATCGGCATATCGAGTTCTTTCGCAATATGCAGGGCGTTCTCCACTCCCCCCATCGGGGCCACTTTAAGAATTGCCACATCAGCAATATCGGAGAGGTCGCGCGTGTATCCCTCTTTACGAATACCTTCGTCAATAGCTAACGGCACCGGCACTGAAAGCTTCTCGTGCACCTGTGAGATTTCGCGAACGGTTGCACATGGTTGCTCGACGTATTCAAGAGTATTACCCAGAACTTCGTAAAACGCGCTGATCTGCTTCAATGCTTCGTTAACGCTCCAGGAGCCATTGGCGTCAATTCGAATCTTGCCAGAGTCACCAAGCGCCCGTTCAATCTCGATGAGTCGAGCAGTGTCTAGCGAAGAGTGCGCCCCAGCAACCTTGATCTTGGCGGTACGACAACCTTGGAAGAAGTTGAGTGCTGCTAATGCTTCCTCTGGCGTTCCATCAGGGATGGTGGCATTGATCTCAATTGAATCGCGCTTGGGCGCTGGCCAACCAAGAAATGCAGCTTCGATTCCAGATGCCAGCCATCTACTAGCTTCTTCCACGCCATATTCCACGAAAGGCGAAAATTCTCCCCACCCGTGAGGGCCTTCAAAGAGCGCTACTTCACGAGTCGTAATCCCTCGGAACTTCTGCTTCAGCGGTATGGCTACAACGCGAAGTGAATCAGAGAGCTCAGCAAGTGATGGAAGGTTCACGGACGTCGAGGGAAACGATCAAATCGTGGTTCGCGCTTTTCTTTATATGCATCGCGACCCTCTTGCCCTTCTTCAGTTAAGTAGAAGAGCAACGTGGCATCACCAGCTAATTGTTGAATACCGGCCAATCCATCGTCTGCGGCATTCATCGACGCCTTGAGCAACCGAAGTGCCATAGGAGAGTGCTGCAACATTTCACGTGCCCACTGCACCGTCTCAGCTTCTAACTCCGCAAGTGGCACTACCGTGTTGATGAGACCCATTTCAAGGGCCTCTTGGGCATCGTATTGGCGACAGAGGAACCAAATCTCTCGAGCCTTTTTCTGTCCTACGTGGCGGGCAAGTAATCCGGATCCATATCCACCATCAAAGGAACCGACCATCGGACCCGTTTGTCCAAACTTCGCGTTATCTGCCGCGATGGTGAGGTCACAGACCACATGGAGCACGTGGCCACCACCGATAACCCACCCCGCGACCATCGCTACAACTGGCTTGGGTGTGCGGCGTATCTGTATTTGTAGATCAAGAACGTTGAGTCGACCCACGCCCTTCTTGGAGAGTTTGTCTTCCCCCAGGTATCCATCGTTTCCGCGAATCCGGATATCGCCGCCCGAGCAGAAAGCTTCGTCTCCGGCACCTGTGAAGATGATCACTCCAACAGAATCGTCATCACGAGCCATATTGAAGGCCTCGGCAAGTTCGAAGAGGGTTTGGGGCCGGAATGCGTTATGCACCTCGGGACGATTGATCGTAATTTTCGCCATGCCCTCGGCAACTTCGTAGGTGATATCGGTGAAATCTCCTTCATAGACCCAAGAAGGAATTTCACGGCTCACGCTGGTGCGCTTAATTGGCTTACTCACGAGAGATAGCCTAGAGCCGTGAGTGCCAAGCCGTCTCTTCGGGAAGTTGTGATCTTCACGCCAAATCAACTGGCCGAGATCACCGCTGCGCTCAAATCTGCCCTCTTTGATGCCGGCCCCCCACTACTGGTGATGGAAAAGACGAATTGGCCAGCTGATCGCCTACATGTTCCCAACGAGGTGGCATTAGTAGTGGCCACCAGTGGTAGCACTGGAAGTGCCAAATATGTTTTGCATAGTGCAAAGACCTTGCTCGCAAGTGCTCGGGCTACCCACACCGCTCTATCTGCGAAACCCGGTGAGCGCTGGGGCCTGCGTTTACCCCTTACCCACATCGCCGGCCTCATGGTGATCGTTCGTTCGCTACTCCTTGAATCAGATCTTTCCGATGACGGGGAGTATCAGGCCGTCGTACCTACACAACTCTTCCGCGCCCTTCAAGGTGAAGAATCACTGGCTGCGCTCATAAATGCCAAAGCGGTGCTGGTGGGCGGTGGGCCGAGTGAAAGAAAATTAATTGAAGAAGCACGTGCCACCGGGATTAATGTAATTACTACTTACGGAATGAGTGAAACCGCAGGAGGTTGTGTTTACAACGGCACACCACTGCCTGGAGTAAAGATACTCATTGATAGTGCGCAGCAAATATTTATCAGTGGGCCACAAATTGCGCTCGGATATCTAGACGATTCGAACGGATTCCAGAATGGCGGCTTTCTCACCCAAGATATCGGTCGATGGGAAGATGACGGACGACTCGAAATCCTTGGTCGTGCTGATGAAGTAGTGATTTCTGGTGGCGAAAAGATTCTCCTTAGCGCAATCGAAGAGCGAATTAGATCACTGTCTGGTGTTTTGGATGTGCACTTATTCACCCGTAAAAGTGCTGAATGGGGTGAAGAAGTTGTCTGTGCTGTAGTGGGAGGTAACTCGATTACACTCAATTCAATACGTGATCATGTCGCGGAAATCTTCCCTCGATCATCAGCTCCGCGTGCACTAATTCTCCTTGCTGAAATACCCTTACGTGGAATTGGCAAACCAGATCGCGATACCCTCAGAGGCCTACCAATGACCGAAGAGATTTAGGATCTGAAAATGTCACAAGCAAAACTTTGGATTCTTGGCTCACGACCGCGCACGTTGCCGGCAGCTATTGCTCCTGTATTAGTAGGAACTGGCGCAGCTGCGCCATTCGTAATCCCAGGCCGCGCACTCTTGGCTCTTGTAGTGGCGCTTGCACTTCAAATCGGTGTCAATTTTGCAAACGATTACAGCGACGGAATCCGAGGAAGTGACAGCAAGCGAGTCGGGCCCCTACGGCTAGTGGGTAGCGGAAAAGTTTCTGCTACACATGTGCGCAACGTCGCATTTCTCTTCTTCTTCATCGGCGCACTTGCTGGTCTCTGGCTCGCCTTGCTCACCACCCCATGGCTCATTCTTGTTGGTGTCATTTCAATCCTTGCAGCCTGGGGCTATACCGGTGGCAAGAAGCCTTACGGTTACCACGGTTGGGGCGAAGTGAGCGTTTTTATATTTTTCGGATTCGTGGCTGTAGTTGGAACTTATTTCGTACAAACTGAGAGAGTTAACCTCATCAGTTTTATCGCCGCAATTCCGATGGGAAGCCTGGCCTGTGCGCTCCTGCTCACCAATAACCTGCGTGATCTGCCGCGCGATGCCCAGGTCGGAAAAGAGACTTTGGCAGTAAGGCTTGGAGATCAAAAAACGCGAAACCTCTATCAAATTGCGCTCTTCATCTCTTTCCTCTCCGTTGCTCTCCTGGCCGGGTGGCGCGCAGGGGCGGTCATTGCGCTCACGTCTGGAATCTTTGTCATTGAACCTTTGAAGGCGATCAGGGCGGGAGCGAAAGGAATGGATCTCTTGCCAGTTCTTGCGGCTACGGGCAAGACACAACTCGCCTTTTCTGTCTTTCTAGCCTTTGGGTTAGCGGTCAGTGCATAAGTTCGTAAGATAAGAACATGCTACGAGTCCTGCCCATCCTCTTATCGCTTGGATTGACCATCTATGCGTTGCTCAATTGTGCCCAAAGCGACCAAGAGAAGATTCGCAACCTTCCTAAGTGGGCATGGCTAGTCCTGATCATTGTCTTCCAACTTGTCGGCTCGATCGCCTGGTTCATTGCCGGAAAACCACGTCAATTGCGCACTCGCCGTCCGCGAATTCTCCCGCCGGATGACAATCCCGACTTCTTAGGATCTCTTTAAGTTATTTGATTGACGCGTCGTAAATTGATTGCACCGCAGAATTAAGTGCCGCATCAAATTCTACATCACTCTGTTGTGCAGAAAGACCCTCAGTGAGTGCACGTGAGAAACTTGCAATTACTCCGGCATTATTTGCCAGCATCTCATTTGCGAGCTCTCGGGCGTATCCACCAGAGAGTGCAACAACGCGAACTACCCGCGCATGGTTTACAAGTGACGAATAAAAGCCAGCAATATCTGGAAGCGTGAGCTTGAGCATGACCTCTTGATTCTCACCGAGCGCATCAAGATAAGCCAAAATCTCTTGACGCAGAATTGACTCTGCTTTGGCCTTATCCGGGCAGTTGATATCGACCTCAGGTTCGATTATTGGAACTAATCCACCAGACCGGATTTGGGCACCGAAAGCGAACTGCTGAGCAACAATTGCCTTGATTCCCGCTTCGTCAGCTTGTTTAATTACCGAACGCATCTTGGTTCCAAAAACTCCGTGCGAAAGTGCACTCTTAATTCTGGTATCAAGTTCAGGAATAGGCTTCATAAGTTGAACGCCGTTTTCTTCGGCAGCTAATCCATTATCAACTTTGAGGAAGGCAACGATGCCCTTTTTCTGCCAAAGAAATTCAGCAGTTCCAATTCCATCAATCTTTCGATCCATGGTCATCTCAAAAAGAATGACTCCGATCACGCGAGAAGAGTCAAGTGAAGGACTCTTAATAATGCGGGTGCGCATCTCGTGAACCCGATCAAACATTTCAGAATCATTTGAATACGAGCTCTCATCGAGGCCATAAAGGCTCAGCGCTTTCGGTGTACTGCCACCGCTTTGATCCAATGCACCAATAAAGCCCTTGCCAGATTTCATCTGATCAAATTGCGCTACATCCATTTGTATCCTTACATCCCCTATTTTTGCCGTCCATTTACTCTACTTCGAAGAGAGGAAAGCTGGTGCAGATCTTGATCTAGAGTCCAGAATATGTATGTTTTCCACTGCCCCATACGTTGACATATACATAATTAAAG
The DNA here is from genome assembly GCA_026393015.1 of Actinomycetota bacterium. Lineage (GTDB taxonomy): Bacteria > Actinomycetota > Actinomycetes > Nanopelagicales > Nanopelagicaceae. The sequence goes on from JAPLBA010000013.1 coordinate 12,158, forward strand.
AGGAATGAGGAGCCCGCCAAGAGGCAGAGCCAGGCTGCTCGACGTCCTTTCCAGCCCGCGGTGGCGCGCGCGTGCAGATAGGCCGCGTAGGCGACCCACGTAATGAAAGCCCAGGTCTCCTTGGGGTCCCAACCCCAGTAACGTCCCCAAGCAGATTCTGCCCAGATAGCGCCCGCGATGACGGCGAAGGTCCAGAGCGGAAAGACGAATGCCACCAACCGGTAGCAGAGTCGATCAAGAGCCTCGAGGGAGGGAATCTTGAGAGCCCATGCCGGACGTGGACCACGAGATTCCACACGATCCAGATAGAGATAGGCGCCAGCGACCGCATTTGCAAGCAGGAAGACGCCGCCCGAAATCACCGCAGCGGAAACGTGGATCACCAACCACGTTGATTTCAAGGCCGGTACAAGTGGCGCGGTGGGGACATAGAGCAGAGTGATTGCAGTGCCCAACGTCATTAAGACTGCGAAGGTGACTACCAACGTGAGCCAACGAAGTGAATGGCGCCGAAGTAAGAGGAGGAACATTCCGGTGACGGCGACTGAACCAGTCGTAGAGAACTCGTACATATTTCCCCACGGGACGCGATGGGCAGAAATACCGCGTGCGATTACGCCAGCAAAATGAAGGGCAAATGCAAGAGATGTAAGTGCGATGGCAATCCGGCCCCAGCGCTCGCTCTTTGAGTCGTCAGCAGGTGGGGCACTTTCTCCCGAGGTAGTGACGAGAACTTTTGCGCCCTTCACGTTGATTGCCACTTCGAGAGCGGCCGAGATCATGGCGAGCGTGTACACAATCATCGCCGCATAAACCAAGTAATTACTTGAGTAGGCCCAACTTGTACTTGTCACCGAACTTCTCCCTCAGCGGTAAGCGCATTCCAGAAATCGTTCATCTCTGCTTCAAATCCCTCGTACTCCTGGCGGGTTAAACCAGCGATAGATATAACCGTAGCGCCATCTTCGTCCCGGCGCGCACGCACCCAGAGGCGGCGACGCTTCACAAAGAGAGTGGCCAAGAGCCCCAAAATCGCCAACACGCTGCCGACAAGCGCTACTTCCTTGCCAGGATCGCGTACTACCTGCAGATTCACCCACCGGACCCATCCCTGGAAAGTGATGGAGCCCACGCCCTCGGGAAGCGTCCAACTTTCGCCAACTGAGAGTTGCTTGAGACCAATCCGAGTCATCTTGGTGGTGTCGAGTCGATAGACCGATTGTGGGATGCCCCTATCTAAACCAAGATCACCCGTCCAAGCCGAAAGCAGCAATCTAGGTTCGACCGCGTCTGGAAATGTAGAGAAACCACCGCGCACTTTGTCCATCATGGCTGTCGGAAGAAAAGTTCCGATAAAACCTAACTGGGTGGGGGTTGCATCTGGAAGTTTGATAGCTCCGGTAGAAGTGAGGTTGGCATCTTGCGGAAGAAATACCACCGGTCCATTCATGACTATATTTCCGGCGCCATCCCTCACAGTTACTACAGGTGCATATCCGTTAGCTTGCAAATAAATATTTGTAGAACCAAAACTTAATGGATGATTGACTTGAATGAGTTCTCTCCTTGGCGCCCCATTCGATTCGCGAGCAGTCGCATAGAGTTTGTAATCGATTGGCGCGCCAGTTGCTAAGTCATATGTGGGGACGAACCGATCTATCTTAAGAGTAAACGGTGCCAACTTTCGAAGATCGAATTTGCTTCCATTGGTGAGATTGTCATAAGAAGTAGCACTATTCATGAACGTGTCACCTTCAACATCTATTGCTTCGCCCTTTGCTCCATATCCAGCCGCCACCCCCATCGCCACCAAGAAGAGGATGAGTGAAAGATGAAAAAGTACGTTTCCGCTCTCGCGTAAATACCCCTTCTCGGCAGAAACAGCATCGCTTTCTCGTTCCCAGCGAAAGTGATGCTTCTTAAACCATTCTTGTGCATGATCAAGAATTTCATCCGGTTGCGCCGCACTTTGAGCACTCCTTGGGAATGTGAGGCGATCAAGATTTTGCGGTGTCTTCGGCGGCCTAGCGGAAAGGGCTCGAATGTGGATGAGCATGCGCGGAATGACACATCCGATCAGTGAAATGAAGAGCAGGATGTATATGGCGCTAAACCATGGTGATCCGTAAACGTTGAAAAGGCTCAATCTTTCGAGCCACTTTGCTGCGCCCACATGTGTCAGCACATATTCGTTTACGGCTATTGGGTTTTGATTTCGCTGTGGCAGCAGAGAGCCTGGGATCGAAGCTACAGCTAGCAACATAAGGAGAATGAGTGCCGTCTTCATACTTGTAAGTTGGCGCCAGAACCACCTCAATCCACCAACCCCACCCAAATCAACCGGCGTAATCTCACTCACTAGAGCACCGGATTAAATCCGCTAAAGGAAGTACGTAGGAAGATGGTGAAGCTATCCCAAAGGCCAGTGACCTCAAGTAATCCGATGAGAATCAAAATAATGCCACCGATGATAGAAATGAGCCGAGCATGTTTACGAAAGAATGCCAGCCGCACCATCGCGCTTTGGAAGAGCACACCCGCGAGGATAAAAGGGATTCCAATTCCAAGTGAGAAAAATCCAGCAAGTATTGCTCCGCGAAGTGCACTTGCCTGCGTGGTAGCCATGCCCAGGATTGTCGAGATCACCGGACCAAGGCAGGGAGTCCAACCCAGTCCGAAGAGCACTCCCAGCAGTGGAGCTCCCCAGAGTCCACCATCGGTACGCATCTTTGGACGCCATTGCCAAGTCTGTTTAAAGACCCCTGCAAAGAGTAGCCCCATGAGAATTGTCACTACGCCAAGTATCTTCGTGATCACACTCTGGTGCTTAGCCAATAGCAAACCAAGACCACCGAAGAGCGAACCGTAACTCACGAATACCAAAGTGAATCCCACGACAAAGAAGAGTGAGCCAAGAAATACTCGCAAGCGCGCACGTTTAGAAGTGGCGCTCACTGCACTTAAACCAGCAGCGAAGGAAAGGTATCCGGGAACTAGTGGTAATACACAAGGCGAGAGAAAGGAGACGAGACCAACAAGTAAGGCAATCGGTATGGCAAGAAAAAGTGATCCATCAATCACGGTGTTGGAAAAATTTGTGATCATTCCGCCAAGACCTTATTAAGCAATTCTTGTAGTCCAGCCACGGTTACTTCGCCGGATATACGGGCAGCAATTCGGTTGCTGGAATCAAGAATGACTGTAGAAGGAATTGCATTCGGGGGGAGTGTTTTTCCAAACTTCAAAATCAGATCGTCGTCGTGAATCGTTGGATAAGTAATCTTGAACCGACGGAGAAATGCACGAGCGGCATCGTCGTCATCTCTTGTAAGCAATCCGAGGAAATGAACGTTTGGATATTGCACCGAAATTGCCTGAAGTGTGGGTGCTTCTGCCCGGCATGGCCCGCACCATGAGGCCCACACATTGAGCACACTCACTCCTCTGAGTTGAGGAACCGGCGCGCCATCTAATCCGGTTCCGGATATCTCCGGCGCCCGTACCCGGTCTTGAGGATCGATGAAAGTAATCGCACCATTTCCGGCTACATATGAAGAACCGTTACCCGGAGCTGAAGTCCCTGCACCACAACTTACGAGCAGAGTTGAGAGCATTACAAACGGGAGAAACCGTTTCATCATGGTAAGAGATCCCGTGCAGGTTCGCTGTATCGCAGATCTGTCACGTTTCCTTCATTATCAAAAACAATTGAAGTAACAGAAGCAAGCGAGCACTCTCGTTTCCGAGGGTCATGAAAGAAAGGTCGACCCTCAATCGATGACCGAAGAATCCAAATCGGTAGTTGGTGCGAAACGCAGAGCGCTTCATGCCCATCAGCGGCCAGGCGGGCGGCTTGAGCCGCAGCCATCATGCGCGCCAGTACTTCTTTGTACGGCTCACCCCACGAGGGTTTCCAAGGGTTCCACAAATGGCGCCAAGCGCTCGGTTTGCGAAGAACGCCATCTCCCACAGAGAAACGTTCGCCCTCAAAGATATTTAAGGATTCAATGAGTCGATCGTCAGTAGTAATGCTGATGCCTTTGCGAAGAGCGAGCGGGCTCGCAGTTTGTTGCGCGCGCTCTAAGGACGAGGCATGCACCGAAGTAATATCTTTTTCAACGCTCCACTCGCCGAGGCGCTCGGCCATCGCTAATCCGCGGTCTGAAAGTCGAAACCCGGGCAGGCGTCCGTAGAGCACCTTGGTCGGGTTGAAGACCTCGCCGTGTCGAAGGAAGTGCACGATAGTCACAGGTCAAGAGTAGTTGAATTTGTAAGCCCCTTCAGAAGTAATCCTTTAGGCTGTCCAAGTGACCATCCCTGAGAGCCCACCGAGCCCAGGACCTGCCTCGGGGCGAATCGCCTTCTTCGATGTCGACAACACCATGCTCCGTGGTTCAACGCTCTTTCTCATGGCCCGAGGTCTCTATAAACGCGGTTTTTTTGCACCCCGGGAACTCACTCAATATGCCCTCGCCCAGCTCCGATTTCGAATCAGTGGCAAGGAACGCAAAGGTGAAATGGTTCACATCCGCGAGAGTGCGCTTGCCTTTATCAAAGGCCAACGCGTCTCACAGCTCGGCGAAATTGCTGAAGAGATCTACGAAGAACGGATCAAGGAAGCTATTTGGAATGGAACTCTTGATCTAGCGAGAGCTCATCTCGCAGCGGGTGATGAGGTGTGGTTAGTGACTGCCACTCCGATCGAAGTGGCGAACGTGATGGTGGAGCGCCTCGGACTGAGTGGGGCGCTTGGAACAGTGGCTGAATCCAAGGATGGTATTTATACCGGCTTTCTTGTCGGCGAACTTTTACATGGAGGAGCCAAAGCAGCGGCAGTGGCAAAATTGGCCGAGAGTCGCCGAGTTGATTTGGCTAATTGTGTCGCGTACTCAGATAGCGCAAACGACCTGCCAATGCTCAACGCAGTAGGTGAGCCACACGTGATTAACCCAGACTCAAAGTTGCGCCGCTACGCAAAGCGAGCCGATTGGCCAATTCACGATTTCCGCCATGCGCGTCGGATCGTGCGAATACTGGCACCCTGGCTAGCAATCGTGGGAATCATCGTCGCGGCCCGCGGCTAGCCCGGAGTTTTATCCCCTCTCACTTTGCCGGTATCGTTAGACGGTTATGTCAAAGCCTGCACACCGCTCCTTCGCCGACGACCTCCGTGGTCGCGATGATGCCGCATTGGCTGCCCTGTTAGCTGCTCGCCCAGACTTGCTCTCACCAGTGCCACCAGACATCAGCGCCCTGGCCGCACGAGCAAATTCCACCCCGAGCATTTCCCGAGCTCTAGATTCGCTCAATCAATGGGAATTAGAAGCGTTAGAACTTATGGCTTGTCTGGAAGAGCCAGTTTCGCTCAAAGATGTCGAATTTTATACAGGCGTTCCATCATCGAGTGTGGTCTCCCACCTCTATCGAATCTGCCTAATCTATAAAGACGAAGGTGCCTACCGAATTCCTCGCGGTGTACGAGATACTTTTGGTCCGGAACTATGTGGCCTTGGGCCGCGCCTCGGAAGTCGCATCGAGAAAATTGATTTAAAGAAGGCGCCCGAGGCATCACAAGACATGTTGAAGAAACTCACCTGGGGGCCACCACGCGGCAGCATTAAGGATGTTAAGAATCCCGGACCTGGAATGCAATGGTTGTTAGATCAAGCAATTCTTGTCATCGCCGATTCGCATCACGTCATGCTTCCTGCGGAGCATGCAATTGCGTTACGTGGGGATAAAGTCCATCACGAGTATCACTCAGTTAAACCTTTACTCATTGGCGAAAGCGTGAAAGATGCAGATCGCGCTGGCGCTCATGAAGCCGCTGCCTTCTTAATGTGGGTTGAGGATCTATTAGAAGCCTGGTCGCGCGAACCTGGAAGCGCTTTACGCAGCGGCGGGATGAGTATTCGCGAACTTAAGCGCGTTGCCCAACTCTTGGGAGTGACCGAAGCGTGCGCGGCATTTGTGGCCGAGAGCGCATTCGCCATCGGACTCGTCTCTATCGATCTTGATGACCGCATCATGCCGACGAGTGCATACGATCTTTGGCTCGCACGAACTCCAGTAGAAAGATGGAGAGAGATTGCTGCCCACTGGCTCATTACTTCTCGAGCCGCGGGACTCTGTACTCCGAAAGAAGGTAAAGGTGTCGCTCCCCTAGGGCCTGAGTTAGACCGCGCCGCCGCGCCTGGACTGCGCACACTTACTCTCGAGTTACTCGCGACACATGCTGATCTTGCACCCACTCTCGATTCACTCATCGAATTAGTAGCGTGGAACCGCCCGCGGAGAGCAAAACATTTGCAAGCCGAGTTTGTGGAGTGGACAGTGCGTGAGGCCCATTGGCTTGGGATTACTGGCCGCGGAGCATTCACTTCATTTGCTGAGCAATTGATTGCTGACGAAGAACCAACTCTGCTCGCTACCCAACTCCCACCGTTGATCGATCATGTTCTCCTCCAAGGAGATCACACCGCTATTGCACCTGGACCTCTCTACCCAGAAATCTTTCGCGAAATATCCTCTATGGCAGAAGTGGAGAGCAGGGGTACAGCAACCGTTTTTAGATTCTCTGAAAAATCATTACGCCATGCGCTCGACGTAGGCTACGACGCGGAAAAAATCGAGGCCTTCATAAAAAGAGTTTCTAAAACCGAGGTGCCCCAGTCGCTCACCTATCAAATTCATGACATCGCCAAGAGGTATGGGCGCCTCCGGGTGGGATCTGTGCACTCTTACTTGCGGTGCGATGACGAAGCGATACTTGCCGAAGCTATGCAAGATAAACGCCTCGTTGCTCTCGAACTTCGTCGCCTAGCACCCACCGTGATCATTTCGCCAGCTCCGCTTGAAGAAGTATTGGAGACGCTTCGCTCACATGGATATGCACCCGCCGCTGAAGGTAGAGACGGAATGACAACTCTTACTTCGCCGTCCGCTAAGAGGTCCAAATCCAGGCCACGACCACCCCGCCTCATTGGCGACTATTCGCTGCCAACACCCGAGTTACTCACCGTCGCATTGCGCGCACTACGTGCGGGTGAACATGTCTCAACACATCAACGTACTCTTCCTCAACTCGCAAAGACTCCGAGAACCACTGCAAGTGAAACTTTACGTTTTCTCCAAGAAATGAGCGGTACCGGCGGATCACTGTGGATCGGATACGCAGATACCGACGGCGGCCTGACACACAGAATCATCGAACCGATGGCTATCGCTGCCGGATATGTCACCGCATTTGATCAGCTCTCCGGGGAAATTAAGCGCTTCGCTATCGCTCGCATTTCTGGCGTCGCAGCAATCGATCAATGACTCAATATTTCTGAAGCAATAAGTGAAATTGAAAACCCGAACTCTTACTTAACCCTTCACCACAAATTTATCCTCGGGCAGAATTTCTGGGATTCCGGAGATCACGGTAAAGAGATCATAAGAAGTCAATCCCGGATCACCTTGCTTATCAAAATCTACCTCCGACCAAGCCCCCACATAAGTTGCCGGTTTACCAGCGGCAATCGTCTTCACCGCTGCATCAAGTTTCTGCCAAGAACACTTGGTTCCTTTTGGACCAGAGACTTTCCTGAGCGCCGTAATCAAATCCTTGGTAGCCACACTTTTGGCGGAGACACTTGCCAAGCACGCTAGAACCGCAGCATCGTATGCAAGGGGCTCGTACCCCGTAAAAGTAAGGTCAGGAAATTTTGACTCGAATAGAGTTTGGAATGAATCCTGATTTTCCCCAGCGAATGTTGATGTTACTCCCCGCATACCTTCCACATACTTGGCACCGATAGAGGCAATGAGTGCCTTCGAGTTTAAAATATCTGTAGTAAAGGTGTTCTCGGGGTACCATTTCCCGGTGCTCGATAACGCCCGAACTAAATCACTGATCGTGCTTTGATTGTCGACCAATAGCCAACCGTCTGGAGCACCATCGACTAGTTGCGCTGCCTGAGGTTTTAATGATGTTACATCAGAATTCCAACTTACTTCGGCGCCTATTTTTCCACCATTTGCGATCCAGGCTGCTTTAAAATCTGCCACGAGAGCTTTATCGAAATCAGTTACAAGACTTCCAACATTGATTGTTGCATCTTCACCCAAGTTCAAAGCCATTGATGCAACCAAAGCTTTGGCTTGCTTGAGATCTGACGGGAAAGTTCTAAACAAAGTGTCCTTATCGGCCAAACTTGTAATGTTCTTGCTCGACGATAGTGGGCTAATCAAAATGACGTTATTAGGAACCGTGACTGCTTTCGCGATAGCCAAAGTAACGGAAGATGCCATGGATCCGATAACAACGTTGGCCTTCTTCGTCTTAACAAGTTTGGTTGCTGCAGCTACGCCTCCCGCTGCGCTCGTTTGGTCATCCTCGCTCCCAGCTAAGGTGCAGGACCCAGTCAACTTATTCTTCTTTATTGCAGCATTGACTTGAGAAATTCCTAATGCTGCGGCGCTTGCGAGTGAAGGACCGTATCCCTCAAGTTCACCAGTAAGCGGAAATACAGTGCCCACCTTGAGTGCGGCGGCGGCGGTCTTTGCCTCTGCAGGAATAACCGGGAGAATTAATCCAGTTGCGGACAAAAGTGCCACAGCAACCCTGAACTTAACAATGGATTTCATCATCCGCCTCCCAGGAGCCCACTTTGATCTTTGAAGTGTACCTCAAGAGAAAACTCTCCAACACAGAACTCTCCCTACAATTAATTTCCCGATACCTTACATGAGCCAAATTTTATGCCGAAATCTTCGACGGTAAAGTACGGATACTAGATCGTGCGTTTGCTCACGGTAACGCTCTCCAGGAATGCGTGGTCGATCTCCACGCCAATCCCAGGCCCACTTGGCACACGAATGCGACCATCTACCATCACGAACGGTGTAGTAATGTCTCGTAGGTAGTAGCGATTAGAGGCAGAAGTGTCTCCGGGTAAGGTGAAGCCCGGTAGCGCAGCAAGGGCGAGATTTGCGGCGCGACCAATTCCAGTTTCGAGCATTCCGCCACACCACACTGGGATGCCTTCTTCAACGCAAAAATCATGAATCTTGATCGCTTCAAAGTATCCACCCACACGACCAGGTTTTATGTTGATAATCGTCGTTGCTTCCATTGCAATTGCATCACGCGCTGACTGCAACGAGGTAATTGATTCATCCAAGCAGACAGGAGTCTGAATGGCGCGTGAAAGTAATGCATGGCCAAGAACATCATGCTCATCAAGTGGTTGTTCGATGAGAAGCAAGTTGAACTCATCGAGTCCAGCGAGATGAGCTGCATCACCGCGCGAGTAAGCCTGGTTTGCATCGACTTGTAGGAGAATCTTTGGCCATGTTTCGCGGACGGTGCGAACCGGATCAATATCCCACCCTGGTTCAATCTTAAGTTTGATGCGGCGATAACCCTGATCAACGTAGTCGCCCACCTCTTCGAGCAGAGCGTCGATGCTGTTTGCGATTCCTACTGAAACGCCGCAATCAACTTCCTCTTTCGTGGCGCCAAAGAATGAGGCAAAAGAACGACCTCCATGCTTTAACTCTGCATCAAGGAGGGCGGTTTCAATTGCCGCTTTAGCCATGTGATGTCCTAAGAATGGCTTCAGGATATCGGCAACTTCTTCGGCTAGAAAATCTCCAACTTTTCGTAATGCTGGAACTAGAAAGCGTTCAAGCACATCTGCGCAGCCATGCGTGTACTCAGGCGAGTAGAGCGGCTCTGACATTGCGACACACTCTGCCCAACCATCGCCGACATCTGTGGTGACTTTGAGAATCAGTAAATCTCGAGCCGTCTGTGTACCAAACGATGTGCGGAAAGGACGCACTAAGGGCACACCCACATGGCGAATCTCAATTTCATGAATGCGCATCTTTTTCCTCCAGTACGTAGCAGTGATCTTGTGTAAATCCGGTGATCTTCCAGCCTGATGCCATGCGTGGTTCCAGCGCACCACGAACATGCTGACGCCAATTTCGAGCAAGTTCCATATTCTGCGAGCGCAACTCGGTGATATTTCCAGGAAGGGCGACACGTACTTCTTTCGCGTCCGACGTGACCTCTTGCGCCACAGGTTCTCCATTGATTTCAGCGAGTAGCAGTGGGGCATTTGATTGTGCGTGTGTCGCGCCAGCAAGTGCACTCTTTGTTCGTGCTGAATTTAAGTGCCAGTAGGCCATCGCGCGATCACTGGCATCCCCAGCGTTTACTGCATCTGGCATCTGTCCATAAAAATCCGGATAGTAATAGGGTATTTCGACGCCGAGTTTTGTGAGATTGAGATTTGCGTTGCGCGAAACTAATGGGTCAAAGGTCCATGTAATTAATTCGTAGCCATGTGCCATTGCCCAATCCCGTTGATGAACCTTGAGCGCATACCCAATATTTCGATCGCGGTAGGCATCGAGTACACCTGCCATGTGCGAGTGCAAGTGCAAATGGTCGTCGCCGCCTTTCGAAGGAAAAGCAAATGCCGCCCCCACGCAATCTTCACCAATAAATGCTCCAGAGAGGTAGGCCCCGCTATGTACCATGGCTTGCAAGAGGTTAGGAGTAATTTGGGTGCCCTCATCCCCAGGCCAGACCAGATCGAAGATCTCTCGAGCCAGGCGTTGGCGCGGTAACTCCGAGAGGATCTCGACTCTGACTTCGCCCATGTCCCTACTTAACCACTTCGAGTGGCAAGATAACCATATGGACCTCGTTCGTCGCCTTGTGGAGATCTCCTCCCCCACTGAAGATCTCAATGCCTGTCGAAGAGTGATCGATGAGGCAAACGCCATTCTTAATGAACTTCTGGGTTCACCAGGTGAGGTAAAAGATATTCTCGGACGCCCCACCTTGCGATGGGGAAGTGCCACACCGCGCGTTCTACTACTCACCCACTTAGATACCGTCTGGCCACACGGCTCTTTCGAACCACTCTGGCAGGTGAGTGGTGATGTGATTCGTGGTCCAGGAGTCTTCGACATGAAAGCTGGCTTCGTACAAGCCGCCTATGCACTTCAATCTCTTACCAATCGTGATGGCGTCACCATCCTGGCGACAACGGATGAGGAGACCGGCAGCGAATGTTCGAGAGCGCTTATTGAAGAGATAGCAGCTGGTGCAGAAGCCGTGCTGGTTTTTGAAGCATCCCTTGATGGAAAATTAAAGACCGCACGCAAAGGCACCTCGATGTATCGGGTTATTGTGGAGGGCAGAGCAGCGCATGCCGGTCTCGAACCAGAGAAAGGCATAAACGCCACCTTAGAAATTGCCACGCTCTACCCGGCAATTCTCGCTGCTGCGAAAAGTAGCGTTGGCACCACAGTAACGCCTACCGTTTTGCACTCAGGTACCACTCTCAATACCGTGCCGGCGCTCGCACAATTAGATATCGATGTACGGGCTTTTACAATTGCTGAGCAGAGTCGCGTTCATGCTGAAATAACATCTCTAGCGGGCACCACGAGCGGTGGTGCATCTGTACGGATAGAAGGTGGCGTGAATCGACCACCACTTGATCCCTCTTCAAGTGCTCAACTCTTTGAAATGGCTGTGAAGTGTGCAGAAGAACTTGGCATGCCAGAATTAGGTAGCGCTGAGGTGGGCGGGGCAAGTGATGGAAACTTCACCGCCGCGTTGGGCATACCGACTATCGATGGAATCGGTGCTGTCGGCGAAGGCGCTCATGCGGCGAACGAGTGGGCAAGTGCCGCCGCCATTCCTGAGCGCGCCCGGTTGGCCAGCGCTCTTATTACTAAAATTCTCGCTCAATAGCCGCATCGAGGCGCGGTAAGCGGTAAGTACTTCGAGGCCATAAACTGGAGGGATGACCGACGGCCCGCTTATCGTCCAATCCGATAAGACAATTCTCTTAGATACCGACCATGCCTTGGCGGGTGAGTGCCGTCGCGCAATCGCTCCCTTTGCAGAGTTAGAGCGTGCACCGGAACACATGCACACCTACCGACTCACCCCTCTTGGTTTATGGAATGCGCGCGCAGCTGGTCATGATGCCGAGCAAGTCATTGACATCTTGATTCGTTATTCTCGTTATGCGGTGCCACATGCACTCCTTGTCGATATTGCCGACACCATGTCGCGCTACGGTCGTCTCCGCCTTGAAGCTCATCCCGTGCATGGCCTTGTGCTTGTCAGCAATGATCGCGCTGTGCTGGAAGAGGTGTTGCGCTCCAAAAAGATGGTTCCACTCATGGGCGCTCGTATAGACCACGAAATGGTTGCGGTACATCCGAGTGAACGCGGACACGTCAAGCAAGTCTTACTACGCCTAGGTTGGCCTGCAGAAGATTTTGCAGGTTATGTCGATGGTGAAGCACACCCCATCTCCCTTAAAGAAGAGGGGTGGAAACTTCGCGATTATCAGAAACACGCCGCTGAAAACTTTTGGCATGGCGGTTCTGGTGTTGTCGTCCTCCCTTGCGGTGCCGGAAAAACCATGGTGGGTGCCGCCGCGATGGCGCTCGCCCAAGCCACCACGCTCATTTTGGTCACTAATACTGTTGCCGCCAGACAATGGCGCGATGAGCTACTCAAACGCACCAACTTAACTGACGAGGAAATAGGTGAGTATTCCGGAGCGAAGAAAGAGATTCGCCCAGTCACTATTGCGACATATCAAGTGATGACCACAAAGCGAAAAGGTGTTTATGCGCACCTCGAGCTCTTCGATTCACGCGACTGGGGCTTAATTATTTACGACGAAGTACACCTACTCCCCGCACCAATCTTCCGCTTCACGGCCGATATTCAATCGAGGCGTCGCCTTGGACTTACGGCCACACTCATTCGTGAAGATGGCCACGAAGGTGATGTCTTTTCACTCATCGGTCCAAAGCGCTACGACGCTCCATGGAAAGAGATTGAAGCCCAGGGTTACATCGCGCCCGCTGATTGCGTCGAAGTGCGTGTGACTTTGACGGATGCGGAACGACTACTTTACGCAACGGCCGAGCCAGAAGAACGTTACCGTTATTGCGCAACCACACAAACAAAGAGTCGCCTTGTGGAATCCCTCGCTCGTCACCATGCAAATGATCAAGTACTCGTCATTGCGCAATACATTGACCAGATCGATGAATTAGGTGAACGCTTAGGCGCACCCATCATCAAAGGTGAAACACCTGTGAAGGAACGCGAGCGGCTCTTTCAACTCTTTCGCACCGGCGAAGTAAAATGTTTAGTAGTTTCAAAGGTAGCGAACTTCTCGATTGATCTCCCAGAAGCCTCTATTGCTATTCAAGTGTCAGGATCGTTTGGCTCCAGGCAAGAAGAGGCACAGCGGCTGGGTCGAATCTTGCGCCCCAAGGCAGATGGACGTAGTGCGCGCTTTTATAGCGTGGTTGCCAGAGATACCGTTGATCAAGATTTCGCTGCGCACCGCCAACGTTTTCTGGCCGAGCAAGGTTATGCATACCGAATTGTTGATGCCGACGACGTATTTAGCGGAACCGCCGAGATTTAGCAGAGACCCTGAGTCCGGAGTCGATAAGACGCTTGAGAAGTTCCCGGGCCGGGATAAAGTGCGCACCCGCCTCAATCGCTTTGGGAACATACTCTTCTGGAATATCGTAATGATCTAGATCAAAACCACGCTCTGGAATGCCTAACGCTTGGGCAAAGGAGTGCAATTCCTCAAGTGATGTGTCAGAAACAAGATGAGCCCACAATCGACCATGCGCTGGCCAAATGGGGCTGTCAACGAGTACTGTCATTACCAATCGCATTCAAAAAACGTTTCTCATCAACCCTAAATATGTCGTGAACTTTCCCATCGATGAGGATCACGGGTATTTCTTCACTATAACGAGCGGCCAACTTGGGATCATCTAAAATTGATAACTTCTCGAATTCAATCTCACGTTCTAAAATAAGATACTTGATAACTTCTTCAGCAACATCGCATAAATGGCACCCAGGTCTTCCAATAATCGTTACTTTCATAAGAAGGGGTTCCCTCGTTCAATGATCAACCGCTCCAACGTCGCTGAAATCTCCCCACGAATTTGCTCCGCAAGATCGAGATGTTGAATGGGTTCATCTTCTATCTCGACCGTAGGAATAGGAGTACCAAATTCAATGATCCACTTCGAGGGAAGCGGGAGCATTCCGAGCGGACCAAAGGCGGGGAAAGTGGGAGTTATTGGAAAGTAAGGTAAGCCAAGAAGCCTGGCAAGTACCGGCACATTCGCCAGCATTGGGTAGGTCTCTTCGGCGCCCACGATGGATACCGGAATGATCGGTGCTTTCGCTCGCACAGCAGCATTTACAAAGCCACCTCGACCAAATCGTTGAAGTTTGTAGCGATCTTTATAGAGCTTTCCCACTCCTTTGAAACCCTCGGGCCAAACGCCTACTACCTCACCGTTGGCTAAAAGTCTTTCGGCATCTTCTTGGCACGCAAGGGTGACTCCAGACTTGCGGGCGAGGTCAGCGAAGAAGGGAGTGGCAAATACTAAATCGGCTCCGAGTCCGCGCATGTGACGATGACCTGCATCGTGAACTGCCACCTGTGTCATCAAAGAGTCGAGTGCAACCGTTCCTGAATGATTAGCAACTAGTAAGCAGGCTCCTTCTGCCGGCAGATTTTCAATTCCTCTTACTTCTACCCGGAACCATTTTTCGTAAAGCACACGCAATATGGGCAAAAATACTTGTTCGGTGAGTTCCGGATCAAAACCAAACTCATCGACTGAATATTCCCCGGTCATACGTTCTGCAAGAAAGTGCACGGTTGGATCGAGGCTATCTCCAAGTAAATTAGATATTTCTGAAACTAGGTCCTTAGTTCCTTGTTGCACTATTTGTGAAAGTTCAGGGTTAAATTTAAGAAATAGCCCAGCAACGCTGGCTGCTAATTCACCAGTAGCGTCGATAACATCAGAGACGCTTCCTTTATTATTTTCCACGAAGACCAGCGCGCTTCGTGATTCGGTGAGCGACGAACTCTTCGAAGGTATCGCGTGAGGAAAAGTTAGCCGTAAATCCAAGTAAGTCGCGAGCGCGAGAGGTATCTACCAAACGACCATATTTAAGAAGTGAGAGTTGTTCGCGTGAAAGATCGACGACCCCAAGGCGACGCAACGTGCCACTTGCTGGGGAGAAGAATTGGGCTGGCAGACGAAGGAGTGGGCGCTTTGCCAATCGAGCTGCCTGGCTGAGCGTGATAGTTCCTCCTCCGGCAATATTAAATGTGCCACCTTGATCTGTAATCACCGCATGGTGCATCGCACGCACTAAATCATCCTCATGAATAAACTGCAACCGCGGATCATGCCCAAGAACCGCCGGCCATACAGGTAACTCGAAATAGGTAGTGAGTGGTGTCACCATTTCAGGACCAATCGCGTTAGCAAAACGAAGAGTAGTTACACGGACATCACTTCTCTGCCGAGCAAAATTGCGTACGTATCCTTCAACTTCATTCGCATCTTTGGCAAAACCAGTTGTTGGCAAACGACCTGGCTGCGTACTTTCTCTAAAGAGCGCAGGATCTTTAGAGCTCGCGCCATAAATGGCGGTTGTAGACTTGATGATCACGTTCTTGACTGAAGGGGATTTCTTGCAGGCGGCAAGAAGTTGCATTGATCCGATTACGTTGATTTCTTTCATCACCGTACGCCCACCATGTTCGAGCGGGGTGGAGAGCACACCAGCGTGCACGACAGTGTCAATATTGTGGTCATCGATGATTCGGCTGGTAACTGGATTTCTAATGTCTGCCCGGATGAACTCCGCCCGTCCGAAATCGTGGACGGGGGCGGTGAGATCTATCCCAATGATCTTCTCGATCTCCGGGTCGTTTGCCAGCGAGGAGAGCAGGGCGTTACCAAGGTAGCGGGCGGCGCCGGCTACAAGTACGCGCTTCATCACGCTCCGCCTCTCAACCCTGGGAAGTTGGGGAGATATCCCTAGGTGCCAACTATTCTCCCCCCTCTGGCTGATACCGTCACCTTCATGCTCAGTCATCGCCTGAACAGAGCTCGCGCGAGCCTCATTACCGGAGCTCTACTCCTCTCCCTACTCAACACGTTTGAGGTATCTCCCGCCCAAGCGCTCTCCGCACAGACCAAGCCGGCCCTTAAGTGGGGCTACCTCTACGCCGGTGGGCTTGCCAATGAGTTCGCCCCAGATACTCGACTTCCGCGCGAGAAGCGGGCAGTATCCAAGCCAACGACCATCTCTGTGCGGTACACAAATTTCCCCGAGCAAGCCAAAGTCGCCTTCGATGCCGCCGTGGGTATCTGGGCTGACCTCTTTCCTTCAAATGTGCCAGTAACCATTGATGCCACCTGGTCTAACTTAGGAGCTGGCGTACTGGGCTCTGCAAGACCCGGGAATTACCATAATGGGTTCGCTAACGCACCGGATAAAGATCTCTACTATCCATCCGCCCTGGCCAATGCCATTGCTGGAAAAGATCTCGACCCCTCAAGTGCTGAAATTGTGGCGCGCTTTTCATCGGGCACTGTGTGGTATTTCGGCACCGATGGTCGCCCATCTTATGGAAGATACGACTTAGTCACCGTCGTTCTTCACGAGCTCTGTCATGGCCTCGGCTTTCTCTCCTCCGACACCTACGATCCTTATTCCGGAATTGGCACTCTTGATAGACCAACTGCTTACGACGCTTTCGCTCGAACTGTTGATGACAAGCGACTCTCTGATTTGCCAACGCCCTCTGTTGAGCTGGGTCGCGCCCTTACGAACACTCTCTACTGGGGTGGAGCCTTAGGAATCGCTGCTAACAACGGAAGCAAACCCAAGATTTATTCACCTACTCGCTACGACGATGGTTCATCAGTGAGCCACCTTGATGAGAGCACATTTCCAAGCGGAGATAAGAACTCCCTCATGTCCCCGCAATTAGACGCTGGCGAAGTCATCCACGACGTGGGTCCTATTGCGGCAGCCATGCTTGAAGACTTGCGCACCAAGCCTCCGGCAGGCGCCGTCACTGCACTTCCTTCGCCACCGCGGAATGTATCTGCACTGGTAGGTGATCGTTCAGTGATGATTAATTTTGATCCTCCTATCGATGCTCGAATCACTCAAGTTTCGGGATACGAAGTAACCACGATGCCAGGAGCGGCCTTAACTAAGGTCGAGCGCTCTCCAATTACAATTCCAAACCTTAAAGTCGGTACCGCGTATACATTTGCTATCAGAGCGGTAAATCCTTTAGGGACCAGCGTGGCGGCAGCGGCTGGTCCAATTACCCCACAACTCAGCTGGAACACCTCTACCATCGACATTGGCGCCGATCCTTCCTTTGCCGCAGCTACAACATGGCGAAATCAAAGCGTGTTTGTTTATAACGATAGGCGCACCGGTTATCTCAAGCGCGCCACTTTGGTGAATAAGAAGTGGGTCATCGAAACTATTGATGGAAACTCTGTAATTGGAGGCACCACTACAAATAATCTCGATGGAGCCCTCAGTACATGCGTCACGGGCCCGGTCAAAAGCCAGGTTCTCCATATTTTTTATTCAGACATGGAGGATAAAGATCTCCGCCATGCAGCGTTCGACGGAAAGAAGTGGAGTTACGAGATCGTTGATGGAAATGGTCTGCTCACTCAACCTGTCGAGGATCCGATTCGAGTCCGCACTAAGAGCGATGTAAACGTGAGCAATGCATGTGTCGCCACTCCTGCCGGTCTCCAAGTTTACTATCGAGACGATAGTCAAGGAATTCTCTTAGGTGCTCTTCAAAGTGGGAAGACGTGGCAGTACGAACTTGTCGATGGAGATCGTAAGACAGAGGGGCGCACAACCGGTGATGTGGCTTTCCATGTAGCGGCCACAGCAGTAGGGAAGAGTGTGCATCTTATTTACGATTCAGTAATCACCATTGACCGAGATCGCAAGGCGACGCAAGGCGATGTGCGACATGCAATCCGTGCATCAGCAAATCCGGCAGATTGGAAGTTTGACACTGTTGATGCAGCAGATGCACGATTCCCCGTCGCTGGATACGGCGTAGCCATCGGAGTAGTCGGCACCAAGGTTTACGGATCATGGCTGGCGGCATCCACGAAAGGGGCGAGTACCCCGAGCGCCGACACTCTCTTTTATAAAGAACTCACCGCCAGCGAAACTTCTCAGGTGATTACTGCTGGATTAGGTGCGCCTTCGTTGCCATTAGCTATTGACGGCAGCAATGTGGCATTCGGCTGTCAAGGTCGCCTCTGTTCGGCAGCGTTAACAGGCGGAAATGGAAAACTCATCTCCGGAGTTGATACGACGCAGAGTCGGGGAGCAATGTGGGCCAGAGTCAGCAGCAAACCCGGCCTCCTTGTTGGAAGCCCACTCGGCCTACTCTGGCTTGCGGCTTAAGCAAACGCGCTGACTAAACCTTGTTACGTCGTTGAATACGAGTCTTCTTCAGAAGCTTGCGGTGCTTCTTCTTGGCCATCCGCTTGCGACGCTTCTTAATGACTGAACCCACGAGTAAACCTTTCGTTGCTGAAAGCGTCAGGCTATCGCTTTACCGCCCTGGAACCCGAATCCGGGTAGAAGTCGAGCAAGAGAAGTCCCGAGCCGGATCCTGAAACCATGAGCAATCCAGTGGAATTGGCCGCCAGTGCGAGCAGGGACTGGTCTCCCACCCTCGGGCTCACATGGGTCAGACCAAGGGTGCGGCTGCCCGATTTGCTTGCTGAAAGGCTCACTGAGAGGGCATCAAGGCCCACCCCTTTGGTCGGCGGCGAGATGGCTTTAAGCTCACTTGGGCTTACCGAAAAGGCGAGCGCTATCGCGCCACCAGTCCTGGGTGCCAGAGCCACCGGAGGAGATCCAAGCCACCGCCGCGTGCTGACCACCGCTCCGGTCTTGGAAAAAGTCGTAGTAACAATCTCCATCTTCTTTCCATAATCGACAGTGCCGGCAAGAACCGCTTCGCCATTAACGAAGGCTCCGCTCTCCCAGGAACGTTGAGTGCCCGAATTTCCACTTCGTTGAGTTTGCGTAATAGTTCCGCTCTTCACATTAATCACTAATGCTAAGGCGTCGACCTTGCCGATGGCAGGCTTACCTTTCCAGACATCAGTCGTTGATCCGGCCACTAATAAATTTCCCGCACTCAATGCAGTCGTCCGAATCGATGTCCCACTCTTGCCAAGATAAATTGGCGCCTTACATTGCAGAACAAAATCACAATTCAGATAAAAACCTCGTATGGCCTTACTCTCAAGTGTCAAGATGGTGCCGGCAATCCAGAGCCCAGTGCTATCAGAAACTACTCCGGTGGGAAGCACTGCATACTTTGCACCAAAACTAATTGTGGTCTTAGGTAGTGCACTGCCATCGGAACGCACTCCTTGAATAAAAAGTTGGCTTAGCGGCCTTGGCGCTGCCACCAACGGCGAGGAGAGCGAGACCCCATCAGGATTAACAGTGATCGGGGTATTTCCTGCACCCACACTCGTGGGCGCAGGAGTCGTTATTACAATCGGAGTCGCCGTAACACTCTCACTTTGCGACGAACCAACAAGCCAAATGTTTCCACTTTGATCTAGGGCTGCGCCACCGAAAATATCGTTCTGCACCGTGCCAACCCGATGACTCCATGCTGGAGCAAGAGTGGCATCAAGACTTGATATCCAAATGTCACTTCCTCCAAGTGCACGATCGGCAAAAACAGTCGAACTTTCGCTGCTCTCGAAAGTGGTGCCAGCCAAGATCCAACCGCTCTTTGTTGAAAGCGCAATTGCCGCATCATCATCGACTCCAATCGTCAGAGTCTTCGAAAGTGAAGTGGCCGCTTCGGCGTGGGTGAGTGCACTACTCAGAAGCACGAAGAAGGCCGCAGATGCAGCCAGCCGTACGGTGCGCGTGCGTTTCATGGGGCTGAGCCTACGGTCAGGTGAGGAAGATTGTGCGTAACCCAAAGAGCGTTAACGCCGCACCCGTTACCCATGGCAATAATCTCGCTAACCAACCTGGGAGTTCCCTGCTAAAAAGGTAGATCAAGATGGTGAACCAGAGGAGCGAAAAGAAGGCATGAATGGCAGCTAGCAGGAGCGAGCGCCAGAGCAATCCAGGACCCGGCGGGGCGAACTGCGGTAGTAGCGAAAGGTAGAAGACGCCCACCTTCGGATTAAGAATGTTGGTAAGAAACCCACTCTTAAATCCTAGATTTGCAGTGGTGGCGCCTTTCGTATGGGTCGTGCGTAGCGCCGACCAACCCAACCAAAGGAGGTAGAGCCCACCAAGTATTGAAATGGTGCGGTATGCCTGCGGATACCTGATCAGTAAGGCGCTCAACCCTTCTGCAGTCGCGCCGCCCCACACTAAACAACCAGCAGCTATGCCCACGCCAGTGATGAATGCAACGCGTTTACTTTCGGTACGTGCGGCACGGAGAATCAGCGCCACATCTGCGCCTGGAAGAATGGTGAGTAGGGCAACGAGAAGTGTGAAGCCGGCAACTTGGGTGAAAGTCATTGTCCCTGTACTACTGGCCCTGCGCTAATTCTCGTGAACGATCACGAGCAGCTTCCATGGCCGAGAGAAAAGCGGCGCGAACTTTATGATCATCTAGCTCGCGAAGTGCTGCACTTGTCGTACCAGCGGGGCTGGTGACGTTTTCACGGAGAACACTCGGATGCTCACCAGTTTCATCGAGCATGGCGGCCGCGCCGACGACGGTTTGCAAAGTGAGCGCCGAGGCCGTGGCTCGTGGCAAACCGAGTAATACTCCGGCTTCGATCATGGCCTCAACAACGTAGTAAATATAGGCAGGTCCCGAACCGCTAATTGCAGTAACCGCATCTTGGTGTTTCTCGGCAATTCGAATTACTTTTCCGATACTACGGAGCAAATTCTCTGCATGCGCTAGGTGGTCTTCGCTGCAGTGAGAGCCCGGTGAGATCGCTGTCATACCCTTATCTACCAGAGCCGGCGTATTCGGCATTACGCGCACCACCGCTATACCCGACGGTAATTCAGCTTGCAGTGCAACCGTAGTAATACCTGCCGCCATCGATATCACTAACGCGTCGCGGTGAATACTTGAAGAAATCTCTCGCAAAAGGTGTGCCATGTCTTGCGGCTTCACCACGAGGAAAACCGTTTCGGCGCCGTTGACGGCTTGCGCATTCGATGCGCTAGATACGCCAAACTTCTCGCAGAGATGTTCCACACGTTCTGGGCGAGTATCAGTAATGACCACATCTGACGGGGCATGACCTGAGCGCATCAAACCAGAGAGCAGTGCTTCGCCCATGACGCCAGCGCCCAAGATGGCGATCATGGTCATGACTACCCCCTAGAGATAAGCGAACGGAGAAAGAATGACAGGTTAGCCGGTCTTTCTGCCATTCTCCGCATGAGGTACCCATACCAGTCCTGCCCATACGGGACGTAGATACGCACCTTTTCGCCGCGCTGCGCTAACCGAATCTGCTCATCGGGGCGGATACCAAGCAACATTTGATATTCAAAAGTTCCACTTGCACGCTGTGAACGAAGCGCAAGTGAAGTACCTATCTCAATAAGACGGGGATCGTGGGTTGCGAGCATGGGATAGCCATCACCCATCATCAGCACGCGCATACAGCGCACATAGGAACGATCAACTTCACTCTTAGATTGGAACGCCACGCTGGCTGGTTCTTTATAGGCACCTTTGCAGAGGCGTACGCGAGAACCTTCATACGTCAGATCCCGGCAGTCACCTTCCGTTCGAATGAGATATGACTGAAGTACCGCACCTACAGAAGGGGTCTCTTTGCGAAGCTCACGAAGTATACCCAGCGTGAAATCAGTAGTGGTGTGATCTTCCATATCTAAGGTGACGGTAGTACCGATTTGGGTTGCCGCACGCACAACCTCAAATGCATTCTCCAAAGCGATCTTTTCTCCATCACCAGGAAGTGCCTGACCCAACGCTGAAAGTTTTACCGAGACTTCAACATGACTAGCCATCTGGTGCTCAGATATTAACTTTAAGAGAGTGAGGTAAGCATTCTTAGTTCCGGTTGCCGCATCGCGATCGAGTACATCTTCACCGAGATGATCAACGGTGAGATTTAACCCATTGTTGGTTAAGCGGTTAGCGGCCGCTATGACATCAAGCGGTTCTTCGCCAGCCACAAAGCGTTCGACGACGCCTTTGGTGAGCGGGCCTGTACTTACAAATTCACGAAGCTTTTCATTTCGACTTGCCGCCAGGATGGTGTCGCGTAACACGGAGTACCTCTCTCTCGTTGAAAAGCCTACTCCAGGTTTGCCCGAGCGAAAGCGAGAGATTCTGCCAAGATCTCGAGGCGTTCCTCACGTGTGGCCACTCGCCTTGTAGAGACTTCTAAGACCACGGACTTCAGGCTCGTAGATGACTTCAGGAGGGCGAGAACTTCGGCGCACGGTTGGCTTCCGCGTCCAGGGGCCAAATGTTCATCTTGGGCAGAACCCAGTCCGTCGGCGAGGTGAAGGTGGACCACACTCTCCCTAGCGATTATCTCAAACGGATCTTCTCTGGAGGTCGCCGTGTGCGAGAGGTCTAGGGTCACATTGTCATATCCCACGTTAAGCACCGAGTAGTCGGGCAAGTAACCCGTGATTTCTCGATTCCGCGCACTCCACGGAAACATATTTTCGATAGCAATGTCTACGCCACTCTCCTGAGAGAGCACGTTGATTTTTTCCGCGAAGTTTTTTGCATATTTTCTCTGCCATCTAAAAGGTGGGTGCAATACCACGACCTGAGAACCGAGCCGCTGCGCTAATTCCACACTTTTGCGCACTTTCCCCCAGGGTTCTAAACCCCACACACGTTGCGTAATCAATAAACATGGGGCATGAACTGAAAGCACGGGGAGATCAAAATGTTCAGAGAGGCGCATGATGGAGCCAGCATCTTGCGTAGCGATTTCATTAGAAACCATGACCTCAACGCCGTCATAACCAAGTTCTTTGGCGATAGCGAACGTATCTGCCAGCGTCTCTGGAAAACAGGAAGCGCTAGATAAGCCAACTGGTGTACTCACTGATCGAGCCAATCCAATCGACGGAGAATGATTCCTTCGCGCAACGCCCAAGGGCAAATCTCAAGTTCTTCAATATCGAGTAGGTCCATTGCGGTGTGTGCCACGATAGCGCCAGCTACTAGTTGATTGGCACGAGAGATCGAAACACCAGGAAGTTTAGCGCGCTCTTGAATGGGCATAGAGAATATACGAGGTAACCAATCTTCAAGCACATCGCGTTTGAGAAGTCTCGGCACCATCGGTCCAGATGTTGAGGGTTCAGAACCGCAAATACGTGATAGTGATCGGAAAGTTTTGCTAGTACCTACGGGATGACCGATCTGCCCCAGCGAAAGAATCTCAGGCACTATTTCAGCAATTGATGTACGCACTATGCGTCGCAAATTCTTGATGTCGCCCGCATCAAAAGGATCGCCTTTGAGATGAGAAGCTGTGAGTCGGCTAGCCCCAAGTGGCAGCGAGAAAGCTTCTTGTGGCTCCTCATCGGTACCGCAGGCGACTTCGAGTGATCCTCCACCAATGTCAAGGACAAGTAAACGGCCACTCGACCAACCGAACCACCGCCTGACAGCGAGGAAGGTAAGCCTGGCTTCATCGCTGCCGGAGAGCACCTGTAACTCGATGCCGCACTCTTGGGTGATCTCCTCCAGAATCTCATCTCCATTGGCGGCCTCACGCAGAGCCGACGTGGCGAAAGCTAGTAGCTCCTCTGGGCCATGCGTGTCAGCTGCGGCTACTGCTCGTTGAATGGCAGCAACCAGGCGATCACGACCCTCTCGGCTAATGGCTCCGTTGGGAAGGAGGAACTCGGTAAGGCGAAGCTCTTCTTTATGACTCGTCGCTGGTACCGGGGCTGCGCCACGGTGAGCATCAACAACAAGCAAGTGGATGGTGTTCGAGCCCACATCGAGAACTCCGAGTCGCCGTCCCAAAATCGGTCCCAAAAGTGGCTCCGCCGAGCGGGTATCCACCGATTCAAAACTCACGGAGATGAACTTACCGTGAGAAGACCGTAGGCTCATCTCTTGTGCCTCCTACGAAACATTCTCAGACCAACGAAGTAGACCTCGATTTCGCCCGCGACTGGGTGGAGTTCCCAGATCCGGTGGATCCCGCCGAGTTATGGAAGTGCGATCTCACCTGGCTCACCTCTTCTTGGCAATGCATTTATGGAGCCGGTTGCAAGGGCATCTTCGAGGAGCGGCCATTCGACGGTTGCTGCAGCCAAGGAGCGCACTTCACCGGAAAAGAAGATGAAAAGCGAGTCCGGGAATGGGCCGCACGACTCACTCCAGAAACCTGGCAATTCTTTGCTGAAGGTCAGCCCGCGAAATCTAAGGGCAAGTTAGACATCACTGAGAAGGATGACGAAGGCGATAAGAAGACTCGAGTTGTAGAAGACGGATGCATCTTCCTTAACCGTCCAGGATTTGCTGGCGGTGAAGGTTGTGCCTTCCACCACCTCGCGATTCGTGAAGGTGTGCACTTTGTAGAGACGAAGCCAGATGTCTGCTGGCAACTTCCACTCCGCCAGTCGTACGAAGAACTCGATCGCGGCGACGGAAATAAGATTTCAGTCAACGTAATCGGTGAATTTGATCGTCGTAGTTGGGGTGAGGGTGGCGAAGAACTCGACTGGTACTGCTCCGGTAATCCCGATGCACATATCGCTTCAGAGCCGCTTTACATCACCAACAAGACTGAACTTATTGCCATGATGAACGAGAAGGCTTATGAAGTGCTGGCCGATATTTGTGACCAGCGCATGGCGGCACAATCAGCACTCAAATCTCGAAATCTTCCACTCTTCATCGTGCACCCAGCGACTCTCGAAGCCGATCGGTTAAAGAAGTAATCGCAATGGCAAAGCCGGATCTCTACCGCTGTACGGAATGTGGCTGGAGTGGCGTGAAGTGGCTTGGGCAATGTCCCGAGTGTCAAGCATGGGGCTCTGTAGATGAAGTGGGCGGAGTTACCAAGGCTTCTTTGCAACCAGGGCGCATCATCACGCCAGCCAAGCCCATCGCAGAGATCGACGTAGCCTCTGCAATTGCGCGCTCTTCAGGGGTGCCAGAATTAGATCGCGTGCTAGGCGGCGGCATCGTCCCGGGCGCAGCCATCCTCCTTGCTGGTGAACCCGGAGTGGGTAAATCCACGCTACTTCTTGCAGTGAGTGCCGAGAGCGCTAAAGCGAATATGAAAGTACTTTATGTAACGGGCGAAGAGTCCGCCTCCCAGGTCCGCCTCAGAGCCGAACGACTTAAAGCACTTCACCCCAACCTCTTTCTCGCAGCTGAAAGCGATCTCGGAGTTTTGCTCGCCCACGTTGATCAAGTAAAACCAGATTTATTGATCGTCGATAGTGTGCAAACAATCTCTACTCAATCGGTAGATGGTTCACCCGGCGGAGTGACGCAAGTTCGCGAGGTTGCCGGCGCCCTCATCCGAGTAGCAAAGGAACGCGCACTCGCCACCATCTTGGTGGGACATGTGACGAAAGATGGCTCTATCGCTGGTCCCAGATTGCTTGAGCATCTTGTTGACGTCGTTCTTAACTTCGAAGGTGAAAAACACACGCGCCTTCGCCTAGTACGCGCGATCAAGAATCGTTTTGGTGCTACCGACGAGGTGGGCTGTTTTGATCTCAACGAAAATGGCATCGAAGGTTTAGCTGATCCCACAGGACTCTTTTTAAGTCGACATAGTGAACCAGTCCCCGGCACATGCATCACGGTGGCCATGGAAGGACGCCGTCCATTACTCGCTGAAATTCAAGCACTCGTTGGGGGCGCATCAAATAACACCAACCCTCGGCGAACAACTAGCGGACTAGACAATGCGCGCGCGATGATGACCCTTGCAGTTCTTGAACTTCGCGCCGGAATTCCCCTTGCTGGACGAGATACATACCTCGCCACCGTAGGTGGCATGAAATTGACCGAGCCCGCCGCCGATTTAGCGCTCGCGCTCGCGGTTGGTTCGGCAGCTAAAGGCTTCGCTCTTCCTTCAGATCTCATCGCACTCGGTGAAGTGGGCCTCGCTGGTGAAGTGCGCAAGGTGAATGGCATTCAGCAACGACTTAATGAGGCTGCCAGACTCGGCTTTACGCGCGCCATCGTGCCCGACCTCAAAGGTGAGTTAAAGATTCCCGGGATGGAGATCTTAGAAGTGACTCGACTAACAACGGCATTAGAACGAGTTCGCCTTACGTGAGCGACCAAGATTCGGTGATCGAATGGTTCCTAGAGAATCAACGTGATCTTCCTTGGCGAAAGAGCACTCCATGGGGAGTGCTAGTCAGTGAGTTCATGCTCCAACAGACGCCGGTCAATCGCGTTCTTCCTAAGTGGAAGGAGTGGATGGATCGCTGGCCTACCCCTCCTGATTTGGCGCAAGCCACAAGTGGCGAAGTGATTAAGGCATGGGATCGACTGGGTTATCCAAGGCGAGCTCTTCGCCTTTACGAGAGTGCGCAAGTAATTACTGCAAATCATGATGGTCAGGTGCCATCCACTTATGAGGAGCTGCTCGCCCTTCCTGGTGTGGGCGATTACACCGCCGGCGCAATTCTCTCCTTTGCATTTAGTACACGAGCCGTCGTACTCGATACCAATGTGCGCAGAGTTATTACCCGCTGGCACCAAGGCGAGGAATTCCCACATTCCTCACTCTCTAAAGCAGAGCGCGCACTCGCTGAAGAATTAATCCCGAAGAGAAGTGCGTTGTGGGCGGGTGCAACTATGGAACTGGGAGCGCTCGTCTGCACGGCAAAGAAACCAAATTGCAGCGAGTGTCCACTTCGAGAGACATGCGCATGGCGAGCAGCTGGATATCCACCAGGCACGCCGATGCGAACTCAAGGAAAGTGGCACGGGAGTGATCGACAATGTCGTGGCACCATCATGGCCGCTCTTCGACAAGGAGATTCTACTCTTTCGGAAATTTCATGGACAGACGAAGAGCAATTATTTCGTTGTATTGCCGCCCTGAAAGCAGAAAAGCTGCTCACCCAAGTGGGTAAGCAGCTCTCCTTGCCTTAATGATTAAAGCCCCATGATTAAGCGGGGTCGCCGCTCTCTTCTAATGGTGCAGTGTCAGCTGGGCTATCCGGAGCGGTCGCTTTGGGTTCGCCCTTGAAGGTGAACTGGCGCTCACTTTCTTCGCCCTCAACATCGACCACAATGATTTCGCCAGCCTTGATATCACCGTAGAGAATTTTCTCGGAGAGCAAGTCTTCGATTTCACGTTGAATGGTGCGACGAAGCGGACGCGCTCCGAGGACTGGATCGTAACCACGCTCGGCTAGCAATTGTTTCGCTGCCGTGGTGAGCTCGATTCCCATATCTTTATCCTTCAGACGCTCATCGAGGCGGCCAATCATCAAGTCGACGATAGTGACAATCTCATCTTGAGCGAGCTGGTGGAAGACCACGATGTCATCGATGCGGTTAAGGAACTCTGGGCGGAAGTGAGTCTTAAGTTCATCGCCGACCTTTGTCTTCATGCGCTCATAACTCGTTTGAGTGTCACCGACGTTCGCAAAGCCGAGATTGAGGCCCTTAGAGATATCCCGAGTACCAAGGTTGGTGGTCATGATGATGACCGTGTTTTTGAAGTCAACAGAACGACCATGGGCGTCCGTAAGGCGACCTTCTTCAAGTACTTGGAGAAGTGAGTTAAAGATATCTGGATGCGCCTTCTCAATTTCGTCGAAGAGCACTACCGAGAACGGCTTACGGCGCACTTTCTCAGTAAGCTGTCCACCTTCGTCGTAGCCCACATATCCTGGAGGCGAACCGAAGAGGCGCGAGACTGTGTGCTTCTCTGAGTACTCGCTCATGTCGAGCATGATGAGTGAATCCTCATCACCAAAGAGGAACTCCGCAAGCGTCTTAGAAAGTTCTGTCTTACCTACACCTGATGGACCGGCGAAGATAAACGAGCCACCAGGGCGCTTTGGATCCTTAAGACCAGCACGTGTACGCCTGATGGCTTGTGAGAGCGCCTTGATAGCTTGCTCCTGGCCGATGACGCGCTTGTGAAGTTCAGTTTCCATGCGAAGCAGACGCGACGTCTCTTCTTCAGTGAGCTTGAAGACTGGGATACCGGTTGCGATCGCGAGAACTTCAGCAATGAGTTCCTCATTTACCTCAGCGACGACATCCATGTCGCCAGACTTCCATTGCTTTTCGCGCTCAGCCTTTTCAAGAAGAAGGTTCTTCTCCTTATCGCGCAGCTGTGCGGCCTTTTCGAAGTCTTGGCCATCGATTGAGGACTCTTTTTCGCGACGCACGTTCGCAATGCGCTCATCGAACTCGCGAAGCTCAGGTGGAGCAGTCATGCGACGAATGCGAAGACGTGAGCCTGCTTCGTCAATGAGGTCGATTGCCTTATCTGGCAGGAAGCGATCAGCTACGTAGCGATCAGCCATGGTGGCAGCTGCTACCAATGCGCCATCGGTGATTGAAACGCGGTGATGAGTTTCGTAACGATCGCGAAGACCCTTCAAAATTTCGATGGTGTGAGCCACGGATGGCTCCTTTACCTGAATAGGTTGGAAGCGACGCTCGAGGGCAGCATCCTTTTCCAGGTGCTTGCGATACTCATCGAGTGTGGTGGCACCAATGGTCTGGAGTTCACCACGAGCAAGCATCGGCTTCAATATGCTCGCTGCGTCGATGGCGCCTTCAGCAGCACCTGCACCTACGAGCGTATGGATTTCGTCGATGAAAATAATGATGTCGCCGCGAGTGCGAATTTCCTTCAGCACTTTCTTGAGGCGTTCTTCGAAATCTCCACGGTAACGGCTGCCAGCAACAAGGGCACCGAGGTCGAGTGTGTAGAGCTGCTTATCTTTAAGCGTTTCTGGGACATCTCCCTTGATGATTGCTTGTGCAAGTCCTTCAACCACAGCCGTCTTACCAACACCAGGCTCACCAATAAGAACTGGATTATTTTTCGTGCGACGTGAGAGAACCTGCATCACGCGTTCGATTTCTTTTTCGCGACCGATAACTGGATCGAGTTTTCCTTCACGTGCTGCTTGGGTGAGGTTGCGACCGAATTGATCTAAAACGAGCGAAGTTGAAGCAGTGCCTTCAGCTGGGCCACTCGAAGTTGTGGTCTCTTTACCTTGGTAACCAGAGAGCAGTTGAATTACTTGTTGGCGTACGCGATTAAGATCGGCACCTAGTTTGACGAGCACCTGAGCGGCCACACCTTCACCTTCGCGAATCAATCCCAGAAGGATGTGCTCGGTACCGATGTAGTTATGTCCTAACTGCAAAGCTTCACGAAGAGAGAGTTCGAGTACCTTTTTGGCGCGCGGAGTAAATGGAATGTGACCACTCGGCGCTTGTTGCCCTTGCCCGATGATCTCTTCTACCTGTGCTCGCACGGCCTCTAATGAGATGCCGAGGGATTCAAGCCCCTTGGCGGCAACGCCTTCACCCTCGTGAATCAATCCCAGAAGGATGTGCTCGGTGCCGATGTAGTTGTGATTGAGCATCCGGGCCTCTTCTTGGGCCAAGACGACAACTCTGCGGGCTCGATCTGTAAATCTCTCAAACATGGGGTACTCCTCTCTCTCTTTAGCCTAACGCTCAGGGGTCAGAGTTACTTCCCGAGTTTCCTCCCACCAACTGAAGAGCTCAGATTTGATCATAAATGTATTATTTGAGACATTTGACACAATCCTCGGATAATTTTAGAAAATTCACCTTCTTCCCAGGTTTTAAGTGGCGCCCATCACAGAAGAGCGAGAGAATCTACTGTCCTAATCCTTGGGTGCCCCAGTGGCACCCCAGATGTTTCATCGTCGATGTTTCATCGTCAGAGAGAGAGTTACCCATGCTGGATTTGTCAGACGGCCAATGGAGTTCACTTTTTAATATCTTCTCCTTCGGCCTCATTTCGATGTTGGCGTGCACTGTATTTACCCTCGTCTCACAGAGCCGAGTTCTCCCCAAGTACCGCGCCGCCTTGGTGATGTCTTCGATGGTCACCCTGATCGCTGGATATCACTACTGGAGAATTTTCAATTCGTTCGAAGAGTCTTCGCACGACAACATGCTCACAATTGGCTCTGCGCACGGCGCATTCAACGAGGCCTACCGCTATGTTGACTGGATCCTCACGGTTCCACTTTTGCTCGTTGAGGTAATTGCTGTTCTGGCTCTTGCTCGCCAAGCATCGAAGTCACTTATGACTCGACTCATACCTGCATCGGCAGCCATGATCGCGCTCGGCTACCCAGGCGAAATTTCTACCGTAACGAGTCAAAAGGTAATTTGGGGCGTCTTGTCGACACTTCCATTCCTCTACATTCTTTACGTACTTTTCGTTGAGCTGACTAAGTCACTTGGCAATCAACCCGATGGAGTGGCAGCCACAGTTAGTCGACTTCGCCTACTTCTCATTGGAACATGGGGCGTTTACCCACTCTCCTACCTGATTCCAATGATCATTACGAGTCCAACCGCTACAGAAGCGGCAGGGCTCTTCACTGCGCGTCAAATTGGTTACACGATTGCTGACGTTTTGGCGAAGTGTGTATTCGGTCTGACGATCTACAAGATTGCCCGCATGAAGTCTGCTGCAGAAGGTATGGCAGAGACTCACTAGTAAGCGATTGGTCACCAATAATTGGTCACCAATGAGGGGGAGAGTAGCCTGGCTACTCTCCCCCTCATCATTTAAGGAGTACTTGTGAAGTTAAGTTATCTTCGAATGCTCGCCTACACATTGATTGCTGTGGGTCTCATTAACTGGGATTACCAGCGAGGGAATCCGCAAGTCATCTCTCACAGCCTCATCATTATTCTTCCCGGAGCGATTTTGCTTCTCTCCACATTCATTAACCCGCTTCGCAGGTGGGTAACTCTTAGGACCTATGCAATTCTCTGGGTAGGTATCGCTCTCGTAACGATTGGTTACGCGTTCCTAAACTGACGCAGCAACTGACGCAGCTCCGACTCACCGTTCATTTCGGCGAGCGAGGCAACTACTCCTTCGTGCTCGGCCAGTGCCCACACTCCGGGGTCACGCGCTGCTAAATGCTGACTAGATGCGTGCGGCTGTACTCGCCCGGGGATAAGCCCCAACCCAGCAACACTCTGGCCGCGATCCGGCAAATAAGTAGTGGCTGCCAACACCATGGCGCCGGCGCTTGCCCCCCAGATTGCCGGGAGCCCAGCGAGAAAGTCTCGATGAGGCAAGAGACTCTCCAAAAGAAGGCGAGGGGATCCGCCAGGTAGCACCAGAGCCTGGGCATCCCTGAGGTCTGTGATGCGTCGAGCCTTCCGGCCAAAAGATGCAAAATACCCAATCGCATTCTCGGAGGTGAGCGCCGCACTCCGCTCGTGCTCGCTGGCACCAGGAAAGATCGTGATTTCTAAATCTGGGACGAGAGAGAGAAAGTACGCATCCATCTCACGGCACATCGCGGAAAACTCGGCGCCACCTTGAATACAAATAATCATTACAAGTGTTTGATCATGCGGGAATTGCCTAACGTATTTGGTTTGACACTTTCAAGATCCAAGAATTCGGCAATACCCGCGTCATACGAACGCAATAGTTGTTGATATACCTCGGGGGCAACAGGCGAACCTTCAATCTCCACAAATCCATGACGGCCAAAGAATTCCGTTTCAAAAGTGAGGCAAAAGATCCGAGATACGCCAATGGTGCGCGCGCGTTCAATAATCGTTTCAAGAATTGCGTGACCCACACCTTTTCCGCGAAGAGCTTCATCGACGGCCACGGTACGAACCTCGGCAAGATCCTCCCAAAGTACGTGGAGCGCTCCGCAGCCCACAACTTTGCCATCTTGCTCGCCAACAAAGAATTCTTGAACAGCTTCGTAGAGCGTGACAGTCTCTTTGGAGAGCAGCCTTCCTGGAATTGAATAGAAATCTACGAGACCACGAATCCCGGGAATATCTTTCGTGCGCGCTGGCCGAATAATGAAAGTCATATTATTCCGGCTTCACTAACGGGAAAAGAATAGTTTCCCGGATACCCAGACCAGTGAGTGCCATGAGGAGTCGATCGACTCCCATGCCCATTCCGCCCATAGGTGGCATGCCAAATTCCATGGCTCGCAAGAAGTCTTCATCAAGTTGCATAGCTTCTGTATCACCCTTGGCGGCAAGTAACGACTGCTCGGTAAGACGTTCGCGTTGAATGATGGGATCTATTAATTCTGAGTAGCCGGTGGCTAATTCAAAGCCATCAATGTAGAGATCCCACTTCTCGGCCACACCAGCCTCGCTTCGGTGAGCCCGCACAAGAGGTGAGGTGTCTACTGGGAAGCCGCGAACAAATGTCGGTTCCTGCAATTGGTCCTTGCAGAGATACTCGAAGAGCTCTTCAGCAAGCTTGCCTGGAATCCACTTCGGATCAACGCTGAGACCCACGGCCTTGGCGTGCTTGAGTAATTCGTCATAAGAAGTAATTCCGGTGACTTCGGTGCCTAAAGCTTTCGAGATGGCGCCAAAGAGCGAGATCTCGTGCCATGTGCCACCTAAGTTACGCACTGATCCATCCGCATGAGTGACCAGATGAGAGCCGAAGACGCTCATAGCCGCTTCTTGCACTAACCCACGTGTGAGATCGGCGATGGAATTCCAATCACCGAAGGATTCGTAGCACTCAACCATGGCAAATTCTGGAGAGTGACTCGAGTCGGCACCTTCGTTACGAAAATTTCGATTGATCTCATACACGCGCTCCAAGCCACCCACCACGCAACGCTTGAGATAAAGCTCGGGG
Organism: Actinomycetota bacterium; assembly: GCA_026393015.1. Lineage (GTDB taxonomy): Bacteria > Actinomycetota > Actinomycetes > Nanopelagicales > Nanopelagicaceae. The sequence continues at coordinate 44,930 of JAPLBA010000013.1, forward strand.
GCGATTCTCAGAAAGAGATCCATATCGTAGGCGTTGATATGAGTGACGAAAGGTCGGGCAGTAGCTCCACCATGAAGTACTTGAAGCATCGGAGTTTCTACTTCGATAAATGTACGAGCATGGAATGACTCGCGAAGTGAGCGCATCACGTTTGGACGCAGGCGCGCAACATCGCGAGCAGTATCGCGCATGATCAAATCGACGTACCGCATGCGCACACGAGTCTCTTCGGAGAGTGGCTTATGTTCTACAGGAAGCGGGCGTAGTGCTTTAGCTGCATGCATCCAGGAAGAAGCAAGCACCGAAAGTTCACCGCGCTTTGAAGTGATTACTTCGCCGGTAACTGAAACGAGATCACCAAGATCAACATCGCTCTTCCAAGCCGCAAGCACATCTTCGCCGGCGCGATCCAAAGAGAACATCACTTGAAGCTGAGTGCCATCGCCTTCGCGAAGCGTGGCAAAAGCCAGCTTGCCGGTGTCGCGTTTAAAGATGACCCGACCGGTAACGCTCTCGCTCTCCCCGGTAGCGACATCAATTTCCAGATCAGCAAAACGCTCCCGGAGCGCCTTGAGGGTAGTGGTGCGAGGAACAGCGACCGGATAGGGATCCAGGCCAGCAGCAATCAAGCGGCTGCGCTTCTCGCGCCGGATCCGCATTTGCTCTGGAACATCGTCTTCAAGCGCGGACTTAGATTGCTCGGTCATAGATAGAGAGCCTAAAGGTCAGTTGCGGGCAAAGACCAACTCAAGGCCGATCAAAGTGAGGTCGGGTTCATGAAATTCGATGGTTTCGCTAATTCCGAGGACCAGCGGAGCTAATCCTCCGGTAGCCACCACCACCACAGGGCCGGCATCCAATTCCTCGGTGATCCGGCGCACCAGACCATCCACTTGGCCGGCGAATCCGTAGATCATGCCCGATTGCAAGGCTTCGACCGTGTTCTTGCCAATCACCGACCGTGGTTTGACTAACTCCACCTTACGGAGCTGTGCGGCCCGGGAGGAGAGCGCATCGAGTGAGATTTCGATTCCGGGAGCGAGCGCGCCACCTAAGAACTCACCCTTTGCCGAGACGACATCAAGGTTGGTGGAAGTTCCAAAGTCCACCACGATAACGGCACCCGCCTCACCAAAGAGCGTGTGTGCAGCGAGTGTGTTCACAATGCGATCAGCCCCGATCTCTCGTGGATTATCTACCAGGAGAGGAACACCAGTTTTGGTACCTGGTTCGATGATGACGGTGTGAATGTCGGAGAAATAACGCGAAAGCATCGTGCGGATTTCGCGCAAGACAGCAGGAACGGTGGAACAGACACAAATCCCGGTGACTTTGTATCCGTCTAAGAGCGATCGATATTGCAACGCTAACTCGTCAGCGGTATCAC
>JAPLBA010000018.1 GCA_026393015.1 Actinomycetota bacterium
CGCCACGACTGCCACCCGTACCGGACGGTGCATGACCATTCGTGCGATGCGAGACCATCCACCATCTTCTTTCGGGGTGATAGATCTCCTTCGCACAACTCCCTTATCAACTTTGTGGCCGAGTATTGCCAACATAGCGGGGAGCGGTATGAGTGCCGCCACAATGGCCATGAAGACAACGGAGAGGGAGGCGTAAGCAAAAGATTTGAGAAAGTATTGCGGGAAGAGAACGAGAGATCCCAGAGTAACGGCGACCGTAAGACCAGAGAAAAAGATTGTGCGCCCCGCGGTAGTGACGGTTCGGACCAATGCCTCTTCGACATCTTTTCCGGCATGCAATTCTTCGCGGAAACGATTGACCATGAGGAGGGCGTAATCGATACCGAGGCCTAGCCCTAATCCGGTAATCAGGTTGAGCGCAAAAATGCTGACATCCGCGAAGAGGCTGATAATCCATACGCCAAAGAATGCACCCATGATCGCGAAGAGCCCTACGAGTAAGGGCATGCCAGAAGCTACGAGCGATCCGAATACCAATATTAGTAAAATAAAAGTAATTGGAATAGCGATAGATTCAGATTTGGCAAGGTCGCTCTTGATTAATTCATTTACTGAACTAGAGAAAACCCCAAATCCCGTGGCGTATACGCGCAGATTGCCTTCATCACCGTCGAACTCTTTTTGTAGCACCCGCGATGTCGCGCCGATCGAGGCTTTATCAGAGTTACTGAGGAAGACAAATATGTATCCAGCTTTCCCATCTTTGCTTAGGAACTCCTTACGATTTCCCGCAGACCAGTACGAGACGGTGCGATCAACACCAGGTTGTGCGGCAACCTTCTTCTCCAAAGCAAGTGCCTCTGTGCTATTTGATGCCGCGTTGCCCCTCTTGGAATCAACAATCAGCACGACAGAAGCTGCTTCGATCTTGAAATCATCTTGCAGAATTGTCCAGACGCGAGCGGATTCACTCCCAGGGTCTGAGTAGCCACTGGATTGCATTCGGCTAAAGAGGAGGGTGCCGATGCCTCCGAGCACCAGAAGCGCGATGAGCGAAAGGGCGAGCGCTGCCTTACGACGACGGATCAAAAAGTGAGCTAACCGCTCAAACATGGTGCTCCTGGGAGTTGAGGTGATCGATATCTTTACACTGTATAGATATTTTGCCGAGTGAATTGAACAGTGTCAAGTTTTACTGGATACTGGGGTCATGAGGAAACCCGGCTATCACCACGGCGATCTGGAGAGCGCGCTGCTCCAAGGAGCCGTAGATCGTGTGCGTCTGGTGGGAGCAGAGAAGGTCTCATTGCGCGCGATTGCTGGTGACCTCGGCGTGAGTCCGAGTGCGGCCTATCACCACTTCCCCGATAAAGATGCGCTCCTCACTGCGGCCGGCTTTGCCGCGATAGACAAGTTGGCAGATCAACAAGAGTTAGCGCTCTCCATGATTTCTGTGATCGGCGTAGATGGTGCGTTGGCGCGCTTTCGAGCATTGGGCCGATCATATGTTGATTTTGCGTTAAACGAACCGCACCTTTTTCGTCTGGCTTTTGGTGAACATTGCGTGATTCCAGATGCCATCGATAGTGAAGCACCGACACGGGCTTGGACCATTTTAACGGCAGCGCTCGATGAATTAGTAAATGAAGGATTACTTAAATTTGAGTTTCGTCAGAAGAGCGAAATACTCGTGTGGTCTGCAGTTCACGGTGTAGCCACCCTTATTCTTGAGGGTAAATTGCCTCCAGAAGCAGCTGATGACTTATTTGACTCATTGGCGCATATGTTGGGATTAGATCATGAGTGAAAATATTCCAGAGAAATCAAAAGATGACGAAGATCTTGGATGGAATGAAAAAGATGATGATCGTGACGAAGAATTACGAAGAGATGTCCCTCCGCATCACGGCGGCTAATGCGCTCGGTTAACTTGCAGAGGGCGCGGTAGTTGAAGTGCTCGGCGTAGAACTCGAAGTCGTGGCAGGTGAGGAAGGAGAACCCTCCGACTTAGCAGTAGTTGCCGAAGTCGTACTTGGAGTTGATGTAGCAGCGGACGCGGAACTCTTCCCATCAGCCCGAGAGTCGGTCCGAGAGTCGGTCCGAGAGTCGGTCCGATAGAAGCCACTACCTTTGAAAACAATTCCCACAGATGAGTAGAGCTTACGAAGCCCGCCGCCGCATTCAGGGCACTCGGTGAGGGCATCCTCCGAGAAGGATTGCACAATCTCGAAGGAGTGCTCGCAACTTGTGCAGGCATATGGGTAGGTTGGCATGGGCATAATCTTACGGTGGTGAGAAGATGAGTTCATGTTGAAGCGAGCCGGAGTCATTACGAGCGTGAGCGTGCTCCTCCTCATGCTGGGAGCGGGTAGTGCGCACGCGTTAGCGCTAGTGACTATCGCCCCCTCCTCGGGTGCGGTAGTTACCCACTCGCCTACTCAAGTAGTGCTCACTTTTGATGGCGCGTTGGGTGAGCAAGGAAACTCTGTCACCGTCACTGATTCAAGCGGTAAGCGGATCGATGATGGGTCACTCGAAATAAATGGAGCAAAAGCTTTGGTGGGAATCAGGACTCTTACGAGCACAGGCGTGATGAAAGTCGACTTTCAAGTTGTCGGAGTAGACGGGGCGTCATTGGAGGGGAGCAGCAACTTTAAGGTTGCAGAATCTGCACTCGCCACGCCTTCCGCAATTGCGAGTGTCACCCCTACGCCAGTTGATACTTTGCCGCCATTGGAAACAAGTACAGCATCCAATTCCTTTTGGAGTAACTTGAAGAGTGGTGGCAGTGGAATTCTTCTCGGAGTTCTCCTGCTGACCGTTCTGCTCTCGCGCCTCGCGCGTCGCAAGCGTCGGTAAAATGTTTGCTCTCAATAAGTTACTTCCTGCCGGTGCTATGGGATTTGTGGCGCTTGCACTTGCACTCGTGTTGGGTGGTGGAGCGCCAGCAGCGAGCACACCAGGATTACCAGATGCAGGAGCAGTAGTTGGTTGGCTCGTACCAATGCTGAGTTTTGTGTTGCTAGTTATTCAATTTCTCTTCGTTGCAATTTCGATCTCTGGAGCACTCTACTTTCAAGATGAGAAAGGTGCGTTGTCGCAAAAAGCTCTAAGTGTTTTCCGATTACTCCCCGCACTTTTTATTACTTGGTTTGCGTTCATAATTCTTTCAATAGTTGTGCGTTTTTCGTACGAAGTCGGAATTCCACTTTCCTCTGCACTGGATTGGCATTCACTACGGTCCTACCTCACCCAAACTTCCCAAGGGACTGGCATTAGATGGCAATTGGGAATTGCTTCCGTCCTCTTGGTCTTCTCGCTCGTCACCCGAAGGCAACGAGGAGCGTTTGGATTACTCCTACTTTCACTACTGCTCTTTGTGCCTCCGCTGTTCAACGCCCATGCTGTCGGGGCCGGGAACCATATGTTGGCAATCGGAACGATCCTCATTCATGTGGTTTCACTGGTCATTTGGATTGCGGGGTTACTGGCTCTTTGGTTAGTGGCGCGCGCTTCCGAGATCAGCAACTATGCGATCCAGCGCTTCAGCGGGCTAGCTCTCTGGTGCGCCATAGGAGTGGGAGTCAGCGGCGTGTTCAATGGCTGGATCCGAGTGGGTGATTTCGCTGGCCTGTGGACTGGGTATGGGGGGCTACTCATCGCTAAGACTCTGCTCTTCTTCGTGTTAATTCGTATGGGTTACCTTCAGCGAGAGCGAGTAGTCAAGAAGTGGAGCGAAAGTCCACGCAAGATGTTCTTGCGGCTCTCCCTCATCGAATTCCTTGTAATGGGTGCGACCGTAGGTGTCGCAGTCGCGCTGGCCCACACTCCCACACCCACCAGAATAAACGCTGGCCCCATCACGGAGGCAGAAGCTGTTACAGGTGTTCCCTTACCTGCAGCTCCGACCCTCTCACGAGTGCTGCTGAGTTATCAGCCCGATGCACTCGTGCTTGCCTTTATCGTGGTTGCGATTGTGCTTTACGTACTTGGAGTGCGCACTTTGGTGAAGCGTGGAGATAAGTGGCCGGTAGGTCGCACCATTTCGTTTGCTATTGCGATGGCCTTGTTGGACTTTGCTACTAGTGGTGGTCTCGGGCTCTACGGCAGGTTTGCTTTCTCGTATCACATGATCGCGCACATGGTATTAGCGACGTTGGTGCCGATTGGAATTGTATTAAGTGCCCCCATGACTTTGGCTTTACGGGCATTGCCCTCTCATCAGCATGAGCGAGGAGCTCGCGGAATCATCTTGGCGGTACTGCACTCACGAGTAACAACGTTGTATACCAATCCTGTGGTTGCGCTTGTCCTTTTTGATGGATCACTCTTTGTGCTCTACTTCACCAGAATCTTTGGTGATCTTATGACCTCCCATATCGGCCATTGGATCATGGAGTTTCACTTCTTAGCAGTCGGTATTCTCTTTTTCTACATAGTGGTGGGTGTAGATCCGGCGCCACGTAAAGTTCCTCATATTGTTCGCGTAACGCTAATCCTGATAGCGATGAGTCTCCATGCTTTTTTCTCAGTAGCGCTCATGTCAACGAATTCATTACTCGACAGCGGGTATTTTGGAAGTTTGGAAAGGCCATGGTCGCTCGATTTACTTGCCGATCAACATTTAGGTGGATCAATTGGTTGGGCGATGGGAGAGATTCCCATTGTCGTAGCTCTGATCGCAACATTTATTCAGTGGGTGAAAGATGATTCTCGCGAATCAAAACGAATTGATCGTGCGGCCGATCGCGCTGAAGCATCAGGAAGTGAAGACGATCACACGCGCTATAACGAATATCTTGCAAAGCTAGCTAAGCGCGATGCCCGACTTAAGGAATTCGAATAAGTCGAGTGGGTGTCGCGATGGCATCAACGCGCTCGTCATGCTGATCTTCAAAGAGATTTGTTGTTGAGAATTCTTCATCATGAAGCAGCATCACGCGCCAAGGCGTGATACCAGCAAGTTTGAAGGCACGGTCATAGCATCCACCACCCTGACCTAGTCGGGCGCCGCGTGCATCTCCGCCAAGTCCTGGAGTAATGATCACGTTTGCTTCGCTTATCGCTGCAATTCCAAGGCGCGCACCGTTAGGTTCCCATAGGCCCTTCTTCGAAACGAGTTCTTCACCATTCCACTCTGCCCAATCAAGATTCCAATCGGCAAGAACAATGGGTAAGAGAATGCGAACTTCACCCCTGAGAAAATGGAGGAGCTCATGCGTATCTGGTTCACGTGGCATTGACCAATAGGCAGCGATTGTTGTTGCACTCTTCACCTCGGGGGCGGAAAGCAATAGCGCAGCCGGGCGGGACTCCAATATGGGCAGACCGGCGCGCACTTCGCGAGCGCGCACACGAGCTTCTTGCTTGCTCGTCTTTCGCGGGCTGAAATGAGTTGCCACTCGGTCCCCTTCGTCGGTGAGGTACTAGAGTAATCACATGATTTCTAAGGCGGTAATTCCGGCCGCGGGGCTGGGTACGCGCTTCCTCCCGGCGACCAAAGCCACCCCTAAAGAGATGTTGCCAGTGGTGGATAAGCCAGCCATTCAATACGTGGTGGAAGAGGCAGTTGCTGCGGGCTTGCGGGACGTCCTCATGGTCACGGGGCGCAATAAGCGAGCGCTTGAAGATCACTTCGATAAGAATGCTGAACTCGAAGATCTCTTGGAGAAGAGTGGCCGTCATGATTTACTCGCTGCCATTCGCCACTCAAGCAATTTGGCGAACATGCATTATGTCCGCCAGGGCGATCCGCGCGGGCTCGGAGATGCGGTGCTGACTGCTGCTGACCACGTAGGAAACGAAGCTTTTGCGGTGCTCCTCGGGGATGACTTGATTGATAGCCGGGACCCGATTCTTCCGCGAATGATTGAAGTGCATGAACGTCTCGGAGGTTCTGTGGTAGCCCTTATGGAAGTACCCAATTCAGAAATTTCACGTTACGGTGCCGCCGCAATTTCTCAGACAGATGACGCCGATGTAGTGCGTGTCATTGATTTGGTAGAGAAGCCCAGCGCGCAAGAGGCTCCAAGTAATTTTGCAGTTCTTGGTCGCTACCTCCTTGCTCCAGAAATATTTGAGTCCTTGCGAAACACAAAACCAGGTCGTGGTGGCGAAGTTCAACTCACCGATGCAATTCAAGTCTTAGCAAAGCGTGCAGATAGTGGTGGTCCAGTTCACGGAGTTATCTTCCGGGGACGTCGCTATGACACGGGCGAAAAGCTGAGCTATTTACAATCTGTTGTTCGGATGGCGTGTGAGCAGAGCGACTTAGGGCCGGAATTTACTGAGTGGCTAAAGAAATATATCTCCGGGAACGCGGTCAGCAAGTAAATGTCGCAACCGTTAAAGAGTGTGGACCGACACCTGCAAGATATTTTGGCGCTCGCGAAGCCGCTTGAACCATTTGCCATGCCGCTTTTGGAATCTCATGGCACCACCCTGGCGGTTGATATCCGCTCATCAGTTGCCCTGCCCCCTTGGGACAACTCAGCAATGGATGGTTTCGCGGTACGGGCTGCCGAAATATTTCCTGATCGCCCCATGGAGTTGGCCGGCGAGGTAGCGGCTGGCAACAGCGAAACGGCGGAATTACCACTCGGCAAGGTGTTGCGAATAATGACTGGTGCGCCAATACCGGAAGGATGCGACGCAGTTATTCCAGTCGAGTGGTCTCGCGAAGAAGATGGCGCAATTCTTTTCGATAAGTCGCCGGCGTATGGCGCGCATATTCGCAGGATAGGTAGCGATATTAACGTGGGAGATCTCATTCTCCCGGCCGGTACTCAACTAAATGCCACACATATTGGTGCCGCTGCAGCTATTGGAATTGACTCACTCATCACTCGGCCACATCCGCGCGTAGTTCTCATCTCAACCGGAGACGAACTTGTAGAACCAGGGCTCGCACTCGCGTATGGACAGATTTACGATGCGAACTCTTGGCTACTCACAACCGCCGCGCGTGAAGCGGGGGCAATTGCGTATCGAGTAGGCGCAGTCCCCGATGATGAAGAGAAGTTTATGCAAGTGCTTGAAGATCAACTTGTGCGCGCTGATCTCATTGTTACCAGCGGCGGAGTGAGCCAAGGCATATATGATACGGTAAAGAATGTATTAGCAAAACTAGGTTCGGTCACTTTCGAATCAGTCGCGATGCAACCAGGTATGCCACAAGGATATGGACTTGTGGGACCAGATTCCACGCCCATCATTACGTTGCCGGGTAATCCGGTAAGTGCTTACGTCTCATTTGAACTATTCGTGCGACCAATGATCAAGGCGCTACTCGGGGTGCAAGATCTGGAGCGTCCCATTGTAGAAGCCACCGTGGTTGAACCCGTGAAGTCGCCGTTAGGGAAGCGATCTTTTCTGCGCGGTAAGGCTATTTTTGATGAGGGAAGTTACTTCGTTACCCCGGTATCTGGTCAAGGTTCGCACATGCTTGGCGGACTCTCTCAAGCGAATGCACTCATCATTGTGAATGAGGATATTGAAAACATCGCAGCGGGTTCGCAAGTACAAGTGATGTTACTGGGAAGGAATTGAATGTCTGAAATCAGTTCGCACCTCAATGATAAGGGCGAAGCTCGCATGGTGGATGTTTCCGCCAAAGCGGTAACGGTGCGTGTAGCGAGAGCTGAAGGTTTTGTGGCAATTTCTGCTGATGTCATCGCTCTGTTACGGCGCGGTGATCTTCCCAAAGGCGATGCACTTGCAGTCGCCAGGCTCGCCGGAATTCAAGCGGCCAAGCGCACGCCAGATCTCATTCCGCTCTGCCATCCCATTTCTATTCATGCCGTTGATATTGAGTTGGAAATTATGGAAAAAGGAGTTTCGATTAAGGCTGAAGTGCGAACGGCGGATCGCACTGGCGTTGAGATGGAGGCGCTTACATCTGTAGCCGTTGCCGGTCTTGCCTTGATTGACATGATCAAGGGGAAAGACCGCGACGCACACATCACAGATGTACGCGTTACTCATAAAAGTGGTGGCAAAAGCGGAGAGTGGAATCGTGGGTAGCGCACTTGTTCTCGTGGCATCGCGTCGCGCTTCGCAGGGCATTTATGAAGATACCAGCGGCCCAATTCTCGCTCAGGGATTGCGTGACTTGGGTTTCTCTGTGGAACTTAAAGTTGTCGACGACGGTGAACCGGTTGCCGAGGCGCTCTCGTATGCGATTGATCTCGGCGTGGAGCTCATTATTACGAGCGGTGGCACCGGACTGACGCCAAGAGATCTCACGCCGGAAATTACTGAGCGCTTCATCGAGCGAGCGCTTCCGGGAATTGCCGAAGCACTCAGAATCGACGGGATAAACCAAGGCATTCCTACGGCTGCACTATCAAGAGCAATCGCAGGGATCGCGAAGAATACGCTCATCATCAATGTTGCTGGTTCTCAGGGAGCAGCCAGAGATGCCGTTCGGGTACTTTCACCAATTGTGCGCCACGCCATCGACCAGATGAAGGGTGGAGACCACTGAAGTGGCCCTATCGCCTCGATGATGGCGACTTAACGCTTCGTCCCCTCACGCGTAGAGACAAGAAGAAATGGATCGAACTACGGGAGGCTAATGATTCTTGGTTAGCGCCATGGGAGGCGACCCTGCCGCAGAACGCGAAAGAACCTCAAATTAATTCATACGCTGCCCTTTTGCGACATCTCAATGGGCGGGCACGAAGTACGGCCATGTTGCCCTTTGCCATAGAGTTTCAAGGCGAATTAATGGGTCAAGTGACTCTCGGTGGGATCGTATTTGGCGCTATGCGCAGTGCACACATCGGCTATTGGGTCGATGAATCATTCACTGGTCAAGGGTTAGCGACCAGGGCTGTGCAAATTTTGACCGACCACTGTTTTTCGGTACTTCAACTGCACCGCATCGAAATAAGTATGCGACCAGAGAACTTGGCGTCACAAAGAGTGGCGATGAAAGCGGGTTTTTATTTCGAGGGAAGTCGAAATTCATATATCCATATCGATGGCGGATGGCGTGACCATCTCACTTTTGTGCGATTTAATCCCGCCGATGAAAGATAAGGCACAAATCCGACACACCGGGCGCAATCCACGCTTTTCCACACCCTAAGGTTTACCTTGAATGATCATGGGTTCTGGTTTGATCTACGCAATCGTCGTCGTGCTGTGGATCGCCTATTTCGTCCCTGCCTGGCTGCGGCGACACGACCAAGCGAGTGAATCCCGCTCTGTAGAGAGATATCGGAGTGCAATGCGGGTAGTTTCGCGTGGCACCATCGCGGAAATTCCCCTAACTGACGTTGAGAGAGCGGAGGCGCGCGCGATGATGATTCGCCGGCGAAAGAGTACGTATGCGATCTTGGCAGGTTCATTCCTGACAACGCTCATCTCTGGGATTGCGGGTGCCACTTCTCTCGTCCTTCCACTCTTTCCGCTGCTCGGTGCGGGATATTTCTTCGTGACGGTTCGCCGTGCTGAAGTTGTTCATCTACAAGCGCGTCGCGCAGAAAGTCGGCGCGAAAAGATAAAGATCGAACCCGCGCAAGTAGCCTTCCAACGTTCATTCCAAACAGCGCAGGTGACATCACCTGCCGAATCAACCACTGTGCATGTCGTTTCTCGGCCTGCAATTCGGGTGGATTCCCCCGTTAATGATTCTTGGAATCCAGTAGCGGTACCAGTGCCCACGTATGTGAACGCACCAAAAGCAGTACGGCCCATACGAACTATTGATCTTACGAAACCAGGCGCCTGGTCTGCTGCTCAGAAGGCTGCCGAAGAGGCTCGGTTAGCTGCTATTTCTCCTGGTCGTGATCAAGTCTTTGATCAGGTAGCAGCCGAAGAGGCAACTGAAGCTCTGCGCGAAGCCCGAGTTGTAGGAGAGTAATTCGCACTCTCGTTCGCCCCTGCTAACCTAGGTCTCACCAAGGGGCTGTAGCGCAGTTGGTAGCGCACCTCGTTCGCAATGAGGGGGTCAGGGGTTCGAATCCCCTCAGCTCCACTCTTTACTCCAGCAATTTTCATAATTCCCTGAATTTGTCTCTAGATCAATCTGTAAATCAAGAACTCAAGACCTAGAGGTCTCTCATGAACTCTGTTGGTGAACTTACGCAATTTTTAGTCAGCGTTATCACAAGTGATATTTTAAGAACAGAGCATTAGGAATAGTAATTATATTAGAAAGCTTCTAAACTCAGGTATGGACTTTTCACTTTTTGAGCGTGAAGGTTGGCCCTGGTGGTCAAGCCCTTTTAATGGCCAAAGTCGGCGGTTGTCTAATTTTTATGTGATCGGTGCGCACTTGCGTCCAAAGTTTGCAATTGAGACTGGCACTTTTGTGGGAACCTCCACTCACCTATTTTCTGGTTTAGGTGTGGTGAAAACTTTCTCAATAGAAATTGTTGAAGAGTACGCCTTGATTGCCCGCAATCGCTTAAAAAAATTAATAGATCAAGGTCGCATTGAGATAATTTTAGGATCATCAGTAGATCACATTGCACAAATACTCGAAGGAATCTCAAAAGACCAACCGGTTATAGCTTATTTGGACGCACATTGGCATGATTATCTACCCACCACACAGGAACTTATTGCTCTCATCCAATGGGGAGGACCATTCGTTGCAGTTATCGATGATTTTCAGATCCCTGATTTTCCAGGTTATGGGTTTGATACCTATGCTGGTAAAACCGTTGGTCCGGAAACCATTCCGGTACATGCAGATATTTCTCTATGGATGCCCAGCGAGAGCCAGGAGTATGAGACTGGAGCCTTACGCGGCACCGGATATGTGTTTTCAAAGAGTGCGCTAGAACTTATTCCTCCCGAAGTCCTCAATGACCTTAAATTAAGAGAACATAAATATAAGTAGTTTGACATTGGCAAACGCTTCTATTGCCTATGTTTTACCCAGGATTTAGGTCGGATTGAACGTTTTAACTCACTGAATTGCACTGTCAACTGGTCTAAAAAGCATAGAAAAGAAAAACCTTAAATCCAACTACTAAACCACATACGAGCGTGCCACTGATCGTATGGAAGTGGTTGCGCATCTAAAATGGGTAAGAAATAGATGAAATTCAGCACGACTGCGATGATGAAAAGCGCAGAAAGAATTTGTCCAAGTGCAGATCGCTGGCTTCGCATGATGGCATACACCACTAGCAAAACTAACCAAGGTGAGAGTGCGACCGCATAGAAGAAGAAAATAGTGCGCTGGCCTACGAATAACCAAGGAATCATTCCTGCTGCAAGTGCCAGTAGTAGTGGTGCTACTCGCACATCTTGCATTATGAGAAATCTATAGAGGGCATAGAGAATGGCAGCAATTGCGCCCCACCAGAGCACGGGCGTCCCAATAGCCAAGATGGCATCGGAACATGTGCCTATTCGACACGTGCCTACTGGTGATTTCGGCGAAGAGTAGTAGAAGGCCGTAGGTCGCCTAAGAAACAACCACGCCCAGGCTTCTGCCATGTACGGATGCGGAGAGTGAAGACCCACGTGAAAGTGAATTATCTCGACTTGATAGTGAATAAAACTTCTCAATGTGCCTGCAAGCGATGTTGAATTACTCCAATATCGATCGTATCCAATCTTGGAGGCAAACCATCCCCACCAGGAAAAGACGTATACCGCAATCGAAATCAAGGGGATGGTTATTCTGGTTGCAATTAACTTAAGGGTGACACCTTCGCGGAAAGAACGTAGCAACATCCAGCCCACAAAGGCAGCTACGAAGTAACCACCACTCCATTTTGTTGCGGTAGCAAGCCCAAGCACCGCGAATACAAGTGCGTAATTCAGATCGACGTGTTTCGTAGGTCGAACCATGAGGTAGAACGCGAGGATGAACCAGAAGACGAGTACCGAATCTAGTAACGAGGTGCGACTATGGACGAATGCTAGGGCGTCGACGGCATAGAGCAATGTTGCGATGGTGGCAGCGCTCTCGCTCCGAAAGAGCCAGTAGGCAATGCGGCCTACGAGGAATATCGAAAGAATTCCTAAGAAAGCAACGGCAATGCGCCAACCAAATGGCGTATCGCCAAAGATATGAATTCCCAGCGCAATGACCCATTTTCCGAGTGGCGGGTGAACTACAAAAATGCCTTTACCCGCATCGGCCTCCACCCCATATTTCAGAAATTGTTGGGCCCCTTTCACGTAA
>JAPLBA010000054.1 GCA_026393015.1 Actinomycetota bacterium
AGTGGTGGCAAACCACCGCTATACCCCGGCCGCCGGCCTACCCGAGATGCGCGAAGCGGTCGTGGCCAAAACTCTGCGCGATTCCGGTTATGCGATCACCGCCGACCAAGTCTTGATAACCAACGGTGGCAAGCAAGCGGTCTACCAAGCATTTGCCACCATCGTGGGCGCGGGCGATGAGGTACTCCTCCCCTCCCCCTACTGGACTACCTACCCGGAATGCGTGAAGTTGGCCGGCGGAATCGCTGTCGAAGTATTTGCCGGCGAAGAGAGCGGGTACTTGGTTTCCGTGGCGCAACTTGAAGCTGCGCGCACACCACAGACCAAAGCGTTGCTCTTCTGCTCACCATCTAATCCCACGGGATCGGTCTACTCACGCGAACAAGTAGAAGCCATCGGCAAGTGGGCAGTGGAGCATGGCATCTGGGTCATCACCGACGAGATTTACGAACACTTGGTTTACGACGGCGCTACTACACCGAGTATGCCAGTTGTGGTGCCAGAGCTTGCCGATACATGCGTGATCATCAATGGTGTTGCAAAAACATACGCGATGACTGGTTGGCGCGTGGGATGGATGATTGGTCCCAAGGATGTCATTAAAGCCGCAAGCAATTTGCAATCACACCTCTCCAGTAACGTGTCAAACGTTTCACAACGCGCAGCCATTTCAGCTCTTCAAGGTGACCTCACTGCAGTTCATGAAATGCGCGTAGCTTTTGATCGTCGTCGCAAAATCATGGTGAAGATGCTCAACGATATTCCTGGCGTGCAATGTCCTACTCCGCTTGGTGCGTTTTATGTATATCCATGTGTGAAGGATTTGCTAGGAAAAGAAATCCGTGGGAAGCGTCCGCAAACTTCTGCCGAACTTGCCAATCTCATTCTTGAAGAGATCGAAGTTGCCGTTGTTCCTGGAGAAGCTTTTGGGCCAAGTGGTTACTTGCGCCTCTCATATGCACTCGGCGATGACGACCTCATCGAAGGTGTGACGCGCATTCAAAAGTTGCTCGGCGAAGCAAAGTAACCGGTACGACTTAACTAGCGACGCTTTAATGCGCTGACGGCGTGGGTGGGTTCGCGATCAAGAAGGGCTTTAAGGGCAAGCGAACTTCCCTGCAAGCCATGCACGTTGTAATAGGTGAACATGGCGGCGATACATTTTTGAGCATATGAATCATCGGCTGGCGTAAACGCGCGCTCCCGTACTTCCCAACCGAGCAGGCTCGCCACTTCGGCGATTGACGTAGTGGGACCGCAGGCTTCGAAAGTGCCATATGTGGTCGCACTATCTGTAAGTAGGCGCACAGCGGCCTGACCGACATCGGCTAAGTCCACCAACGAGAATGGTGCGTCTGTTCGATATCCGAGTCCGCCTACTACTTCTCGGGTGAAATTCTGCGCGTAAGCGCAGGGCTGCAAAATCGCCCATTCCAGACCAGAGTTGATGATGACCTCTTCGGCGCGCGACTTCGCCAGGTGATGGGGCATCGCACTTACTTGAGGTTGCAGAACTGAGTGGAAAACAATTCTCGTCACACCCGCATCCCTTGCAGCTTCCACTACCCTCTCAGCAATACCCACTTCATCCTGATGAAAATTGGGTGCGAGTGCATAAAGGGCGTGGCAACCGCGGAGCGATTCAGTTAATCCGATGCCAGTGTTGAGATCTATTTCGGCACGAGTAAGCGATCTACTTTCTAGCTGTCGCGCTGCTAGTGCAGAGAGCACCGCCTGACCACTCTTTCCCGCACCACCAATAACTGCGGTAATGCTCACAACTGCGCCCCCACAATTCTCACTTCTGGTTGCAGGGTGATCGAAAATCGTTTCTCGACGCGTGCGCAAATCGTGCGAGCCGCTTCCAGTATCTCTTCACTCGTTGCACTTCCGGTATTTGTAAGCGCCAAGACATGTTTAGACGAGACTGCCGCATTACCGAAGCGCTCGCCTTTAGTCGTTCCAGAATTTTCAATCAACCAGGCAGCTGAAGTTTTTACACGACCATCTTCTTGCTCCCAAACAGGTGCGCCGGTGGGAATTTTCGAAGCCGGCAGCGTGGGATTGATAAAGAATGAACCGACAGACCACGTATCAGTATCAGTTTCGTCTAACACCATGCCTTTGCGACCGCGAATGGCTAAGACTGCTTTGCGCACAGCATTCACGGAAGCACGTTCACCCACTTTGATTCCAAGCTCGGCGGCAAGTTCGGCATACGCAATTTCGTTACTCATCTCGCCAACGCGCAACTGCAGGGTCACCTCGAGAACGGCGTAACGGTCTACTTCTTTTTTAAACTTTGAGGTGCGATAACCAAATCCGCAGTCAGCAGCAGCAAAAGTTTGGATCTCCCCCAGTTCGCGATCAAAAACACGTACACGTGCAACAAGTGAATTGAGTTCACTGCCATAAGCGCCAATATTTTGTATCGGAGCCCCGCCTACAGTGCCTGGAATTCCACTCAAGGTTTCAAGTCCTGCACAACCCGCCTCGACGGTCGCTAAGACAAAGTGATCCCAATGCTCCCCTGCACTTACCGTCCAGGTAGCGCCGCTACACGCATCTACTTCATGAGCGACGCCGCGCATGCTCGCCTTGATAACTGGTCGTTCGCACTCGGCATCTGAAAAGAGCAGATTAGAGCCGCCGCCCATCACCAAGGCCTCAGGATATTTTTGCAGGGCATCGATGAATTGAGATTCACTCTTTGCATCAATAAAGCTAGGGATCTCACCACCTACTCGAAGGGTGGTGAGTGCAGATGCCCGAGTACTCATAGTGCGAGCGTAGGCGTTCGTTAGCGACGAGGCGAGAGAATCTCGCTGCGTCCGCGAAACTTCGTCAATATACGGTTGTAATTCTTCTTTGATTCCCGCTCGCGGATTGCCGGATCCGAATCGTGGTAGCCCCGATGTCGCCGTTGCTCAAGAGGTAGATCGAGCGCGATCAGCCGACCACCTTGCTCCCTCAATAAGAGGGAGAGCTCAAGATCGGCGTTGCGATAGAAGATTGCCTTCGGGTGGGGAGCATCGGTTGCAAGTAGAGATTCTCGGCGTATGGCCATGAAGTAACCCAGAAGTACATCAACTTCCCCTGATCCCTTGTCATCGACGCTACGCCAAGCATCTTCTGTGTTGACCAGAGCACCGCGCCAACCAGCGCTGACCACAGTCGAATCAGCGAACGCACTTTCTAGCTGGGGAATTGGATCAGAAGTGAGCAAGGTTGATGGGTCCATGAGGACGACGAATTCCGCGACAAACTTTTCAGCTGCCGTCCGCATTACGAGACCCCAGCCGGGATCGCTCCCGAGGTGAATTTCGTGTACGCGGGGAGATTTTGCAAGTTCGTGTACTCCCACTCCGACTTCGGCATCGCCAGATACATCAATAAGGACGACTTCAATTGATGGCGAAAATGTGAGTAGAGCGTTCGTAGATTCCTGAATATCTGCTAGCCAACCGTCGACCTTGATGATCGCAAGATAGGGGGTATTTATCTTCACTTCAGGAACTTCTGTAAATGCTTTCCATATTTGGTAGGCGCTGCGCGGAGTCAATTCATAGGAACCAGGAATATCTTTGATCTGCCAGCCAAGATCTAAAAGTTGATCTCGTAGTTGATCGGCCAGCGCAAAATCTTTATTCGCTTTGGCTTGCACACGCAAGTCCGCGAGCGCACTTACATCAGCCGGTATCTCACTCATCGCAGGAAACAATGGCTCGGGCCTGTCCAAGTACTTTGATTCCCGCACTGATCGCCTGAATTTCGACCTTCACGGAATTATGAGAGAGCAACTCGGTTACAGAACCAGAGAAGATGACCACCGCAGGGATGTCGGCCGCAACGATAACCGGCTTGGTAAAGCGCACACCAAACTCTTGAAGAGCAGTGATATCGCCCGCCCAGTCTGTGATGAATTTGCCGGCAAGTGCCATCGTGTACATCCCATGTGCAATGAGGTTTGGAAGGCCGACACTGATGGCAAATGCCTCGTCTTGGTGAATGGGATTCTGATCGCCGCTGGCATCGGCATAACGCTTGAGATCTGCGCGCGTGATCTCGAACGTGCGTTCCGGCAATACGCTGCCGACCATGAGCGAAGAGTAAGAAAGTCGGCTCATTTCTCTGGTCCTCTAAAGAAGAGCACTGCCCAGGAACGCACCACAAGTTCTGTCCCACTCATAAGATCGCATCGAGTCGTAATGATGTCGTTGCCGGCCGCAGACTTGATAGCTTCAATAACCGTTTCGCAATCGAGTACATCTCCGACGTGAATAGCGCGTCGATATTCAAAGCGTTGATCTCCATGCACCACTCGGTTCCAGTCGAGGCCAAGCTCTGGGCTCTTCATCACGCTTTCAGATTCTGCGAGCGCTAATTTGATGGCAAAGGTGGGCGGGGCGATGTCGCCGATGGGTTCTCCGACGGCGCGCAAAAAAGCGTGCACTTCATCGGCAGTAACAGTATGGATCTCAGGAGCGCGATACGCGCGACCTAGGAATTCAGGAGAGAGAGCCATGAGGCTCAGTAATTAGCGAGTCTCGCGGTGAACGGTCGACAACTTGCAGCGTGGGCAGAACTTCTTCAGCTCCATGCGGTCTGGATCATTACGACGGTTCTTCTTGGTGATGTAGTTGCGCTCTTTGCAATCCACGCATGCCATGGTGATCTTTGGCCGAATGTCGGCGCTCTTGCTAGCCATGACGACTCCCCTCAAAACCTTCGAAACCCTCGAAACCCAGGTGGGCTTCCCGTTAACTCCGTGAACGTGCTTCTGGAACGTGAGAAGGCTACCTGGAGAGGTACCTTTCCGGAAAATCCTGCGTAAGTCGCCAGACTTACCCAGTCGTACTCAGTCGTACTGCGGGCGCCCACTTCTGGGGCCTGCTTTGTAGCGGAGGCCGGACTTGAACCGGCGACACAGCGATTATGAGCCGCTTGCTCTACCAGACTGAGCTACCCCGCCCCAGCTCCACACGCCTCAGCACGCTCAATGCGCGTTGAGGTGGGAAGAACCAGGGCCCCCTTACGGAATCGAACCGTAGACCTTCTCCTTACCATGGAGACGCTCTACCTACTGAGCTAAGGGGGCTTACTGCCGCCCCCGATCGATGACCGAAGAAGCGCAAGCCAGCCTAGGGTACACGCCGTAGGAAGAGCGCGAAACCCGCGTGCCGTTGCGGCTAAAGCTCCTGCGGGACCCACTCTTCGGCTAGGCGGCGGATAGTGGCCTCGGCCTCTGCCTCCCTTGCCGGATCTGCCCCGGCCACTAAGCCAAGCAAGTACGCGGCGATGGGGGCCGCCGGGCGAACCACTCCGTGGGCGACATCTTTGGTGAGCTCCAAAATGGCCGTTACATCGACTGCGGAGGTGATGCCTAGCTCAGCCGCCACCACTTCACTCCAACGCTCTACGTCACTCACTTCGCTACCTCCTACTAAGGATTTCTTCCACTCTGCTGAGATCTTCTCGGGTATCTACATCAATCAACATATCGGGGTTGCTTACTTTTACGGGCCGATATGACAAGTGCGCCAAAACGGATTTCACTGATGCGTTACTTATCGTAGAAAGCTTGGCGATCGCGCCTCGAAGCGCATCGGTATCAAAAAGTGACACTAGGTAGCTCTCGTGGGTTCCATCTGAAGCCACAAGGGCGATATCTGTACTACTCCACGCTGAAAGCAACTCTTCGAAAGCACCCATCACTAACGGAACATCGACCGAAACTATGGCCACATATTTCGTGATGACTAAGGGAAGCGCCGCCGAAATGGCTGCTACCGGCCCACTACCTATCGGCTCCTCCTGAATAAATATGAGTCGAGGGTCTTGATGAGGGATCGTCTCTCCCACCACAACCACTGATTGCGCCGAATGCAAAGCTTCGAGGACATGCGTAAAGCAACTTCTGCCGGCGACTTCTAAATGTGCCTTACTAATCCCCCCCAGGCGACGCCCACTTCCGCCAGTGAGCAAGATGGCGGCAAACTCTGACATACGAGAAGTCTAGGGTTACCATCGACCCATGATCATGGAAATTGCTTACATCACCATCTCCCCCGGGCGCGCTGATGAATTCGAAGAAGTTCTCAAGAGCGCGCTAGACATCGTGCGCGGTGCGGATGGCTTTATTGATGTCCATGTACACAGAGGAATTGAGCGCCCGGAAGTGGTGATGCTCGCCATCGCATGGGAAACGCTCGAGGCGCACACGGTGGGCTTTAGAGAATCTGATCGGTTTATTCAGTGGAGAGTAGCGATCTCACCCTTCCTTGCCGAACCGCCATCTGTAGAACATTGGATTCTGCGTTAATTTCTTGAGACTAGCTACGCACTCCAGGAGTAACCGTCATTTCAATACTTCCAAAACCTTTCGCTGGAGAAGTTGATTTGTATTTCCAAGCCCCCAAAATACATTCACTATCTAAATCGACTCTAGTTTCGCCAGAAATACGTGCGAGAAAAATATTTCCTAGGCGACGCTCTATATATAGTGATGCTTGGTCGTTAAATTTCTCCAGATCGCCGGTCAAAAGATCTACCACCTCTTCTGGACCCAGAAAATCTAACTCTGAGGCGTCAATTTCCTCATCACTGAATGTTCCAACTTGCAGGGTTGGAACCAGATTCTGATGAGTAATTCGATCGATAAGTCGGCCGGTGACACCAAAGAGTCGTGGCTGATTCATCGCTTCGATCTGCAAATGTGCACGGAGACGGGCATCCTGCAAAATTGCACTTCTTCGCAGTTGTGAATCTAGATACTCGCCCTCAACAACATTACTAAAGATTCCATTAGTTTCCTTCAGGATATCTTGCCATCTATCTTCATCTCTGACGCGTTGCTCAAGGCGACGCTCCTCAAGAGTAGTGACTCCAGTGAATTGCGTAAGAGCATCTTCTCCCACCCTACGGCGGCGCGCATTTGCAACCGAATGCGAAGCAGCCGCTATTCCGTAGATGCCCGCGCCGTAGAGAGGTACAGAGATTACTTGAACACACACCGAGGAGAGTTGGGACCCTACGTAGAGCGCGGTGAGAACAAAGAGCGGGAATTGCACCAAGATCGCTCGAAAACCAAAGCGGTAAACGCCGGCCAAGAAAATTGTTCCTGCGATATTGGCAAACCACTGCAAGCTGGGGGCGCTTGAGCAACCTGGAATGCCCTTTGCTGCGGCAAGGAGAAGGCCGCACGCCATCAGCATGGCACCTAAGTTGGTAGAGAAAGTATGCAATTTTGGAACTCGAAGAAGCACTGTCATATAAAGAAATAGAGCACCAGCAATAATTGCAGGTGTACGCCAGTTCGTCTCAGACCAGAGATACACCGGGGTGAGAATGAGCAAGATATATGCAATGCACTGAGATGCCCAGCTCATCGCGTGATCTTGGAACGTATCCTGCTCTTCAAAGGTATTTCGAAGTAATTCAAGTGAACTCGTCTCGATTCCAGTTACCGCAGAGTAGGTAAAAGTAAACGAAATCCGAACCCCCGAATCAGCAAGGTTCTGAGTGGCAGAGGTGCCACCAAGCCGTTGAATAGCAGGATAAATGACCTCGCCCCAGCCTAAGCGGGGTGAGAAAATTTCGGGAATCCCAACGCCGTCATCCTCAAGCCAAATCTCAACTTGATTGCCTTGAGTGACACGCCAGCCAATAGAAATCAATGTGCCTTGTGAATGGCGTACCGAGTTACTAATGCACTCCTCCACGATGGCACGGACAGCCAAGAGGCTGGCCTGCGGAAGTACAACATCTGCTGTCGCAGAGAGTCGAATTTTGAAATCTCGAGTATCCAACTTCCTTAAACACCCATCTACCAATTTCCGCAGAGATCCTCCTAGTGGCGGAGTTGCTTCGGAACTTAGCAAAATTGCTCTCTTGCAACTTTCAGCTAACTGGGCGGAAACTTCCCCACTCCAGTTCGC
This sequence comes from Actinomycetota bacterium, assembly GCA_026393015.1. GTDB lineage: Bacteria > Actinomycetota > Actinomycetes > Nanopelagicales > Nanopelagicaceae. The sequence goes on from JAPLBA010000054.1 coordinate 7,938, forward strand.
TACGCCAATCAAAGTGTTGAGCACGTCTCCGTGAATTCGCTGCAACCTTGATCGACGATCGTTCTCCCGCAGCGACATATCATCTATTGAGGATTTAACCGATACCAGTTCAGCCAACGCTTCATCTAGTGTGCCAGCTTGTTTACGTGAGCGGTTTAAGGCGGCACTCACTAACACTCCAATAGCAGCGTGAAAGATAACCGCCACGGGGATGGTGTGCACGATGCCACCACGCGCAGCAAACCATTGGCTGCCAAACTGAAGGAGTACCAATTCAGCAAGTAAGGCAAAACCTATCAAAACATAGGCCCGCAGTCCTCGAAAAGTACTGCTCGTATAAAGCACGACGGAAAGAGTTATCAGAGTAAGTGGGAGGTCGCCATTACCTTGGGTTGGGCGAACGATGAGGACAGCTAAAGCTGATATGAGGAGAGTAGTAGTTGGGATTGCCCAGAGAAATAATCGGAGCGAGCGCTTACCTAGGAAGGGAATAGTACATACGAGTAAAATGAAAGTTAATTGCCACAAAGTTTTTATCCATATATTCAGTTCACTATTAAACGTCACCAGCCAACACGGAACGAAAAACGTGAGTGTGGTGTATGCATGAAAGAAGATCTGGTTAGCCCGCTCCATGCGGTCGAGTTCGCCTCGCACGGAGATTAATCCAAAGAGGCGATCACTCATACGGCAAGCGTATCTTTATCTCTATAAAAGTATCCAGAATCTGACATAACTCTGATACGGTTATATCGAAGAGCGCTCTAGTCCTTCGTTCTCAGGACAGGAAAATTGCTGTGGATATTCTCATTCTCGAAGACCACCCGATAGTTCTGGATGCGATCAAATCCCGTATTGAGCAAGAACTTGTTGGCGCACGAATTTCTTATGCCGGAGCCTCACTCGAGGATGCCTTACGTTCTGTCGAAGCGAATAAGCCTATGTGCGCAGTGGTAGATCTTGATCTAGGTGATGGGCGCTCACCAGTAGATATTGTTTCTCAACTAGCCGCAAAGAACATTCCAATTCTTGTAATGAGCGCACTTGGTGAAGCTACGGTTGTAAAGAGCGTACTTTCGGCAGGAGCGCGTGGATACTTCACAAAGACAGCGGCCCTTAACCAACTTCTGGTAGCGCTTCAAACAATCTTGGCAGGCGGTACATACCTCTCGCCACAAGTGGCCGGAATAGTCAATGCTCCAGAGTCGCGACTCAAACTTTCTGAACGCGAAAAAACAGCACTCGTGCTGTACACCTCAGGACTCACAATGGAAGAGGTCGGCAACCGGATGGGCGTTGCCACGAGTACCGCCAGCGAATACGTCGACCGGGTTCGTGCAAAATTCAGGTCAGAAGGAAAAATTGCGAAGACAAAAGTGGATCTACTCAAACTTGCACAGGAATTTGGGCTCGCCTAAAGCGTTGAGGCGTCCTTTTAGTCCGCGCAAGATTTTGATCCACACATCTTCAACATAACCTGACTAGCGGGCGAGTTTGGAACTTACCAGCCGGTTAAGGCTGACATTCTCTTCTGCAGCCTCCAAAACTAGGGCACGATGCACGAGCGAAGGAATCCGAACCTTGAACTCGCCACTGTAGGAACGCTCAGCTAGCGGAGTTGGAATGGTCTCACCGGACTGCTTCAACTCTTTAACTACTCCTCGCACACACTTTTGAATACCTTCGAGTGCGAGTACTTGACTGGGCGCAAGCCAGGAGAGCGACGGGAATTCTGCTACTAAGCCTACGAATTCTTCATCGGTCGGCGACCAAGTGATTCGATACGTGTAATGCTCAATCTTGATCATCATTCTCCTTTTGCAACTGGGAGAGTGCGGCCAAAACTTGTCGCACTTGATACGCCTTCGCGCGCCCACTCGAGTTCTGAATATTAATTCGTGGATCTCCCTGCCATGGTGTCTTAAAGATCATGTGACTCCCACCGGAATGCCGTGGCGTTCCAAAGAAGTATTCGCACACTTTCTTCAGTTCTACGAAAGCGACCCCGGATGGGTTCACTTTCATCTTCAGCAATATCTCAGCAATAGAGGGCATGCCTGATGGTGTCATTATTGACACCATCAGAATAGCGGCAAATCTGTTGTTGTGGAAAGCCCAGGGCAGAGAAAACGAAGGGCATAGATAAAGGGTGGGTTCCGGAGAACCCACCCTTGGTGGCGGATCCAGGATTCGAACCTGGGTAGACGTAAGTCGACGGATTTACAGTCCGCTCCCATTGGCCGCTCGGGCAATCCGCCGTGAGCAGAGCAAACTTTACCCTGACCAGAGGGTGGCTCGCTCTCCCGCGTTTCGCCGACATTCCTGCCCCGATTTCCCGGCACCGCCGGCCCACCTCACCTCAAAGGGTCGCCGCTTAGATAGGGTGTATCTCATGGCTGATAGTTCATTCGACATCGTTTCCAAGGTCGACAAAATGGAGGTCGACAACGCCCTCAACCAGACCCAGCGCGAGCTTGCCACTCGATTCGACTTCAAGAACACCGGAGCCAAGATTGAATGGTCGGGCGAAAAGATCGCCATGGAGGCCGAGAGCGAAGATCGCGTCAAAGCCGCCCTCGATGTATTCAAAGAGAAATTGATCAAGCGCAGTGTCTCCCTCAAATCAATTGATGCAGGTGAGCCGCAACAGTCAGGAAAGATCTACAAAATTTCGGCCGAACTCAAGCAAGGCATCACGCAGGAGAACGCCAAAAAAGTTGCCAAACTGATTCGCGACGATGGTCCGAAATCAATCAAGTCGCAGATTCAAGGCGACGAACTTCGCGTCTCCAGTAAGTCCCGAGACGATTTACAAGAAGTGATTGCACTCGTCAAGGGTCACGATTGGGATTTTGCGGTGCAATTCGATAACTACCGCTAATAATTGCTCCTTACTGAGCACGCGTTATTTATAAGTATTAGCAATCTCTTTTAAACTCCTGATCCGTTCTGCCATTCGAAAAGGGCTGCACTCTCTACTCCGTTGAAGTACTTACTGTGGCTCAACTCTGCTCTTTCTTCGCTGACCGAACCGCGCGTGGAAGCGCGCCTTCAAGTCCGGCTATCTGATAAACCAAATTTTGCCGTGCTCCATTCCCACTCGCACCTTCTTTCAAGACATTCTCAGCATCAGGGGCCCAGAAAAGGGCATCGTGTGGGCAAGCATCAACGCAGATGCCACAGAACATACAAAGACCGTAATCCACTTCGAATTTATCGAGGATGTTCACTTTGATCGGTCGCCGACCGCCCTCTTCGCGCTCTTCCTGATGGGCATCCACGGTGATGCACCACGTAGGACATTCACGCACGCAGATCATGCACGAAGTGCAAGCACTTGCGTCGAGGGCAAGTTCGGCGCGTAGTGGATTCTCCATCACTGCCCTCCCTTGATTCCGACAGGGCTGAAGCGGGTACGTCCGGAAGGATCTGCAAATCCTGGCCACTCTTTTTCGGCTCGTTTTGTGAGCGGGAGATCGGCTAGTGCGACAACTTCCCTCTCGCACCAGAACGCGCCCGCCCAGAGATGCGAGAGTGTTGGCAAGGGCGCGTGCGTTCGGGTGGAGATTTCTGCCCGCTCGCCAGTGAGTGAATTACTCACGATGAGCCAGACCTCCTGCTCTTTATCTGCGAGTGCGCGCGCTCCCAACTGATCAAAGAAGTCATAGCCGGCAGACTTCAATTCTGTGGCGCTCACTTCCCACACCGCTGAGCGCACCCGCTTCACGCACGCACCACCGCGAGGGCATTGGAGATCGCTTGAGGCGATGGTGGGCAGCCAGCGATAAAGAGGTCCGGCTCGATACCCATTTCAGCAAGCCCTGGGATGACGGTGGGCGAATCCCAGTAAGGGCCACCGCTGGTGGCACAAGCCCCTACGGCCACGATCCGGTGGGGCAACTCCGGTAGATGCGCCTGGAATTGGGCAACCGCTGCTTGAATCTGCGAGCTTAGGGCGGTCGTTAAGGTGCCGCTCACCAGCAGAAGCACCTCACTAGGAGAGCCAAGGCTCTCGCGACACGTGGCCCGGAAGGCGTACGCCTCTAAAGCGCAGCAGGCAAGGGGGATCTCTGCCAAGGCCACTACGCGCCTACCCGGTAATTCCACGTTTGAGAGAGTGATCATCATCTGAGTTTACGGCCCTCAGGGCCAGCATCTTTCCAAGGCGCAAGTGCCGGGAAAAATACGTGACTCAACCATTGTTTCAATGGGTCAAGTAACTATCCGCTTTGCGGGAGATAGCGAAGACGGGATGCAGCGCACCAGAGATCGTTTTACTTCCAAGAAGCTAGCACATCATCAATGGTGTTAATCCATCCGAATCCGAAGGAAATGGTTTGGATTGCGTTGAGATGGCGTTGGTGATCCACTTCAGCACACGCGTCTTCAATCACGTGGGTGTGATAATCGCGTTGACTTGCGTCACGAGCTGAAGTCTCAACACACATATTTGTGGTGACCCCACACATCACAAGGTTGCGCGTGCCAAGGCCAGTTAATAGCGGTTCAAGACGTGTTCCATAAAATGCGCTGTAGCGAGACTTGTCGATGATGAGATCACCTTCGATGGGAGTGAGTTCGTCGACAATCGCTGCGTCCCATGAACCTTCTTGAAGGGCTCCGATCTCCTTCAGCCCTGGAACGAGCTCATTTGGCAGGATACCGCCGTCTTTGTAACCCGGTTGGTAAACATAGCGGGTATAGATGACCGGAACGTTTGCTTTATGCGCGGCGTCGATGAGCTTTCGAACTTGACCAATCGCAGAATCACAGCGAGAGATATCAAAACCTAAAGACCCCATTGAACCCTTGGGCTTGCAGAAACCATTCTGCATATCAATAACAAGCAGTGCCACATCTTTATTCGGAACCATGGGGTGCCTTTCGGGTAGTTGATTGACTCTAGGATAATTGTGAAACAGGAGGAGTAAAAGGACAAGAGTCGAGGCGCTCGACTAAGTCATAAACGAAGAGGAACTTGGCCATTCCGCATAGCACCGCTGAAATCATTCCCAGTTCCACAATTTGCGCATCCGTAAAGCTGCTCTTCAAACGGACATATAAATTTTGGTCAAGAGAGCCAAAGGCATTCGTAAGGATCATTTGGTCAGCCAGCGCCAAAACGGCTCGATCAGCCTCGGAGAAGGCCCAAGTTTCGTACTCATCTAAATGATCAATTTCTTCTTGGGTGATCCCTGCCGCCAAGGCTGCCGTGGTGTCATTACGTACGCAAAAAGCGCAGCCATGCACATTAGCCAAACGCAGGCGAAGCATCTCCACAGTGCGCAGAGGTACTCGACCTCCGTAGAAGATCTTTGCGTAGAACTCATCCTTGTACCACGCGAGTAGATCCGGGCTATTGCCCATTACCTCGACAAATGTGGTGTCACCATGACGCTCCTGGGCGTCATCCCAGACGGTCTTGAGGTTCGCTGGCAAATCTTCACGAGGTACGCGGTTAACAACGGTTGCTGGCTGCATTAATTACCTTTCTCTGTCCTAAGGAAAACCTTACGTGTACAAAATTCAGGCGAGATCGATGGGGAGTGCGACCCCTGTAGCCCACTCCCCATCAAGCTCAACCGGTGAGGGCAGCGCCCTTTGCGATATCGCCCGTCGAAGATCCGTCATTGAGAACTTCCCCAGCTAAAACGGCAACGGTATATGTATGTTCAATAGTGCGATTGAGCACTGGGTCAATCATCTTAATTGTCCAAGACTCAGCAAATCGTAATTTCTCTTCGATTGAAACTACCGTTCCGCTGAAGAGAATAATTGCTCCTGGAACCTTAACCACACTTTCACGCACGCCTTCCAGCATTTCTGCTGGTGTCCAAAACTCGTTTACGAAGGCCTCTTGGTACTTCATGTGATGGCCGCCATCAATGACCCAGCACTCCATCGTTACTTGATCCCAGTGATCTTCCACTTCATCCCAGCGCCAGGCATGAGGTGCCACCACGTTGGGAGTTACCTGCTTACCCCAAGGAATGTCGATGCCCTCAAGTGATCGATCTGTGTGATCGGAACCCACTGTGACGTAAATCGTGTCATTCTCATCTACCAGAGTGACAATCTCTACTTCACCACTTGATTTGGGCCGTTGCACGGTAATGGCGGTATCAGTGAGCACTGCCCAATCACTGATCGGCATCACGAGTGGAGGACGATCACAAATCAATTCTTTGATTCCAAGTTTGTAACACTCTTCGAGATGGCGTTGCATCTTTTCTGCATCACGCATCGTAAAGCCAAGGTTATAGCACCGCACAAGATCGAGTGAAATATTCTTGGTCCCTGCTTTATCTGTGATTGCAAATGTACGGACTGACATGCGTGCTTCCTCTCGTTGGTGTTACTGAATTAATTGGTGTTACTGATTAATGAGTTTCTTCTCCGCCGGATACGTTCATTGGTTCTCCAGTGATGTACTCCGCTTCATCGCTCGCTAGGAAAGCGCACGCATTCGCTACATCACTTGGTCTCCCTGGCCGACCCAGTGGAATACGTGCGGCCATAGCCGACATATATTCATCATGTGTCACGCCAAGTAATTCTGAAAAATAGGTGTTCTGCCATGCCCCTAATCCGGTAGTCACATGATTGGGACACACCGCATTCACGGTGATGCCATGGACACCCATTTCAATTGATGCCGTACGAGTAAAACCAATCAGGGCATGCTTCGAAGAAACGTAAGCAGCCGCATGTGGAAAACCTGACTTTGCGGCCTGCGAAGCGATATTAATGATGCGACCACCGCGCCCTTGAGAAATCATGTGGCGAGCAGCGTGCTTCGTTGCCAAGAATGTGCCCTTCAGATTTACGTCAAGAACCGCGTCCCAATTCTCTTCTTTCGTATCCACGATGGGACTCATGAGATATCCGATTCCAGCGTTGTTGATGAGAATATCTACCGATCCACACTCCTTTACTGCAAACGCCATGAGCGCTTCTACTTCATTTTCAACGCGCACGTCACAAACGAAAGTGCGCATTTTCCCGGGACCTAATTTTTCAAGATCTTGGGCAAGTAATTCCATCTCACTCTTGGTAGCGACACCGTGTTGCGGAAATTGCTCCCCGCTAGTCTTTCCAATATCACCAATCACTACGTTGGCTCCCATAGAGGCAAACTTTTGAGCGATACCCTCACCGAGACC
>JAPLBA010000044.1 GCA_026393015.1 Actinomycetota bacterium
ATCGATTCAGGAGCTAGCGGAGGATTTCCAAGAATGAGATCCGCTGCCTTCTCCGCAACCATCATCACTGGCGCGTAAATATTTCCATTGGTGACGTACGGAAAGACCGATGCATCGACGACACGCAAACCGTCCACACCATGAATGCGAAGATTTCTTGGATCTGTGACTGACATTGCATCAGTTCCCATGCGCGCCGTACAAGAGGGATGGAGCGCAGTTTCACCATCTTTGCGTACCCAATCCAAAATCTCTTCATCGGTTGAAACGGCAGGTCCGGGAGAGGTTTCACCACCGTTGTATTCATCCATGGCTTGTTGACTCAATATCTTTCGTGCAACGCGAATCGCCTCAACCCATTCCCGGCGATCTTGGTCGGTTGAAAGATAGTTAAATCGAAGAGCCGGCTTCTCAAGGGGATCATTGCTCTTGATCTGCACACTCCCGCGGGTGTCTGAATACATCGGCCCAATATGTACTTGATATCCGTGCCCCCCAGAGGGCGCCGTACCGTCGTAGCGAATAGCTAATGGAAGGAAGTGGAACATGAGGTTGGGGTATGCCACGTCTTCGTTACTACGCGCAAAGCCACCACCTTCAAAATGATTGGTAGCGCCAGGGCCCTTACGGAAAAAGAGCCAATTAGCTCCGATGAAGGGACGCTTCCACATCTTTAAGTTTGGTTGCATAGAAACTGGCTTGGTGCACTTGTACTGCACATACACCTCGAGATGATCTTGAAGATTTGCGCCCACACCGGGAAGGTGATGCACCGGTTCGACTCCCACGCTCTTGAGGTACTCCGCATCGCCAATTCCCGAGAGCTGCAAGATTTGCGGAGTGTTGATCGCTCCCCCACAAAGAATAATTTCTTTACCCCTCATGACTTCGCGCTTCTTGCCGCGCAACACTTCAACACCCACCGCCCGTTTACCTTCAAAAATAACTCTGGCGACTTGTGAACGCGTCTTTACTCTGAGGTTCTTTCGATGCATCACCGGATACAAGTAGGCACGAGCAGCGCTCAGTCTGCGCCCGCGGTAAACATTGCGATCAAAAGGACCAAAGCCTTCTTGGCGGAATGAGTTCACGTCAGGCGTACGCGCATAGCCCGCTTCTTCCGCAGCTGTGAAGAAAGCTTCAAATAGTGGACTCTTCATGGGGCCACGTTCTAATTTCAACGGACCAGAATCACCATGAAAGGGGCTCTTCGGATCAGCAAGGCAATTCTCTAATTTCTTGAAGTAGGGCAAGCAATGGGCATAATCCCAATTCTCCATTCCGGGATCTGCAGCCCACCTTTCGTAATCGAGTGGATTTCCGCGCTGCCAAATCATGCCGTTGATACTGCTAGAACCACCCAAGACTTTTCCGCGCGCATGATAAATCTTGCGGTTATTCATGAAGGGTTCGGGTTCAGACTCATATTTCCAGTCGTAGAACTTACTGCCGATGGGGAAAGCCAGCGCTGCCGGCATATGAATGAATACATCCCACCAATAATCTGGACGACCGGCTTCAAGAACTAACACTTCATTTTTGGGATCAGCGCTCAAACGGTTTGCTAATGCGCTACCTGCGGAGCCACCTCCGACAATGATGAAGTCATAACTCATGGGAGCCTCAAGCACCCTGTGTCGGTAGGTGGGCAAGTTGATCGGCGGGTAGGTGGGCACGTTGATCGGCGGGTAGGTGGACACGTTGATCGGCGGGTACGTGGGCACGCTCAAGGCTCTCCACCACATTAGTGATGAGCATGGCGCGCGTCATGGGACCCACACCTCCAGGCATGGGTGCCATGAATCCAGCTACATTCATCACGTCTGGATGTATATCTCCTACTAGCCCTGCCTCGGTGCGAGTGATGCCCACATCGAGGACGGCGGCGCCTGGTTTCACCAAATCTGCGGTGATCATATGTGGCACTCCAGCAGCGGCCACGATGATGTCGGCCTCACGGAGATATTGCGCAGGATTTTTTGTTCCCGTGTGGACCAAAGTGACGGTGGCATTCTCGCTCTTTCGAGTGAGTAGGAGCCCTAGTGGTCGACCCACCGTGACGCCTCGGCCGACTACCACGACATGTGCGCCATTAATGGGCACGTCGTAGGCACGGAGCAACTCCACAATTCCACGTGGAGTGCATGGGAGTGGTGCTTCTTGCCCAAGAACTAAACGTCCGAGATTCATCGGATGCAAACCGTCGGCATCTTTTTCCGGATCCATCGCTTCAAGAGCGGCGATGGAATCCAAACCTTGGGGTAACGGAAGTTGAATGATGTAGCCAGTGCAGAGTGGGTCTGCGTTAAGTCGAGCCACTTCGCGCATCACATCCGCTTGAGTCGCGTTGGCCGGAAGATCAGCGCGGATTGATGCAATGCCCACCTCGGCACAATCGCGATGCTTGCCCGCTACATATGCATGTGAACCTGGGTCGTCACCGATCAACATGGTGCCTAGGCCTGGGGAAAATCCAGCTGCGCGTAAGACTTCTACCCGCTTTGCCAAATCTACCTTTACCTTCGCGGCAAGTGCCTTGCCGTCAAGTAACACCGCTCTACTAGTACCAGTGTTAGAGCCAGTCGTATAGCCAGTGTTAGAGCCAGTAGTCATTGATGTACTTCTCGCCTTCGTCGCAGAAGAATGTGACGACGTTCTCCACGCCGTGCTTCTCTTTCAACATCTTAGCCGCCAACAAGTGCGCACCCGATGAAGGACCTACAAAGATTCCGTGTTCCCGGCCTAGACGCCGCATCTCTTCGATCGAGACATCCGATTCAATATGGCAGACATCATCAAGAATGTCGCGATGGCGAGCAATGATGCCAGGAATAAATCCATCAGCTATGCCCTCGATGAGGTGCTTGCCAATTTCCCCGCAGAGGATGGTGCACGACTCGCTCGGCTCCATCGCTACCACCTTGCACTGAGGATTGACTGCCTTAAAGGCCTGCCCGACACCAACGATGGTGCCACCCGTGCCCACTCCACCGATCACTAGATCCGGGAGAACACCCGCTGGTAATTGGTGAAGAATTTCCTGGCCAAGCCACTCTCTGTTCTCATCCACGTTCCACTCATTATCAAATTGTTGAGGCGCGAAATACCCGGGCAATTCTCCTAGGCGACGCACTTCAGCAAGTGCATCGTTAACATGAAAATCTCCCATCGTGTGCACTTCGGCTCCGAATGCACGCGAGATCGCGGTGCGTTCAGGGCTCATGCCATTGGGCATCACTACCAACATTTTGTAACCTTTAACTGCGGCTACCATGCTCATGGCATTTCCGGTGTTGCCGCTACTTGCTTCAACAATGGTGTCTCCGACCTTGAGCAGGCCGACGCGCTCTGCGCGTTCAATCATGAACTTTGAAATACGTGCCTTGATGGAACCAGATGGATTGAGAAACTCCATCTTGACCCAGATGCCCTCAATATTAATGAGTGGGGTATTCCCAATCGCATCAAGAATGGTCTCCATCGCACGCTCCCTATGGTCTGAACTGTCGAATCACCACGCTACAAGTCGAATTACCACGCTACAACCAGGCGTCATGAATTGCCCGCTCAAGGTCTTTCAAATAAGCAGCCCTGCCAGGATAACTGACAGGGCTACTTAAGCGAACAATCAGAATCTAGCTACCTATCCAAGCCTTAACCTTGTCAGGATTAGCGTCAATCCACTTCTGCGCAGCTGCTTCTGGCTTCATACCAGATTCAATATCTGCTGATACAGAATTCTGATCTGAGTTTGTCCAGTTAAAGTTCTTAACGATGGTGGCAAACACTGAATTAGAATCCATCAGCTTCTTTGATGCCAGCTTCTTGAGTGCCGTCTCCGGGTAATCAGTAAGCCCGCTTGCCTTAGCAGCAT
>JAPLBA010000038.1 GCA_026393015.1 Actinomycetota bacterium
GAGTTCCGCACCACCTTTTAACGCTTGTTGCACTAGAGATATCGCGCGATTGAGGGGATGGAAGACTCCGTCTGTAGGAATGAGAATGCCTTGACCCTCTGGTCCGTCGTACATCTCTACCGGAAAGCCATCGAGCCTCAGCGCATCAAAATGTCTGTGGCAATCAACTAATTCTTCGTCGTCGAAGGCGACGCGGAGCCCGCCGATGCGTCGAATGCTCTCAGGTGTAGCTCGCTCCATGAGCGCCATCTCGTCAAGAGTGTGCTGATACAGCGCGCTGGCCTTCTCGCGCCCAAAGTTTACGACCGCGTCGTGATGGAACTCTGCGATACCAGCGAGAATAAATCCACCATTACGCCCCGCGGCTTCACCCGCGATTTCGCCAGCATCAATGCCGATGACTTTTAATCCGCGAGCGGTTGCTTCGTTTATCGCAGTAAGCCCGGATCCACCCAACCCGATGACACAGAGATCAACAGCGCGGTCCTCTTTGAGTGGTGCAAAGTGCGGACGCTGGGCACCGATGTCCCAGACAGTCTTCATGAGAGTGAGAGGAGATTAATCCTTGCTCTTCTTCTCTTGCTTCTTAATACGCTTCTCTTTGAGAGTGAGCTTTGCTTCCTTCTTCTTATTTGCATTTCCTTGTTGTTCTTTGTTCGCCATAACCACTCCTGTGTTTGTTGATCTACGTGATAAACCGATCTTACTGTTAAATCAGGGCGTGAATGTCTGCAATGAGTGAGAGCAGGTCCTTGTTTTCGTCTCCATCGAAGAGCTCGGGATTGGCGAAGGCATAGCGCCAAATCGCACGCATTGTTGTGTAGGTAAGTTTCTCGTTAACCACGAGAGTCGCCATCATCATGGCCTCGTAGCGGTATTCAGACTTGGGTGCCCCGCGCGCAATCAGGTCGAATGGGTCCCAATCGGCCAACATGCTGGTGATCGGGTGACTGAGTTCGAGGATGCCATTCGAGTGGTTGAGTCCCTTGAGGGCCTTCTTAAGGATTCCAGTGGGGTCACCCACGTCGGTGATCCGGCCTTTCGGCACGTCTTCCACCGAGAAGGCGATGTGCGGGGTTACGAGTATTCCCTCACCTTTTACGTCCATGTCGCACCTCTCCGATCGATCGGAAGTGATGTTCCTGAGAGGAAGTTTACTTCCCAAAGCTCCTCTAGAGGAGGGTTATAGAGAGAAAGTTCAGGGCCTCGCTCGTGGCCTAGACCGGGCGTTTCAGGACTCCAAGATAGTTTGGTCCAGAACTAGTTTCTTTTGATCTACTCATCGGCTAGATTCCATCAGGCACCTCACCGCGAACAAAGGAAGTACCGTGACTGATTTCGGCCTCATAGTTGAGCCTTCAGCGATGTACACCGCTCCGCTGGCAAAGCGCATAGAAGCGATGGGTTTCGGTTACTTCTTAGCCCCTGATACACAGAACCTCTGCGCCGATCCTTACGGCCAACTCAATCTCGCGGCCGTTGCTACCACCACTCTTCGCATCGGCACTGGCGTCACTAATCCGATTACGCGCGACTCGGCAGTGACTGCCGGCGCACGTGCCACCATGCAAGTGGAATCTGGTGGGCGGGTGATTTGTGGAATTGGTCGCGGGGATTCTTCCGCTGCACACATTGGTAAGAAGCAAGCTAGTGGAAAGCAGATGGAAGAGTACGTACACGCAATTCGTACCTACATAGCGGGTGGTGTTGTTGATCGCAATGGCAC
>JAPLBA010000137.1 GCA_026393015.1 Actinomycetota bacterium
CTCTGATGAGCGCACCAATCGCAGAGCTTGCTCTTTTTGGGCGGAAAGTTCTTTGAATCAAAAGCTGCTTCCATAGCTTTCCAAATGGCAACAATTTTCTTCTCAGTTGCTATCAAATCGCTCTCAGTGGGGGAATCTTCCAAAATTCGTCCGTCACCTAGATATATGAGCCTTAACTTTCGTGGAACGATATTTCGAGTTCGCCAAATAATCAGTGCGTAGAAACGCAATTGAAAGAATGCTTTCTGCTCATATCCTTCTCTGGGGGACTTTCCGGTCTTGTAATCAACAATACGTATTTCACCTGAGGGTGCTACATCTATTCGGTCAACGTATCCATGAATCTTGAAACCATCCTGAAGGTCAAACTCAATATGAGACTCACGCTCCGACGGCTCCAATAACACTGGCTCCTCGAGCGCAAAATATTTGTCTAAGAGGAAGAGGCTCTCATTACTCCACACGGAAATGTCTTCGATAGCGTCGAAGAGTTCTCGGTACTTTTCGTCCTGAGATATTTCGGTAAAAGCTTCTCGCCAGAGTTCATAAGCTTGCGGCAACTGGCGCTCGATAGCCGGTAGGTCATAGAGGTGTTCGAGAGTGGTGTGCACAATCGTTCCTCGTACCGCATCGATGGAGAGCGGCTCTGGAAGTTGGTCAATTGTGCGAAACCGAAAGAGCAAGGGGCAATTTTGGAAGTCATTTGCCCTGGAAGGGGAGAGCTTCACCATCGAGACCATGACGACAGAGTAGCGCCCGGTAAGGTAATGCCATGACGACTTCGGAGAATGGAATTCCGGCCAGCCGCAGGGGAGCCTTCCAATATGGTGATCGAGTTCAACTCACCGATCCTAAAGGCAAACTGCACACGATCAATCTCGCCGAAGGTGGCTCCTTTCACACTCATCGTGGCTGGGTTGAACATGCTCAATTCATCGACTTGCCGGAGGGTTCACTGGTCACCACGACGGGAGGGACGGTCTTCCTCGCCCTGCGCCCGCTCTATCCAGATTTCGTGCTCTCGATGCCCCGCGGCGCCACGATTGTCTATCCCAAGGATGCGGCGCACATCGTCACCCTCGGAGACATCTTCCCTGGGGCTCGAGTTGTCGAGGCTGGTGCAGGTTCTGGCGCACTTTCCATTGCACTCTTACGAGCAGTCGGAAGTAGCGGTGAAGTATTCTCGTTTGAAAAACGATCTGAGTTTGCGGAGGTTGCTGCAAAAAACGTCGAACAGTTCTTCGGGAGTGCGCAATCCAATTGGCATCTGCAGGTGGGAGCAATAGACGAAGTGGCATCGTTAGACGAACGAGTACGCGATGTCGACCGTGTCATTTACGACATGTTGGCTCCTTGGGAGAATATCGATATCGCTGCTCGCGTTCTGCGCCCAGGCGGAGTGTTAATTTGTTACGTCGCGACCACGACTCAACTCTCAAAAGTGGGTGAGGCCATTAGAAGCCATGGCAACTTCACCGAGCCACACGCGTGGGAGTCGATGGTAAGAGATTGGCACCTGGAAGGACTCGCTGTCAGACCTGAACATCGGATGATCGGGCATACTGGCTTCCTGCTCACTTCGCGCAGATTGGCCGACGGGGTTGGGCCGCCCATGCGCCGCCGGCGCCCCTCTGAGGGCGCCTATGGGGGCTCTGTCGAAGAATCGTAGGCTGGGAAAAGCGAGTTGCAGTATCGTCAGAGCATGAGCGAAGGCCAAAGAACCCCCGACACGATCGCCGACCTGCAGCGGGAGGTTGATCGCTTGCGTCGTGAAGTCTCAGGTAAGCCCGGCGAGAGCGCCTCAGACGTGCAACGGCGAATAGACCTCTTATCCAAGGATCTTGCCACGGTGCAGGGCTCTAACGAGAAATTAGCGGGCACTCTCAAAGAGGCGCGGGAGCACATCCTCAACTTGAAAGCCGTCCTCGAGCGCCTAGCGCAACCTCCGGCTGGCTTTGGAGTCGTGCATAGCATTCCAGATGGCGAAGATTTTCTAGACATCTTCACAAACGGTCGAAAGATGCGAGTGCAAGTCTCTCCTGAAGTAGATAGAAGCGGACTTCGTGTCGGACAAGAAGTCATGCTGAACGAGTCGCTCTCTGTTATTGCTGCCTTCGGTTTCGAAGAGACCGGGGAGTTAGTAACGCTCAAAGAATTGCTTTCGGATCACCGAGCGCTGGTTACTGCCCGCTCAGATGAAGACCGTGTGGTTCGAATAGCTCGTTCCCTCGATGGGGTGTCTCTGCGCCCAGGCGATGCGCTGCTCATGGAATCTCGGTCAGGTTTTGTCTTCGAAAAAATTCCGCGCGCCGAAGTTGAAGAACTTGTTCTTGAGGAAGTTCCGGATATTGACTACGAGGATATTGGCGGACTTGGCCGGCAAATTGAGATGATTCGAGATGCAGTCGAATTGCCTTATCTTCATGCAGAGCTCTTTCGTGAGTATCAATTACGCCCCCCTAAGGGAATCTTGCTTTATGGCCCACCAGGGTGTGGAAAGACCCTCATCGCGAAAGCCGTTGCAAACTCGCTAGCAAAGAAAGTTGCCGAAATTACCGGCAAGCCGGAGGGTCGTTCCTACTTCCTCAACATCAAGGGGCCCGAACTTCTCAATAAATATGTAGGTGAGACTGAGCGCCACATTCGCTTGGTCTTCCAACGTGCACGCGAAAAGGCAAGTGAAGGGACTCCAGTTATTGTTTTCTTTGACGAGATGGATTCCCTCTTTAGAACACGAGGTAGCGGCGTAAGTTCAGATGTGGAAAACACTATCGTCCCACAGTTGCTCGCTGAGATTGACGGTGTAGAAAGTCTGCAAAACGTGATCGTAATTGGAGCGAGCAATCGTGAAGATATGATCGATCCAGCCATTCTGCGTCCGGGACGTCTCGATGTGAAAATCAAAATTGAGCGACCTGACGCGCAGGGCGCTACTGAGATTTTTGGTAAGTACATCACGACAGAAATCCCCTTGAACGCTGATGACCTTTCTGAGAATGGTTCAGATCGTGCGAAGACCGTGACTGCCATGATCCAATCGACGGTCGCACGTATGTACTCAGAAGACGACGAGAATCGATTCCTGGAAGTTACCTATGCAAATGGTGATAAAGAAGTGCTCTATTTTAAGGACTTCAACTCAGGCGCCATGATTGAAAATATTGTCGGTAGAGCTAAGAAGATGGCCATCAAAGACCAACTCGACCACGGTTCGTACGGAATACGTGTAAGCCATCTGCTGGCAGCATGTGTGGACGAGTTCAAGGAGAATGAGGACCTACCCAACACCACGAACCCAGACGATTGGGCGCGAATCTCTGGGAAAAAGGGCGAACGGATCGTCTACATTCGCACTCTTATCACCGGGAAGTCAGGAACCGGACCGGGGAGATCTATAGATGCCCTCTCCAATACAGGTCAATACCTGTAGATGGCTCACGACGGTTTGCCCGGTGCGGTGCACCGCATCATGGGAATCGAAACGGAGTACGGCATTGCACAGCCCGGATCTCTGAACGAAAATCCCATGCTTTTGTCAAGCCAGATTGTTAACGCATATGCAAATACCACCGCCGCGAGCAGGCGTCGCACCCGATGGGATTATGAAGACGAATCACCATTACGTGACGCTCGAGGCTACGATCTAGATAGAGAGATTGCCGATCCCAGTCAGCTGACAGATATGGATATGGGTTTCGCCAACGTAATTTTAGGCAATGGTGCGCGCTACTACGTTGATCATGCGCACCCTGAGTACTCCGGCCCGGAGTGCACTAATCCTCGAGATGTAGTCAAATGGGATCTTGCTGGTGATGAGATTTTGCGTCGTAGTATTTCGGCTGCTGTTGAACAGTTTGACCCGCTACCAATAAATATCTACAAGAACAACACTGACAACAAAGGAGCCTCCTACGGGACACACGAAAATTACATAGTCTCTCGTGGCGTTCCCTTCGCGCAATTAGTGACGGCATTGACGCCGTTCTTTATCACTCGGCAAATCATGGTGGGTGCTGGTCGCGTGGGCATTGGGCAGTCTGGAGCGATCGCAGGTTTCCAGATCAGTCAGCGCGCCGACTTCTTCGAAGCTGAGGTGGGTCTTGAAACAACCCTAAGACGCCCCATTATCAATACGAGAGATGAACCACATGCCGATGCCGCTCGGTTTCGACGTTTGCACGTGATTATTGGAGACGCGAATCTCTCTCAACCCTCGACTTATTTGAAAGTGGGAAGTGCAAGCTTGGTACTGGCGTTGATCGAGTCGGGCACCCTTACAAATGTCCCGATCTTTAGGCATCCGGTGGTGGCCACTCACGAGGTAAGCCATGACCTTGCTATGAGCACGCTTTACGAAATGCAGGACGGCCGTCGAATGAGCGCGATCGACGTACAAGAGTACTTTCTTGAGGCAGCGGAAATTCTGGTTGCTTTAGATGGACTACTAGATGATGCCACGTCAGATTTACTTGAAAGATGGAGAAGAACACTTGATGGTCTTCGATCGCAAGATGCTCACTTGACACAGACAGTTGAGTGGAAGGCCAAACTTGCTCTATTGAACTCTTATCGCGACCGAGATGGAATCGATTGGGGACATCCCCGGCTTTCACTGATCGACCTCCAGTGGAGTGATATCCGCAAAGAGAAGAGCATCTTCTCGAAATTAGAGACCCGCGGGCTCCACGAGACCTTGGTTTCGGAATCTGAGGTGCTTGACGCGGTTGGAAACCCGCCGCACGATACGCGTGCATATCTGCGTGGGCGTGTAGTGGAGCGTTTTCCAGAGAACGTCGTTGCCGCCTCCTGGGACTCTTTGCTTCTAGAGGAAGAAATCGATGCCCCCCTCGTGCGGGTGCCCCTTACCGATCCCTATCGGGGAACACGCGGCGAAGTGGGGGAGATATTGGAGAGCAGCCGAAGCGTTCGAGAGTTACTCGAGCGTCTCAAATCCAATCTCCCATAGGATGTACCCATGGCCGTTCAAGAACCGAAGCGCGAGAGTTCGAGAGCGCGAGATGAGCACCAGGTAGATGAGTCGATGCCGACCGTTCAGGCATCTGCATCTCTCTCAGACATCGACAGCATCCTAGAAGAAATCGATGCCACGTTAGAGCACAATGCCGCTGCCTTCGTGGCCGCCTTTGTCCAAAAAGGAGGTGAATAGTGAACGGACTAGACGCGCGTTTCTTCGAATCTGTAGGGACGTCTTTTGCTGATTTCGTACACAAGATTTCACCAGATCTCCTGCCGCGGCCAAACTCCATTGAAGCTCCACACGGTACTACGATCGTGGCACTTTCTTATCAAGGGGGAGTGCTGATGGCGGGCGATCGTCGGGCGACCATGGGGAATCTGATTGCCTCTCGCGATATTGAGAAAGTATTCGTAGCTGACGAATACTCAGTGGTGGGAATTGCGGGAACAGCTGGTCTCGCGGTTGAACTCGTTAAGCTCTTCCAAGTTGAACTTGAACACTACGAAAAAATTGAAGGTTCGCCTTTAAGTCTCGATGGAAAAGCCAATCGCCTCGCCTCCCTTATTCGCGGAAACCTACCTCTAGCAATGCAAGGATTGGCTGTGGTGCCGCTATTTGCTGGTTTCGATCCAGATTCCAATATTGGACGTATATTTTCTTATGACGTCACTGGTGGTCGCTACGAAGAATCTTCTTTCCATGCTGTTGGATCTGGCTCGATATTTGCACGCGGTGCGTTGAAGAAGATTTATCAGGAGACTTTCACTAGAGAAGAGTCAATACTTGCTTCGCTTGCAGCTCTCTATGATGCAGCCGATGACGACAGTGCAACCGGGGGACCTGACCTTGCACGAAATATCTATCCGCTCATCATCACTGTCAACCATGAAGGCGCCTCGAAAGTAAGCGATGAGGAGGTAGAGCAACTCTCCCGACAACTCGTTGAGTCTCGAACGCTTCGCCCCGATGGACCTAAGGCTAAGTTGATATGACAACTCCATATTACGTAGGTCCCGAACAGGTAATGAAGGATCGTGCTGATTATGCGCGCAAAGGAATCGCGCGTGGACGATCAGTAATCGTGATGCAAGTGGATTGTG
This sequence comes from Actinomycetota bacterium, assembly GCA_026393015.1. Lineage (GTDB taxonomy): Bacteria > Actinomycetota > Actinomycetes > Nanopelagicales > Nanopelagicaceae. The sequence goes on from JAPLBA010000137.1 coordinate 6,079, forward strand.
GCATTCTCTTTGTTGCCGAGAATCCCTCCCGTGCCCTTCACAAGGTGAGCGAGATCTATGACCGAATTGGATTCGCTGCGGTCGGAAAGTACAACGAGTTTGAATTGCTTAGGGTGGCCGGAATTCGACTTGCCGACCTTCGTGGCTATGCATATGACCGACGTGACGTTGCCGGACGGGCACTTGCAAACGCGTATGCACAGACATTGGGCAGCGTATTCACCACCGAACAAAAACCGTATGAGGTAGAGATCATTGTCGCGGAAGTGGGCGATGAGAGTTCTTTGGATCAAATTTACCGCCTGACATACGACGGGTCGGTCGCCGACGAGCAGGGCTTTGCTGCCATGGGCGGCTCGGCAGACGCTATTTCAGCGCGATTGGTTGAGGGGTGGAGGGCAGGACTCACACTCAAAGAAGGCCTTGCACTCGCAGTTAAATCTCTCGAAGGCGGGGATCGCATCATTACCGGGGAGATGTTGGAAGTTGCCGTGTTAGACCGTGCGCGGCTTTCTCGTCGTAAGTTTTATCGCCTCTTCAATTCGGCACTTGACGCACTTCTTGCCAAGTAAACATGAAGCGTCGCATTTTTGGGCTTGAGAATGAATACGGTGTCACTTGCCGAATCGTTGGAGAGCAAAAACTTAGCCCTGATGAGGTGGCTCGACACCTGTTTAGAAAAGTTGTCTCCTGGGGGAGATCATCGAATGTGTTTCTCATTAACGGGGCACGTCTCTATCTAGATGTCGGTAGCCATCCGGAGTATGCAACTCCCGAGTGCGACGACATCCGCGAATTGGTCATCCATGATCGCGCTGGGGAGCGGATTCTTGAGGATCTTGCCGTGGAAGCTCAGCAGCGAATCCGAGATGAAGGTATCGACGGGCAAGTGTACCTATTTAAGAACAACACTGACTCTGAAGGAAATAGTTACGGATGCCACGAGAACTATTTGATAGGGCGATCCGGTGAGTTCGGTGCGTTAGCAGATGTCTTTATCCCTTTTCTTATAAGCCGCCAGATCATCTCGGGGGCCGGAAAAGTGCTATCCAGCCCCCGTGGCAGTTCTTACTGCGTGAGCCAGCGCGCAGAACATATTTGGGAAGGACTTTCTTCAGCAACCACGCGATCAAGGCCCATCATTAACACTCGGGATGAACCCCACGCAGATGCTGATTTGTATCGGCGGTTGCACGTGATTGTTGGTGATTCGAATATGTCGGAGACTACAAACATACTCAAACTTGGTAGTGCTGATCTCGTGTTGCAAATGATTGAGTCAGGAGTGGTTTTTCGGGATATGACGTTAGAAAATCCCATTCGGGCCATTCGCGAAATGAGTGCTGATACCACGGGGAATAATGTCGTAAAGCTGGCGAACGGCCGTGAAATCTCGGCACTCGACATGCAAGAGGAGTATTTCTCTAAGGCTCAAATTTTTATTGAACGACATGAGGTATCAGATCCAAATACTGCGTTGGTCATGGACCTTTGGGGTCGCACCATTGATGCGATTCGGTCCAATCGTCTTACGGAGATTGACACTGAGATCGACTGGGTCATCAAAAAGCGCCTCATGGAGCGATATATGGAGCGAGATTCACTTGACTGGAACTCTCCAAAGCTTGCACAACTTGATTTGGCCTACCACGACATCAACCGCAATCGTGGCCTCTTCTATCTCTTAGAAAAGAAGGGTCTCGCCCGGCGCATACTTCAAGATGATGAGATCGAGCTTGCCAGAACTACACCGCCGCAAACCACAAGGGCCAAGTTGCGCGGGGATTTCATCGCAGCTGCTCAAGTGAAGAAGCGCGACTTCACCGTTGATTGGGTACATCTGAAACTTAACGATCAAGCCCAGAGAACCGTTCTCTGTAAGGATCCATTCCTTGCAGTTGATGAACGCGTAGAGCGACTTATTTCAAGTATGTGATTACCCGAGCAGGTCAACAACAAAGATAAGTGTCTCGCCAGGCTTAATTGCTGCACCTGCACCTCTATCGCCATAACCAAGATGAGGTGGAATGATCAACTTTCGCCGACCCCCTACTTTCATGCCGGGGATACCCATCTGCCAACCAGCAATCACTTGATGAAGTCCAAAAGTAATCGGTTCATTGCGCGACCAAGAGGAATCAAATTCTTCACCCGTTGAATACGCTACCCCCATGTAGTGGACACGCACACGCCCACCTGCCATAGCTTCGTCGCCTTCGCCGATCACGAGGTCTTCGATCACCAAATCGGTAGGTGCAGGAAAATCAGGAAATTCGATTTCTGGTTTATCTAGCATTACTTCACTCCCA
>JAPLBA010000118.1 GCA_026393015.1 Actinomycetota bacterium
AGGTCGTACTCACCGATTTGCATCCGACTCACACGAGGAGCCCGCGCGATTTCGCGAGCATTGAGAATACCCTCCGCCGTTTCCACCAACGCCGAAACAGTGATGCTGCGTTCTGGAATTCCTAATTTTCGCTCCATGTTGGAAATGACCAGATCAAGAGCTGCGAGTTGCTCCACATTTTCACACTTTGGAAAGATCAGCCCCACAATCGGCGCGGTGATCACTGCATTGAGATCAGCTAGCAGATCGTCTGAGTTATTTACCCGCACCCATATCTTGTGAGCGCTCGTCGAATTTTCAGCAATCCAGGCACCTGAAATCTCACGCCCTTCTTGCTTACGATTAGGTGGTACCGCGTCCTCGAGATCAAGAATTACATAGTCAGCGCCTCGTTCAAGACACTTGGCCAATCGATCCGGTTGATCACCAGGGACGTAGAGGTAACTTCTCATCCGATCGAAGTTTTTCCAGATACCAGCGACTTGGAAATAATTGTCCTCATAATGTCGTTTGTACCTTCACCGATGCTCATCAGTGGCGCATCACGATAAAGGCGCTCAACTACGTACTCAGTCGAGTAACCGTATCCACCATGGATCCGCATGGCTTCTAGCGAAGCTTCGATGGCAACTTCACTTGCAAAGTACTTTGCCATTCCCGACTCCATATCAACTCGTTCGCCAGCGTCTGCCTTTGAAGCCGCCCAATAAGTGATCAGACGAGCCGCTTGTGTTTGCGTTGCGATCGTAGCAATCTTCAATTGAATTGCCTGAAACTCGCTAATAGGTTGACCGAATGCATGACGGTTCTTTGAATACTCAAGGGCGGCTTCGTAAGCAGCTTGTGCAATACCCACGCTTCGGGCCGCGATATTGATGCGCCCGGATTCCAGACCTGAAAGGACTTGCTGCATGCCACGGCCTTCAACTCCACCCAGCAAGTTCTCCACTGGTACGCGTACGTTGTCGAGCACCACTTCACACGATTCAGGTCCCTTGTAGCCCAGCTTGCCGATATCACGACTTACCGTGAAACCAGGAGTGCCAGCCTCTACGAGAATCACGCTCATGCCCTTGTGGGCAGGGGAAGCATCTGGATCGGTCTTCACTAAGACGGGAAGAGGATTTGCATAGCGCGCATTTGTGATCCACATCTTGGTGCCATTAATAACGTACTCATCACCTTCACGCTTGGCAGTGGTCCGGATGCCTTGAAGATCGGTACCAGCGCCTGGCTCGGTTAAACCAATGCCAGTACGGCGCTTACCGGTAGCTAACTCAGGCAGATACTTCTGCTTCTGTTCTTCAGTGCCGTGCTTCGCGATCATCCAACAGGAGAGCGAGTGACTGCCCAAGATGCCGGCAACACCCATCCAACCGCGGGCAAGTTCTTCAAAGACCAGGGCGAATGAGACCATGTCGATATCAAGCCCGCCGTACGCTTCTGGAATGGTCATTCCGAAGAGACCCATATCTGCAAGTCCCGCCACGATTTCGGTCGGATAGCGCCCGCTTCGTTCCCACTCGTTAGCTACGGGCTTGATTTCCTTTTCTACGAAGTCTCGCAACACAGCCTTGAATGCTGTTTGTTCCTCGTTGAGTGTGAAATCCATCTCTATCCTCCTACTGGTACGAAGAGTGGTAGCGCTCTGCCGTCACTCAAGGGTTGCCATTTTAATACGACCGGTTGATCGCATGAGATCTTGGTACTACTTCCATCTATACGAGTCAGCATGATGGGGCCCTCTGCTAAACGCACTCGCGCAATAATATAAGGAGCCTCGAAGCCCTCCTGAGGTGCGCGCATCACTTCGGTCCACGAGTCAATTATTCCTTGGCCCGAAACTTTCTGCCATTCAAGATCCGTTCCACCGCAATGCGAGCAGAGGGCACGTGGATAGTGTTGGAACTTCGAGCAAACGTTGCAGGATTGAAGAAGTAACTCCTGAATGCGCGTGCCTTCCCAGAAGGGAGCGGAAACAGCATCCTCAATGGGCAAGTAAGGGAAACTCATGACACTTTCTCCAAAATCACGGTGGCGTGCGTAGAAATAATGCCGCCCGTACCGTGTGCCAGCGCGCGGCGTGCATGGGGGACTTGCCGCTCGCCACATTCACCCCGGAGTTGTCGCACCGCCTCAACAAGTAAGAGAATTCCGTACTGACCTGGATGGCAGTAGGAGAGCCCACCGCCAGACGTGTTTAGTGGGAACGATCCACCGGGACGAGTCTTCCCGCTGAGTAGTAAATCAGCCGCTCCCCCGCGTGAAGCAAAACCCAACGCTTCTAATGTGAGCAAGACCGTGATGGTGAAGGAATCGTAAACTTCCACCACATCTATATCCTGCGGAGTAATACCCGCCATAGCAAAGGCGCGCTTCCCACTCTCTACCGCGCCAGTCACCATCAAGTCATCCACACTCGTCATCGACGTATTCGTGGTCGCCTCGCCATAACCAATAATTTTCACGCCACGCTTCTTGTCCACGAGCTTGGTAGTGAGCACAATTGCGCCGCCGCCATCAGTCACCAAACAACAATCTGCCGTGGTTAATGGCGATGAAATGAGATCTGCATCCTCAATGTCTGCCGGAGTGAGCGACTTGGTCCCGTATCGAAAGGCGACTGGATTAAGCAGCGCCCATTCGCGGGCGCTGATGGCAACTTCCGAAAGCGCGGCTCGGCCAGTGGGAACCTCGTGGAGGTAACGCTGGGCCGCCATTGCATAATAAGAGAGCGGAAAGAGCGGTCCATAAGGGGTTTCGAATTGCGCCTCTGGAGTGTGATGTTCAACGACCCCGCCGAGCGATCGTGACTTAGCGGACCGTTGATTAGATGCGAAGGAAATCACCACCGTGGAACACTGGCCACTGCGTAAAGCCTCTACCGCACGCGCCACGTAGATTTCAAAGGAACTACCACCAGCGAATGAGGAATCCGTAAAGCTAGGAACAATGCCAAGGTAATCCGCCAATTGCGTTGCAGAAAAGCGAGAAATACCGTTAGTGGCAATGCCATCGACGTCCTGAGTCGTTAATCCCGCATCAGCGAGAGCGCGGGTCACTGCTTGACTTTGCAACTCGAGAATCGACTTAGTAGTCACTCCCAAATCACATTCGGCAGCACCCACGATAAATACATCTTGCATTAGATACGCACCTGCGCTCCAGCCGGCGAGAGCACTGGGTGATTATCTTCACCAGCAGTCATCGAGAGCTCTAGCGTTACTTCGTTTCCCTCCACATGTGTTATCGCGCCGTGGCACGTAACTGTTTCACCAGCAAAGACCATTGTCGTAAAGCGAAAATGTAGACGCGTGATAAACGAATCCGGTCCTAACCAATCTTGCACAGCCTCAGCCAAAATGGCACCTAATGCCTGACCATCAACAATGGGCGACTTAATCTTCTTCGAAGCTAAGAATTCGTTGTCGTAATGGAGTCGATGCCAATCCCAGGTAGCGCCCGCGTAAGCGATCATGTTGGTGATATCTATGGTGCGCGTAAGGGTCGGCATCTGCAGCCCAACGGATAATTGGTGATTCATCGCGGAATCTCCGACCATATAAGCGACTCAGTATTTGTTGCCAATAGTTCGTTCTTCTGATTTGTATAGGTAGCAGTCGAGAACATTGTCATCATCTTCAACCCCTTGGAGTTCGTGCGCTCCGTAACAGAGTCGATCACCCAAGTTGCGCTAATGACATCGCTCTCGACGATGGCTTGATGAAAGTGGTAATCATTTCCACCGCGAACAAGCCGCGTATTGGGCACTTCGATTTTCCACAGATGACCGGCATACCCGTCGGAATCCATCGGAAGCCCCGCGTATTGATTTGTTTCACAGACCCAAGTGGGGGGTGCAATAACTCCTGAATATCCATGCTCTCTCGCAAAGTTATCATCGGTATAGAGCGGATTCTCATCTCCAATTGCCATGGCAAAGTAACGAATGCTCGCTTTACCTACCGGCTCAGGAGCCGTATAGGCGATGCTCCTTCCGACCAGAGCGGAAATTTCAGGAGTGAGCATTTAATACCGCCATCGGGAAGACTTCCAACATAAATTCAGGACGGAGCAGCGCTGCACAGAGCGCACCGGTAGATGCTGGCCAAGGTGCGCGCAACAATGATTGACGGACGCCAGCCACTCCGCGGTACTCCGGCAATCCTTCTGGCGTAACAAATTCAATGGTGGAGACCAAATCCGCAGCCGTCGCGCCCGCAGCTTGGAGTACTTCCATCACAGCGCCGTAGGTTACTTCAGCTTGGGCGACCACATCACCGGGATAAAGCGCTTCTTGAGATTCCATATCGAGAGATGCAAAACCAGACATATACAACGTTTCGCCGGCGAGTACGCCCGGAGTGTAACTAAGTGTGTCGTAGCGCTTCCACCCTGGATTGATGCCCCTTAATTCATGACGACTTGCAGTGATATCGACCGCAACCAAGATATCTGGATGATGTAATCGGCTCATCAGAATTCCACCTGCGCCTGGAAATACCCCAGCACCCCCAAGCAATTCTTTTCGAGCTCGACCACTCTTGGGATACACATCGCGAGTTGCCGGAGTTGAGAAATCGTAGGTTGTCACAATCTGTCCCAAATTCATACCTATGCGATCGAGGAGCGCACCTGCCTTTTCGAGGCAGTAACGGTATTGCGCCACAAAATCTCCTTGGTGCACCACATCTCCCTTCGCATCAACAGGAAGCATCGTAGGAAGGAAAACCGAGCCGTCGTGTCCCTCTCGAATAGCAGAACGTGACCAACCCGCGTCGGGCTCATCAATCAATGACTTGCCACCGCCTCGCGACGCGTGTACCTCTATTTCAATAAGAGCGGCCGGGCGAAGCAAGCGCTCGACCACAACTGTAGTAAGCGATGGCCGATGGGATCCAAAAGTGCTTTCACGGACAGACTTTGCCGCATCGTAATCAAAGATGCCTTGCACAGTGACGTTCTCCACTACATGCGTGACATCAGCAAATGTAAGTCCCTCAGCGCCGAGAATTCTTTCAATCTTGGCATATGCCGTACGTGTTTGTGCAGTCATGTCACCTTTGACGACCATGCGACCGGTCTCCGGATCATGCTCACTGGCTGAATGCCCCGACAGAAAGGCATCATTGCCATGCATCAAACCAAGAGAAAAGGTGTACTCCGAGTATTTAAACCAAGGAAAGTCGGCAGGCGTGATTGCATGCATGTCATGCACCTTTCGCGAGTACTTCAAAAGCCTTCACGACTTGGACAAGGGTCGCCTCGGGCGATTCCAATACATCGTAGAACTCTGCTGCTTTTTTGGGAGTGCACTGGGCGTTTCCGGCAAATTTATTAATGAGGGCTTGGCGTGTAAGTCGATTTCTAGGGCCGCCCGCACTCGAATTGACTCCGCCATTGAGCGAGGCACCACTCTTTAACGAAATACGGGTCTTACCTGAAGCATCTGCAGCCGCTCCTTCTGCCGGAGTCAGATTGATAACCACCTTCTGCGCAAGGACGGCCACTTCAGGGCGGTGGATCGACTCAATGGAGTAGGTGTCTACAGTGATTGCTCCATCGATAATCAACGCCGCAATACTCCAAGGGAGCGAGAATTTTGCATCGTAGGGTGTGCGAGGGGCCAATTTCTCTTCAATAGGTTCACACACAATTGCAGATGAATCGGGATGAACCCAGACCTCAATCTTTTCAATATCACTCGCGGCCATTGCTCCATAACCCACCATGATGCTCGCCACCGCATCGAGTGACACGTGAGAGAGCTGGCAGGCCGGATACGGTTTGATGGTGATCTGGGTTGCTTCCCAACGACTCCCTAAGTCGCTAGTCACTAAATCTAATTCGACTTCGCGAGCCGAGAGCGTGGCATAAATCCCGTAACGACCTTCAATAGCACTCTCTGGGCCAGTGCCACCGGCGCGCGCGAGAAGAGCTGCGATCACACCATTCATCGAGGCGGTTCCAGGGTGTAACTGTTTGGTACTCGATCCAGTGTTAAGGAATTCAAGCAATCCACCAGAAGCACTTCCGGCGATTCCGATGGCGTTGATGGTTTCCTCACGAGAAAGCCCCAGAAGTTTGGCCGCCACAAGCGCTGCGGCAATAGTTCCGCATGCATGAGTGGCATGAATACCTCTCGCGTGGAAACCATGAGAGGAGCCCATGGCAATTCGAGTAACTGTTTCAAGCCCAATCGTTGCGGCCGTCACTACGTCATCCCACGACGCATCGACAGATGCACCAACAGCGATAGCGGCTGGAAGCGAAACCGACGTAGCATGCACGAGCCCACCCGCGTGTGTATCGTCAAAATCAAGGTGATGAATAAGTGCACCAAAGGAGAGTGCAGCGAAGGGCGCGCTTACCCTGCTACCCCGGCCAAGTAAGGGACTCTCGCCGCTCTTAGATGCATAGATTTCTGCTACTGCAGTTGCCGGCACCTGCGTACGCGAGTAGAGACCGCCCAATGCATCTCCAAAGCCATCGTAGAGATGGGAAATTGCTACCGTGCGCACGTCATCAGGGAGAGTCTCAAGAGAGAGCGCCCAATCAGTCAACGTGCCAGCAACGCTCATTTACCAAATGCCCCAGCGTCACCAAGCGACGCAATCTTCTCTGGCGAGTACTTGAGCAAGCCTGACATCACTTCGTCAAAGTTCTCGTTTCTTTGCGGCGCACGTCGATGAGCGACGGCTTCGTTACCCACCTTTACTGGAGAGGCAAGATTCTTGATTTTTCCATACCTCGGATGTTCGGTTTCAAAAATAAGATTTCGAGCAATCGTATGAGGCTCAAGCATCGCTTGCGCAACATCATTGATCGGTCCACAAGGAATTGAAGCCGGATAGAGAACCGAGAGCCACTGATCAACTGTGCGGTGACGAATGATCTCTGCAAGCATTGGAAGAAGCGCAGTTGCATGCTTTTGGCGATCGGCAAAAGTGATAAACCTTGGATCTGTGGCCCACTCCGGTTTGCCTACAACTTCAGTAAGGCGTTGCCAGAACTTCTCTTTCGCACAACCAATAATTATCCAACCGTCGGATGCCTCAAACGCCTGGAAAGGCACGAGCGATGGATGGGCCGAATGGTGTGTGCGAACAGGAGTGAAACCTGCATTCATATGCCAGACACCTGGATAAGTGAGCATCCCGATGGCTGCGTCGTAGAGTGAGAGATCGCAATCCATTCCTACTCCATCGCGGCGCGCAGCATGAACGCCGGCGAGCAGAGAAATAGCCGCTACAAAACCACCCGAATAATCGACCATGGAGAGACCTGATTTTGTGGGTGGGCCATCAGGCTCCCCCGTGAGATCCATCCACCCTGCAAGGCCTTGGAGGATGTAGTCATACCCAGGCTCACTCGACCGAGGACCTGTCATTCCAAAACCTGTAAGTGAGCAACAGACAATCTTGGGATTGAGATGCTGTAAATCGTTGTAAGTAATCTTCATCTTTGCGGGAACATCTCCGCGCAGATTGCTATAAACGACATCACAGACCTTCACCAGATCTTCAAAAACTGCTCTACCTTCGGGTGTTAACAGATCGATCGAAATCGACTTCTTGTTGCGATTGAAAGCTTCAAAGAAGAGAGAATCTTCTTCGTTGGCATAAGGAGGCACGTAACGACCCACATCGCCGCCTACTCGTGGATCCTCCACCTTGATAACTTCAGCCCCAAGATCGGCAAGGTGCAAGGTGCCGAACGGGCCTGCTCCATATTGTTCAAGGGAGAGTATTCGAATATCTGCTAGAGGTCTCATTACCTCTTTCCTGTCAGTACTGGAATCATTTCGAGGATTTGATTCTGAGCCTTGCGGGTTATATCTGCCGTCAGGCCATGCGTAGGCGGGGTCAGCTTCACTGAATCTACGATCCCTTCATACTCGCTGATGCGATCACGAACTTCTTCAGCCGTTCCCGCCAGCGTAAGTGCGTCAACCATATGGTCAGGAACTATGTCACCGAGGTGATCACTGGAGACCCCTGACTTAAACTTCTCGATAATTGCTTGTTGTTCTGCTGCAAGGCCGTGGAATTCGAAGAATTCGGCATAGGTCTTCACAGTGGCGTAAAAACCGATAAGCCCGGCGTTCCAACGCTTCGCCACTTGAGGGTCATCATCAATGGCACACGCGGCTGAGACAACAACATCGAACTTCTTACGTGGACGACCCGACTTCGCTAAACCTTCTTCTAGCCATGGCAAGAGTTGTTCGCGCATGTATCGCGGAGAGCAGAGTTCATGAGAAATCCAGCCGTCACCAATTTCACCAGCGAGCTTGGTCATCACCGGCCCCATACCTGCGACATAGATCGGAATCTCAGTTCGTACCGGCGCAAAAGGACGTTGATATCCGCGAATATCAATCCGCTCATACTCGCCCTCGACCGTCATGCGCTCACCAAGATGTGAATTGGCAATGAAGTGACGAATGATGGCAATAGTTTCGCGCATGTGCGCTACCGGCTTACCCCATTGAGCGTTATGCCAATCTTCATTGAGCCTTTGCACGCCCGAACCAATGCCCAGAATAAATCGGCCACCGCTCATCTCATCAACATCGAGTGCCTCTAATGCGGTCACCATGGGGCTGCGAGTAAATGCCAGCGCAATCGCAGTGCCCACTCCCACTGTTGAAGTGCCTGCAGCAAGCGCGGCCGCGCCCACTGTGGCACTTCGGTGAAGTTCGGGGACCCAAATCACATCGGCACCAGCGGCTTCAGCGCGGCGACCAGCATCCACTAACTCTTCGAGAGTTTCGCCCCATGGACCGTATGTGATCGAGATGGTCATCAGATTTCCAGCGGTCCGGTCTTTGCCTGAGGGAAATACTTGTTAGTTTCGCGGGCAGATTCCTTGTAGACCATGACGGATCGAGTCCAACCGACGACCACGTCACCATCTTGATTGAGTCCGCGAGTCTTCACGGTCACGATGCCCGCATAGGGACGCGATGCGCTCTCCCGCTTTGCGACCACGATTGATTCTGCATAAACGGTGTCACCGACAAATACCGGATGGGTCAACTTAATGTCGGTCAATTCCAAATTCACGATCGCATGATGGCTAATGTCACTGACTGTCATTCCAAGGACGAGAGCGATCGTGAAACCTGAGTTGACGATGATGCGCCCCTTGGTGATGGGGTGGTTTTGCGAAAAGTGAGTATTGAAGTGGTACTGATTCGTATTCATTGTGAGCAAGGTAAACCAGGTGTTATCAGTTTCGTTGATAGTGCGACCGAGCGGATGTTGGTACACATCGCCGACCGTGAACGCCTCGAAGTAATTTCCCAAACTGGGTTCATGCACGGTCATTGGCTTGCCTCTCGTCGGGGAGTTCAGTCAAAGGTCTGACAATTGATCTATCGCTATTCTGCCATAGGTAGTGGCAGGCTTCCAGAGTAATGAAAGAGAGATCCTGATGGGCGAGATTCGAGATCGAGCACTCTGGTGGGAATTGCCAGATGTCAGCCTTACACCCGGCCTACTCGACCACCTCGAGGCTGCGTTAGACCAGGTCAGCGACGATTTATCGATACGTGCCCTAGTAATCACCGGCCGCCAGGAAAAGTTCGACTCCATCTTCTCGGTGGGCATGAATATTGATTTCCTCGGCGAATGCTTCGCTGATCCCCCCGGAGTCTTCATCCCTTTCGTCACCCGCTACCACGCTCTACTCCACCGCATGGAAGAACTTCCCGTGCCGATCATTGCCGCCGTGAACGGATTAGCTCGCGCTGGCGGCTTCGAGTTACTCCTTGCGTGCGACTTCGTCTTTATCGCTGAGGAAGCCAAGATTGGCGACCATCATTTAGCAAGTGGCTTGCCGCCAGGGGCTGGCGCCGCAATTCGTACGCAACGCACGATGGGAACACAACGCGCTAAAGAACTACTCTTCACCGCATCCTGGCTCACCTCCGCGGAGGCGGTCGAAAGTGGGATTGCGTTGCGAGCAGTACCACGCGCAGAGTTGCATTTCGAGATTGCCGAGTTCATTGAGAAGATGCTCCCTACATCGCGCACCGCGATCGCTGCTACTAAATTGGCACTAATACAAGGAGAACCGACGCGAGCAGGATGCGCCGCCGAACTCGCGCTCTTCGCAGATTTCGTCACAAATGATCCATTGGCATCTGAGGGATACCGTTCATGGGTCGAGAAGAGGAAGCCATCATGGCCATAGAGCTTCGAAGCGGTGTCAGTGAAAATATCGATGTCACTGATGAAATGATTTCCACATTGGTGACTACAGGCGGATATCCACACCCGCTCTTCCAAGAAGGCTGGAAAGAAATAGGAATGCGTGGTCGCCCGCTACCCGGACAAGCAGTCTTACTTCTGGTGGGTGGCGCCATGGAACGCACCGGAAAATTTGACCATGCCATCGCACTCCTCGGTGTCGATGACGTGAACTTTCTCAATGCAGTAGTTGCCGGAGATTCCATTCGACTCGAATGGGAAGAGATCGAATTCTTACCATGGAAGAGCGCAGGACGCGAACTCTTGCGAATGAAGTGGCGAGTGCTAAATCAATTCGACGAATTGTGCATGGAAGCTTCCTCACGAATGCTTGTGCGAGTCATCGCCAAGTAAGCAGTTGTTAACTGCGCAAGATGTTCGCGCATCAATTCTCCAGCTGCCTTAGAATCCTGATCACGCACCGCCTCAAATATTTCTTCGTGAAAGCGGGCAACCTCGTCCCACATTTCAGGTGGTGCTTTGTCGCGCGCAAATCTCTCATCTACAACTGCGAAAATTGGTTGGGAGACCGTGTGCAAAAGGGCATTGTTTGCAGCTTCAAAAATGATGTTATGGAAAGAACGGTGAACAGCGTGCTTTTCAGCCGATGGCTTATGGCTCCTTATGCTCTCCGCCAATTGATCAATATGTTCTTCTGTGCGACGTTGCGCGGCCAACTGAGCGGCAGGGACTTCCACAATGGCACGCACTTCAAGCAATGCTTCAACGCTTGGCATGTCTAACGCCAATGTCATCAACTTAAAACCCGTCTCCAAGTAACCCGCAATTTGATCGCGATTCGGATGATTGATCCAACTTCCACCGGAAGCACCACGCGTGGTGACAATGAGATTTTGTGACTCTAAGACTCGCAGAGCCTCCCGTATTGTGGATCGGCTCACCGAATGTTGCGCAGAGAGCTCGGCCTCACTCGGCAAACGATTGCCCTGCGCCAAATGGCCAGTGATTATTTGCTTTCGCAATTCACCTGCCACGCGATTGAAACCACGCTCACTCATTTTGAATAACTTCCCTCAGACGCTAATTCGCGGGCAATATGCCGGCCGAAGGCGATGGCTGGCATTGCTAGGAGTCCACCACAGAACGACTTACCCATTGTTGCCGCAGCACCGAGTGCCTCACCCGCAGCATAAAGTCCGGGGATGATCGATCCATCAGTCTTTCGTACGCGCAGGTTCATGTCCACATCAATGCCAGAGAACGTAATCAAAGTGATTGCATGATTTTGAATAGCGTAAAACGGAGCCTCTGTAATGAGAGCTGGGAGGTGCTTCCTTCCAAACTCAGCATCAATTCCCGCGACCACGTGCTCGTTGTATCGCTTCACGGTGGATACCAGTCCGGCAGGATCAACACCCATGCGCGCCGCGGTCTCTTCAATCGTGTTCCCAGAGAAAACTCCCGGAAGCACATTTGCATGCGCCTTCAGATCATCAGTGCTCCAACCGATCACCATAGGTTGGCTCGCCTCGAGCGCTGCCGAATCGAAAAAAGTCCAGAAGGTCATTTCTTCGATTCCCACCAACGCATGCTCTTTCACATCGATGCTTGGTTCGTCTTCAGCTACCCAGCGATTGCCACGGCGATCCACATAGATTTCGTGAGGTGGTCGCTCCTTGGCAACAAGCAGTGGCCGATCATCCCAGCGAATCCGAACTCCGCCGTCCGGTGAAGGAAGTCCGCCGAACGTGGGAAGGTAAGTACCAGCCCCGGCAACCGCAGCTCCCACCTCTTCGGCCATGGCAATTCCGTCTCCGGTAGAAGTGGGCCACGCCGCAGAAACGAGTGGGGCACCTTCCAAACGGGCAAACATTTCGGGGTTGGCACCAAATCCACCGGTAGCGATTACAACATTTTTAGCGGTGAAATCACCCTCGGCAGTACGGACGCCAACGACTGTTCCGCCTTCTTCAATGAGAGAGTTCGCTCCGGTATTAAGGCGTAGATCAATACCTCCAAGGGCGATACGTTCATCAAGCAAGCGCTTAAGAACTTTTAAAATTGAGAGCCCGGATTCCGTTCCGTAGTAGGTACGAGCTACCCCGTAAGGTTCGTGCCCATAAACGATCCGTGGCGCCTTTTCGTGAAATTCGAAACCTTGTTCATCTAACCAATCAATGGTTTCAGTTCCCAGAGTCACCGCAAGCGTGGATAAATCCTTACGCGCAGTTCCGTGGCTAATTCTCTCGATATCGGCTAGGTGCGCCGCGTGCGAATCTTCAATTCCGCGCTCTTTTTGGCGCTTAGTTCCAGCACCTGACATATGGCCGCCAGACGTAAAGAGCGTGCCACCTACTTCGTGAGATTTTTCAAGCAACCACCGAGATTAGCCGCCTCCACGGCACACGGAATGCCCGTGGTCCCCGCACCAATGACGATGAGATCGAAGTGCTTGCTCATGCTCCGCTTCCTTGTAGGAGAACGCGTCCGCGAACTTTCGCTGCATGCGCATAAGCCGCTACCCCATCGGCAAGTGGATGAATAGAATCAATATCTGGAGCAAAACCTCCCACGATCACATCTTGCACAGCGGCTCGAACATGCTCAGCCAACCCTTCGTGTGAACGGCGGAGGAGATTGAAACCAATTAATTGATGCTCGCCGCCAAGAAACTTCGGGGCCAGGATTGGCATCATGGCGCCCGAGCTAAACCCAAGGAGTATGTGCTTACAATCGGGGCCGCCGGCGCTCATTGCGTTGCCGGTAATTTCGCCACCCACGGGATCGATGATGACATCGGCGCCGCGGCCAAGAATCGCACGCGCACCTTCCGCAATTGCATCGTTGCGAACACCACGAACACCGTCGATGTCAGCGCCATCGCGCGAGGCCACTGCCATGGTAAGACCCAGTGCGCGACCAACAGCAATGCTCGCCTGCCCGACCGAACCAGTGCCACCAAGAATAAGAAGTGTGTCTCCACTCTTCACCTTGGCAATGTCTTGCAGAATCGAGCGCGCCGTTGCCAGCGACGTAACGGCTGACGCAATCGCCACATAATCAGAACCAGTCGGAATCGAATGGAGCACCGATTGCGGCAACGAGAATCGTTGAGCATGAATACCATCGCGCGTAAGCCCTCCACCAACGCTCTCGGCAAATGCGAAGTAATGATTGCCAGCCGCATCCTTGGCGACCGCCGCCGTCCCTGGAGTGAGGGGCCAAGGCTTTGCCGGCGGGAAGAAGCCAGCGACCACTTGTCGATCAAGCGGAGAGATCTGGGAAATCACTAACTCGAGTTCTACCTCTCCCGGAATTGAAGGGGCACCGAGGCCAAGAGTGAGCTCATTGGCGGCAGTAGCGATGAGGGCAGAATTGTCAGACACAGGAGGAGTTAACGCCCTCGGACACCCTCTGGCAAGTACCCCCCATCCCTAGTAGATTCTCTGACATGTTCCACGAGGCGGAATGCCGTTCCGCTCTAAGCGCCCTCGAGGCCTTCATGCTCGCCATTGAGGCGCG
Organism: Actinomycetota bacterium; assembly: GCA_026393015.1. Lineage (GTDB taxonomy): Bacteria > Actinomycetota > Actinomycetes > Nanopelagicales > Nanopelagicaceae. Next base: position 13,740 of record JAPLBA010000118.1, read on the forward strand.
CGAAATCCCCGGCGTCTTACACGGCTATGAGCGCAGTGAAGAGGTCTACGTCTTCATTGAAGGACCGCGCTGGGCCAGCCATGGGTATGAAAACGTGGCTCGCGGCTGGAGCGCCTACCAAACCTCCCCCATGGGAGTGACCGGGCATCAATGGATTGAAGGCCCAGAGATGATTGGCAGCGAAACACTTGTGAGTATTCAAGGGATTCTCGATCTTGATTACAAAGCCAACGAGCGAAGAGACGTTCTCCGCCTCCGATTCACCTGGGTGCTTCGCAAAGATGAGAACGGCAAATGGGGAATTGTGCACGAACATGCGTCGCAACCCTTAGCCGATCCTTACGGAGCTGGCGATTGGGTCACCGGAGAGGGCAAGTCATGACTTTTGTAGGAGCACACTCTAAGCCTTTCGCAGAAGAGCGCACTTACTATCGCGCACTTGCGCTGCAAGCACGCACCGAAGCAGTGAATAATCTCAACAACGAGGAAGCACGTGCAGCGATGCTCTCTTCCATTTCACGTATCTCAACAAACATTGGTGCGGCAAACGCCTTCCTTGGTGGAGATATCAAACTTGTTGTGCTCCCTGAG
>JAPLBA010000078.1 GCA_026393015.1 Actinomycetota bacterium
CGCGAGATTCACATCCACCGTTCTGAGTAATGAAGATTCCCCCAGGAGGAGTCCCTTGTAATATTGCATACTCGCGATAGTAGGGCTCGATATTGATGTAGAATTCCACGTTGTAGAAATTTGCGACTAACTCATTACCGCCTGGTGCGTTACAGGGACTTTGTTTAGTGTTATCGAACCACTTATATTCGTTTACTTCCTGGACTGTGCCTGAGGCGATAATTCGATTTTTGCCATCTGGGCCTTTCTTCACCTCGAGGCTTGGATTCTTCATACGGGCGAGACCAATTCCTGCATTTTTCCCACCTGCATCAGAGACAACTGTGAGCCTGAAGGTCGTTCCTGGCTTAAGAGTGACCCACGCATTGTCGTTCGCCGGAATCTTGCTTCGCTTGGGAACCAATCCATTTTGAGCTTGCAGCGAAAGTGAAATCCTGGGGTAGCCGGGCACCTCTTCTAGCGATCCGACGGTGGCCGTAACTAATTGGTCCGTCCCGTCCACTGCAGCGCCTTTAAACCAGTAGCAATAGTCTGAGTAGCTGGCGTTACCGTAACCACACTTGAGTTTGCCGGGCGCATTCTCTCGCAGTGGTAGATCGACTCCAGGTTTCCAGAACGGGCTTTTCTCTTCGACGGCAGGAACCCATTGCTGAGTTGCATCATCAAGAATCTCGACCGATTCAATGCAGTTGTCTTTTATTTCGATGCTCTTGCAATTTACCCACCAGGTTTTTGCATTCACATTCACTGAAGCGCCCGGGATGATGTCGCCTTCAGCAGCCCAAACCGGCTGATAGATACATAGCGAGATACACAATGTCAGAATAGTTCGTATCGATCGCATACGGAATTTTACCAGTCATGGAACCTTCTGAATATGCCCGATGCAGTGAAATGTGGGAGGACGCCTCTTATGGCAGTAGTTGATTTCTAAGTTTCGAGAGATAGATACTAACGCGGTGAAGATACTCGTCTTCTCCCATACCAAATACTGACTTAAAGGCGAGATCCCAATTAGCACCATTTTTGATCTGTTTAAAGTACTCCATCACACCGTCTTGCCCATAAATTGCTACGAGCGCTTCCCAGGCGGCGGCCCCGTAAGAATAATAGGCGCTGTACACCGAGTTTGCTGGGCCACTCTTGATCGCGTTATAAATATCTTCCGAAGTGCGTAGATTCTGCTGCTGAGGATTCTTCCACTGATTTACGAACCTGAAATTACGATAAGTCAAGTAATCCTGAGGAGTACTGCGCGATAAAAACAGTCCCGCGTGCTCGGCTTGCCCTTCGTTCATCCAAGATGGCCCAATACCTGGGAGGTTAAATGCGTAGCCGAGCGTTCCTTGAACCAAATGCGTATATTCATGAGGCCCGGTTTGAAGATTATTTTGACTAATAGCTTCAGCAGTAACTTCTGTCCCCAGCGGAAAATTCATATTTGGTCTATTCGTAAACCAACTCGCTCCTGCTGAATTATTCTTTGCTCCAAATTTGGAGAAATCCTCGATGAGATAATTGTAAATATCGTTGGGCGACTGTTGAAACCGGTCATCGTAGAATTTTGCGAGTTCAACCTTCCAAAAATCTAGATCTTTCTCAGTACCCAGTAGCACAGTCACTTTCGTATCTGGTCTCCAGAAATTGGACCAGAATTTTGCGGCCGAGTCTAAACCGTCAATAATTATCTGGGTCTTTTGACTTCCGAAGGTAGAGGACGAAACGATTAGGTAATTCGGTTTATAGTCAGAGCCAGCCTCACGATATTTTTGCATTGACTGCCAGGAAAAATACCATGCAGTTTGTGCGTCTAACTCTTCGATACTGTTTGGTTTGTTCGTTGTAGGTGCAACAAAATCGGCTGTAACTTGTGGCGCCAATAGGATCACAGGTTTAGATTTCTGCGTAGGTTGCGCAGCTTGTGTCGGTTGCGCCGATGGTGTGACGACTGGTGCAGGCGCTGGCTTAGCAATCACCACACCCTTATTCCACACCAACTTTTTTCCAGATTTCACACAGGAGTACTTCACACCATTAGAGATTTGAGTTTGATTTAATTTTGGGCAGAGAGAGCCAGGTTTAGGAGTCGCAGCATGTGCGGTGAGCGGCGCGAAAGATAGAAGTAGCGAGGCGATCGCTATCCCCCCGAGTGATTTCCGCATCTAAGTAATATCTCATTCACCTTGAGGACTTTGAGATTTCAATTGCCGCTCAAGTGCGATTCCCACGATTGCCAGAATGAGCGCGCTCACCGCGTCAACTAGCGAGACCCAGAGCTGATGCTGAGCGAAAGCGCCACTTAAGTTGGGAAGTTGAAAGAGCGCAAAGCCAAGATAGAGACCGGAGAGGAGCGCGCCTCCATGAGAGCCACTCTTTGCCAAGAGAACGAGCCGCCCTACAAAGGTCACAGGTAATACGTTGACACGTCGTTTAACCATCAGCATGAGTAAGGCGAAGAGCAAGATAAATGGTGCGCTCTGCCAAGAGAGCTCTGGCGCCGCCGAATCATTTGAGCGAAGCACTTGTAAGAACGCCCAACCAGCACTCACTCCTAAGAGAAGTAGCAGTGCAAGGGTGCTCGGCTTACTTACCTTCATAAGGTGGCCCCGGCACTCTGCAAAGCTTCAATAATGGCGCTCACATCTCCTTGACCAATCAATTGAGCGTCTGGCTGCAACTCAATCCATGGAATGAGTACGAAGAGCCGCTCATGGGCACGTGGGTGCGGGAGTGTGAGCTTCGGATCATGACTTACTTGGTCTCCGAAGGTGATGATGTCGATGTCGAGGGTACGAGCGCCCCAACGGAGTATGCGTTCCCGACCAGCGGCCTCTTCAAGCTTGGAAGTTCTTTCAAGAAGTTCATCGGCTGTACCACCCCACTCTCCCACCACAACAGCGTTGAAAAAGTCTGGTTGATCTTCAACGCCGACCGGAGAGGTTTGATAGATCCTTGAAGCTTTCGATTCCTTCAGTATTTCACTGAGTTGATCGATAGTTTGGTGCACCATGGTTTCGGCGTCGCCGAGATTTGCTCCAATTGACAGCACGACGTGCGTCATGGGCGCGTGATGGTGACGGAAACGTCTGCAAACGGAACATCAATGGGCGCACTTGGCTTATGTACAGTCACCACCACCGACTGCACCAATTTACGCGTCAAAATTTTCGATGCGATGCGCTCAGCGAGTGCTTCGATGAGATTCACGGGGTCACCCACGATTTCAGCATGCACGTCATTGGCAACTTCGCCGTAATGAACGCTCTTTGTCAGGTCATCACTCAAACCTGCCAGCGCAAGAGAGAATTGCAGGGTTACATCGACTATGAATTCCTGGCCATCCGCGCGTTCGGCAGGTAAGACTCCGTGATACCCGAAGCCCTTGATCCCTGTGATTGATATGGAGTCGTTCATTTCTTGCCCCAGCGCGTGACTACTTCGATGGCATCTCGACTATCGCGCACGTTATGTACGCGCACTCCCCAGACTTTGCGCTCCGCCAACATGGTGGTGACTGCAATAGTGGCGGCTTCCCGCTCCTTCACATCACGGTCGCTTTCGCCGTCGTTGAGAAGTCTCCCCAGGAAGCGTTTCCGGGAAGCGCCAACAAGCAGAGGACGCTTCAATTTCTCAAAACTTTCAATGGCTTGAAGCACATCCCAATTATGATCTGGCTCTTTGGCAAAGCCGAGGCCTGGATCAAGAATTATCTGATCGATCTCTACCCCAGCTTTGGTAAGTTTTTCAATTCGCTCGGCCAATTCATGTCGAACTTCCTTTGCGGTGACTTCATAAACCGCGAGCTTCTGCATGGAATCCGAGAATCCGCGCCAATGCATCACCACGTACGGCACTCGGACATCTGCAATCAGTCGCGGCATGTCGCTGTCGGCAAGTCCCCCACTTACATCGTTGACGATGGAAGCTCCTGCCGCGATCGCTTCCTCAGCCACTTCTGCACGCATCGTGTCAATGCTGAGAACGGTGTCGTAATCGGCCAGGGCTCTCAGCACGGGCAGTACCCGGGCTTTTTCTTCCTCAGGGGAGATGCGAGAGGCTCCTGGGCGGGTGGATTCACCGCCAATATCGATGATGTCCACACCTTCGCGAATCATTTGAATGCCGCGCATCACGGCACTCTCTGTGCCCGCATTTTCGCCGCCATCAGAGAAGGAATCGGGTGTGACGTTGATGATGCCCATCACCAACGTGCGCTTGGGTTTGTGGAGAAACTCTGGCAGCCCAAGGACGCGCATAGTTACTTTCCGAGCGCCAATTGCATAGCCTCGGCACGAGTCGCAGGGTCGCGAAGTTGCCCACGCACCGCGCTTGTTACTGTGCGGGCAGTGGACTTGCGTACACCACGCATCGACATGCAGAGATGCTCACAATCAATAATCACTATTACGCCGAGCGGCTCTAGGATGCGCACAAGAGCATCAGCAATCTGACTGGTGAGTCGCTCTTGAACTTGCGGGCGCTTTGCGTACACGTCAACGAGGCGAGCTAGTTTCGACAGACCCGTGATGCGCCCACTCTCCCCCGGGATGTATCCGATGTGTGCTTTGCCATGGAAAGGAACTAAGTGATGTTCGCATTGCGAAAAAACTTCGATATCTCTCACGATAACTAGCTCGTGATGATTCATATCAAATGTCGTCGTTAATACATCATCTGGTGACATCCAGAGTCCGGCGTAACTCTCCTTAAGTGAGCGAGCCACGCGTGCTGGAGTCTGTACCAAGCCGTCGCGATCAGGATCTTCACCAATGGCCAGTAACAATTCCCGGACAGCCTTTTGCGCACGGGCCTCGTCAAAGGCGCCCGTTACTTGGCCATCGTGAGGGATCGAGACTGGACCGATGTCACTCATTTGCAGGTGCCTCCGGAGTCGTTTCCTCGATAGTGACAACCGGCTTTACGAAATCGATCGCTGGGCGGTCAGAGGGAATGCGCTCGGTAGATCCGGTCCACGCTGCTCTGGCTGCACGCTTGGGAACTGCTGCAAAGATTTCGGCGATCTCTTCTTTATCCAGGGTTTCGCGATCTAGCAACGCCACCACGAGTGCATCAAGCACGTCGCGGTATTGGGTCAAGATTCCCCAGGCTTCTTGATGTGCACGCTCAATGAGTGCGCGTACTTCTTCGTCTACCACTGCGGCTACATCTTCGCTGTAATCGCGTTGGTGTCCATAGTCACGACCCATAAATGGCTCGCCTGCGGAGGTTCCCAACTTGATCGCACCAAGACGTTCGGTCATCCCGTATTGGGTCACCATGGCGCGAGCGAGGGCTGTTGCCTTTTCGATGTCATTTGACGCGCCCGTGGTGGGATCGTGAAAGACCAGCTCTTCAGCCGCACGACCACCCAATGCGTATGCCAATTGATCAAGCATTTCGTTGCGGGTAGTGGAGTATCGATCATCCTCGGGTAGGACCATGGTGTAACCAAGCGCGCGTCCACGCGGCAAAATTGTTACCTTATGAACAGGATCGGTATTTGGTAATGCGTGAGCCACAAGCGCGTGTCCGCCTTCATGATAGGCAGTTACTTTTCTCTCATGCTCATTCATGAGTCGGGAACGTTTCTGCGGGCCAGCCATCACACGATCTATTGCCTCGTCGAGAGATTCCTTATCGATGAGTTGCTTGCCCGCACGTGCAGTGAGTAGCGCCGCCTCGTTGAGCACGTTTGCAAGATCTGCTCCAGTAAAGCCAGGTGTGCGACGTGCAAGAGTAAGAAGATCGATGTCTTCTTCGAGCGGCTTACCCTTCGCGTGCACTTCAAGGATCTGTTGACGACCCTTGAGATCTGGGCGCTCCACCGCAATCTGTCGATCGAAGCGACCTGGGCGCAAAAGTGCTGGATCTAAAATATCTGGGCGGTTAGTAGCTGCGATAAGGATTACAGAACCATTTGCCTCAAAGCCATCCATCTCAACAAGCAATTGATTAAGTGTTTGTTCGCGCTCATCGTGCCCGCCACCCATGCCAGCTCCGCGATGTCGACCGACCGCATCGATTTCATCGACGAAAACAATGGCTGGTGCGTTTACCTTAGCTTGCGTAAAAAGATCGCGAACACGCGCGGCACCTACGCCGACAAACATTTCTACGAAGTCAGAGCCAGAGATTGAGTAGAAAGGCACGTTTGCTTCGCCAGCAACTGCGCGAGCGAGCAAGGTCTTTCCGGTTCCTGGAGGACCATATAAGAGAACGCCTTTGGGGATCTTGGCGCCGATCGCCTGAAACTTTGCCGGCTCTGCCAAGAATTCTTTGATCTCTTGAAGTTCTTCTACTGCCTCATCGACACCAGCAACGTCAGCAAAGGTTGTCTTCGGGGTATCTTTCGACATCAACTTAGCCTTCGAACGACCAAATTGCATGACGCGCCCACCGCCACCTTGCATCTGATTCATAAAGAAGAGGAAAACAAGAGCAATCAGAATGATGGGGCCGATGGTCATGATAAAAGACATCAAGGCAGAAGTTCTGGGTACCTTCACATCCCACAGTTGCGGAGGTTGATGAGCCTTCAGCAAATCAATGACTTGAGTCTCTTGCCCGACGATATAACTCGCTTCAACACGTGTGGCATCTGAAATCTTTACACCGCTCTTCAAAGTGATTTGGATCAACTGCTCGCGATCCACCACTACCGCAGACTTCACCTGCTCATCTGCGATCGCCTTCAGAACTACTGAAGTATCAACTTTCTTGAAAGTTGCATTCGCAGATGCAAATTGCCCATATAGGAAGAAAGCCAAGACAGCGATCAGAATCCAAAAGGCAGGAGTTTTATGTAAACGACGCTTCTTCATAACCAACCTTTAGGAGTAAACGTGCGGGGCGAGAGTTCCGATGACGCGCAGATTACGGTAGCGCTCTGCATAATCCAAGCCATATCCCACAACGAACTCGTTAGGAATATCAAAGCCTACATACTTAACAGAAACGTCTACCTGAGCAGCATCGGGCTTGCGAAGTAAGACGAGCACTTCAACACTTGCAGCGCCGCGCGACATCAAGTTAGCAACTAACCACGAGAGGGTGAGGCCAGAATCGACGATGTCTTCGATGATGAGGACGTGGCGACCAGTGATGTCTTGGTCTAGGTCTTTAAGAATGCGAACCACACCGCTGGACTTGGTGCCTTTGCCGTAAGAAGAGACAGCCATCCAATCCATGCTGGCGTGGCGCGAAAGTGAGCGCGAGAAATCAGACATCACCATGATCGCGCCCTTGAGCACACCCACCAAGAGAACTTCGCGATCTGCATAGTCGCGTTCAACGTCGGCGGCGAGTTCTTTCAATCGAATTTGGATCTGCTCCTCAGTTAAGAGAACCTTTTCCAAGTCGCCTTCAATATCTCGCTGATCCACGGTGCCCTCTCGTTAGTGCTGCGGCTACGGCTTACCCACGCCCAGGGGCGAGAAGATAAGTCTGCCCGACTTCCGGGCTAGCGAAAGACCACCAGGCAGGGCGATCTCTCCCTGGCCATGCCAATCCACCAGAAGTTGATCACCCCTCTCGAGGTGTTCATAGGTCAACAGGCCGCCATCAAGCCCGGCTCCGAGCAGGGCAAGGCGAAGAACTCGGGTTCGAACCGCCTTGGGCTGGGCAGATAGCTGAGCCACTTCCAGGCCGGGGTTCTCTACAAAGTGCTCGCCGGCCAGGGCGTCGAGCGCGGCTAAATCGTCCTGGAGCAGAAGAGCGGTGCGCGCTAACGCCTGCGCGACTCCACCCCCGAGCGCCTCATCTAGCGCCGGAATGAGTTGGGTACGTATCTTCACTCGCAGAAAGTGCATATCTACATTCATCGGATCATCAAAGATGTGGCCAAGTGATTCCGCTACGGATCGCAAGCTGGTTCGGCGGATGCCCAGCACCGGGCGTCGATAGATTCCGCTCACCGCAGACATTCCGGCAATAGATCGTGGGCCAGATCCACGGGCTAGCCCTAACAAGACGCTCTCGGCTTGATCATCAAGTGAGTGGGCTAGATATACGGCTACCGCACCCACGCTTTCCGCATGAAATGTGAGCGCGCCAAATCGTGCATCTCGTGCGGCCGCTTCTAACCCGCCCTGAGTGCCCACAACTACGTTAATAATTTCAGTGGGGATATTTAGTGTCGAAAGAAATGTGGCACAGGCACTTGCCACCTCTGCGGAGTTTTCTTGTAAACCGTGATCGATGGTGACCGCCGAGAGTGCAAGCGCCATTTTTGGGGCTTCTAACGAGAGCGCATACGCGAGCGCAATGGAATCTGCTCCACCGGAGCAAGCGATCACAATTCGATCACCCGCTGCTAGCAGCGCTAGGTCAGCGCGTACTGCAGCGCGCAACTCCACGAGCCCGGCTGAGTGTGTGACCACTAGTAAAGATTAGTTGGCGTTTACCAATGCTGTCGCTATCTGGTCGATTGCCTTTCGCGCCTTATCCGTTCCACCAGGCTCAATCGGAACTGCATCGGCCAAGATAGCGAATGAGATTGCCCTACCTGCCGAAGTTTGAAAAATGCCAGCCAGCGCATTGACGCCACTGAGAGTGCCCGTTTTTGCGAGCAAGGAGCCCGGCTCGTTCACCGCTCGTTTCTTCATCGTGCCGCTCTCCCCTGAGACCGGTAGGCCGGCAACTAACGCTGCCAGTCTTGGGTTGTTCCACGCTAATGCCAAGAGGGAAGCGAGCGCGCGGGGGGAGGTCTTGTTCTTTCGTGAGAGGCCGGCAGGATCTACCAGCACCGTTTCGCTGAGATCTAATTCGGGTAATTCAAAAATCAACATGTCAGTGGCAGGTTTGGGAAGAAGTTTTGCCAGCGCCTTCGCCCCTTCGTTGTCGCTCTCGGCCAGCACACGTCCCAATTCAGTACCAAGGTCTACAGACTTGCCATCTTTTGTGGTGACTGGAATTTTCGAGTCGAAGGTGAGCAAGAGGGCTGCCCCAGTAAATAATTTGGCAGTTGATGCAGGAACAAATGTGCCACCAGTGTCGTAAAGAAGTTGCCCCGTAGCCACATCCACCACAGCCATGCCGACGGACTGACCAAGATCGATATTTACCAGCAACGGATCAACAATTTTCGAGAGTGCGTCAGGTGAAATTGCCGGTGGAGGTGGAGGCTCAACACTTGCTTTTACTTGTGGAGTGCTCGCGGTATTCGAATTTGTAGCCGAGCAAGCAACTAACATCAGCGCGCAAAGCGCTGCGGTTGCTACCCGCTTAAACGCGGCCACCGGAAGGCATTAGTCCATCCATGCCATAGATAGAGGAGTACTTGAGCCCTGCCCGCGTATTGCGCGCTTCCCAGACCATATTGTTTCCGGCATAAATAGCGATGTGGTGAATGGCTTGCACGGTTCCGTTATAGGACCAGAAGACCAGATCCCCCGGTTGTAAATCGGCTAGCGGCACGCGCTTGGATGCTACAAAGAAGAGCGCAGCATTCAATCGAGACCACGAAGGTGAAGTAAGCCCAGCTTTTTTGTAGGCTGCGTACACCAGACCTGAGCAATCGTAACTATTTGGACCTTGCGCGCCCCACACATACGGCTTACCCGATTTCACTTCCGTGATGGCAAAGTCGAGTGCCACTTGCCGCTGCTCTGCTGTGGTTCGAATTGTTTCCCGACCTGTGAAACCACGGTCGGGCCAAATACGAGCCTGACCAGAAGTACTGGATGCAGTATTTGCTGATTGCTCCTCAAGAATCGCAAGTTGTCGTTGTTGCTCAAGAGTGACACGCACATTTCGCGCACTTGCTAACTGCTTGGCAAGAGCATTCTGCATAGCCATCAGCGAATCGACTTCCTTCTTCTGATTCTCCTTCACAACATCTGCAGCTACTTTGGCAACGCGAACCTTCTCGGTTGCCGAAGCTTGCGCAGCACGTGCCCTATCGGCCTCAGCTTTCGCTATAACGGCGGCATCGCGTGCGCTCTCTAAACGATTAAGTGCCAAATTAGTATTATTGGAAACCACCCCAAGAGTGTTGAGGCGATCAATCAAATCTGCAGGACCGTCAGATTCGAGAAGCGAATTAAGTGAGGTAAAACCTCCGCCCATTTTGTAGGCACCCGCAGCGATTGTGCCAATCTGTTGGTTTGCACTTTCCACTTCTGCTCGCGCAAGAGCGGTCTTCCTGGCAGCAACAGCAGAGAAAGCTTTCGCCACCTGGAGTTCGGCCTTCTCGCGATCCAAAATAGCTTTGGCGGCCGCAGCCTTCACGGCCAAGACTTTCAATCGCGCCGCAGCCGCATCTAGTTTCGCTTTGGCCGCGGTTGCGGCTTTCGCCTTGGCGACTTCTTTGGCCTTGGCGGCGGCAATTTCCTGGAGCGTGGGTTTTCGGGTCTTTGCATCAGCCACATCGGTAATCAGTACCGGGGCAAGCATTACCGAGAGCGCAAGGAACACGCGGAAAATCGGAAATCTACGAGACACCAAGACGACTCCTGAGGGGAAGAGTTACCCCTCAAGGATAAAGGGGAGCTCGCCATCACTCTTGGATTTACTCGCAAAGTCTCCTGTGAATTACCAGGGCGAATTACCAGAGCGAATTACCAGGGCGAATTACCAGGGCGAATTACCAGGGCGAGTTAAGAGGAGACGTCGCGCCTCTTGAAGAGCAGGGCAGCCAACGCTCCTGCCGCGATCAAGATCAGGATGGAGGTGGTCAGCGCCCATTTATATGTAATGGTGGTGGAACCTCCGCTACCTACCGCGGTGAGGAGCAGACCCGGAAGATACTTCTGCGTGTTCTCCCATACCGCTCCCACAATTCCTTCAACGATCATCACCCACGAAATACCAATGGCAATTGAAGAAATAGGTGACCGAAGAATCAAGCCGAGGAGCATTCCGATAATTCCAAAGCCAACGGTTGCTAGCGAGACATTTGCCAGGGTGGTGAACAGATTAGAAATACCTTCGCCACCGATACCGCCGGAGGTCCAAGCATCGGTAGAGATACCTTTCGAATTCGCCCAGAAAAAACTGGTGACCACTGAAATCAGAGATGTTTCTACGACGATTAAGAGACCAAAGAGCGCCATTGAAAGCGCTTTGCCGCCGAGTAGAACCATACGACGTGGCTGACGCACTAAGAGATTGCGAAGTGTTCCGTGCGAATACTCTTGAGCAGTTTGTGATGCAAAAATAGAAAGCGCAACAATACCGAGCAAGGTAGATGCAAAGGCTAAACCAAGTGATAGACCGGTGTAACTTTCGATCGAGGCGCGAGTGAAACCACGTTCACGACCGCGACGTGGTGCATCCATTGCAATATATGGAATAGAAGCGGTGAGTACAGCGATTGCACCAACTGCACCCAATGTTCCAAAGAAAAGTGTGGGGCGCCGGAGTTTGCGCCACTCGGCGCGAATTACGCGGATCACTTGGTATCTCCTGTCATTTCAAAGAAAGTTTCTTCGAGCGTGGGGCGGACCGCAGCAAGCGAAGCAAGTGTGAGGCCGGCCGCAAAGGCGAGTTTGTTGAATTCACTAGCCCAATCATCATTTGCGATGACATGCACTGAGCCGTCAAGAATGATCCCTTCGTGACCAGCAGACTTTGCAATCTCAATAAGCTTGGGAAGATCTGAATCATTGAGAGTGCGCGCAATAACAGTGGGTTGTTGAGCGGCAAGTAGCGACTCAGTTGTGCCACTGAAAATCATTTTTCCTTCTCGAAGCATCACTAAGTGATCACTGATTTGCTCGAGTTCGCTCAACAAGTGACTTGAGACGAAGACGGTGATTCCACCGTCGGCCAGTGAGCGCAGCAGTGTTCGTACTTCGTGGATACCAGCAGGATCCAGACCGTTAGTGGGTTCATCAAGAATCAGTAATTCTGGTTTGGGGAGCAGCGCAGCCGCGATACCGAGGCGTTGCTTCATACCGAGTGAGTACTGCTTGTACTTTGACTTAGCTCGATCACTGAGGCCCACTAATTCAAGAAGTTCCCCCACGCGCTCGTGCGGAAATCCACCAAGAGTGGCGAGCATTTTCAAGTTCTCAGCTCCCGAGAGCGCTGGATAGAAAGCTGGACCTTCGATCATGGCCCCCACGCGGCCGAGGTACTTCTCGGGGTGGCTGATTTTTTCGCCAAGCACGGTGCCACTGCCATCAGTGGGCGTAATAAGTGAGAGGAGCATGCGAATAGTGGTGGTCTTACCGGAGCCATTAGGGCCCACAAAGCCACATACGCTGCCGATCGGAACATCGAAGGTGGCGTGGTCGAGGGCGAGGCGCTCGCCGTAACGCTTGGTCAGTCCGGTGACTGAAATTGCAGAAGAATTTGACATGGGGACACCCTCCCACGAAAAGCAGAGTCGTTTATGCGAGTTATCCACAGGGGGTAGCGAGAGTTTGCTGTGAATCTTGCTAAAGAATCCCTCTAGAGACCGAGCAAATTCGCTTGATGGTCGAAGTCTGGAACTTGTGTGCGCACTTCCTCAAAAGTACCCATCGCCAGCGCACGACCTTGGTCGAGGTAAACCACCAAGTCAGCAGAGCGCACAGTGGCTAGACGGTGGGCAATCATGACTACCGTGGTGCTTCCACGAAGAGATTGAATCGCTGCCGCCACGTTTGCTTCCGTTTCGGCATCGAGTGCACTCGTTGCCTCATCAAGTACCAAAAGTTTGGGTTTTGTGAAAAGGGCGCGCGCGATACCTAGGCGTTGACGTTGGCCGCCACTTACTCGTGCACCACGCTCGCCCACTCCGGTGTCGATACCGTTTTCTAAGTCACGCACAAAAACATCAAGATGGGCTACCCGCAAGGTTTCCCAGATGGATTCATCGGTCGCAAATGCCGGTGGAAAACCGAGTGCGATGTTCTCTCTAAATGTTCCACTCGCGATTGCGACATCTTGTGGCACATATGCAACTGCTCCCGGCCACGTAGTAATTGCTTCCATGGGAGGTAG
>JAPLBA010000034.1 GCA_026393015.1 Actinomycetota bacterium
AGTTTCACTCTTTGGAATAAGTGATGGCGCAACCGTCATCCCGATGGATCCTGCGCAAGATTACAAACGCGTGCGAGATAACGACGAAGGCCCGAACACTGGTGGCATGGGGGCGTACTCACCACTTCCGTGGGCGCCGGTAGATATCAAGGAAGAAGTGCAACGCACTGTCTTGCAACCGATGATCGCTGAGATGGCTAAACGAGGGACTCCCTTTGCGGGTCTGCTCTATGCGGGCCTAGCCCTCACCAGCAAGGGCATCAAGATCATTGAATTCAATGCACGTTTCGGTGATCCAGAGACGCAAGTCTTACTTCCCCGTCTTACTACTCCTCTTGCCACCCTGCTCTTTGACGCCGCCACCGGCAATCTCGCAGGTAAGCAGATTGAGTTCAGCAGCGATGCCGCTGTCACTGTGGTGATCGCCGCGGAAGGTTATCCGGAGCACGTCATCACTGGCGCGCAGATCACGCTTCCAGGTGAAAGCTCCTTGAGCAAGAGCAGAGCCACCATCTTTCATGCGGGTACGGAAGAAGTCGATGGCCGGTTAGTGGGTGCTAAAGGGCGGTTACTCACCATCACAGGGATAGGTGCAAGCCTCGAAGAAGCGCGCAAGATCGCCTACGCCACCATTTCGCAGATCACTATTGCCGGCGCACACTTTCGCACCGACATCGCATCCTTCAAGCAGGAATCAATGAAGCCAGCTGCGAAAGATGAGAGGATGAACCCATGAGCGTCTTGGCGAATCGGTATGCATCAATGCAGATGCGCGAGATCTGGTCGGCCGAATCAAAGGTGGTCGCTGAGCGCGATCTCTGGATCGCCGTACTCAAGGCACAGAAGGATCTCGGGCTCAATGTCTCTGCTGATGCCATCGCGGCCTACGAAAAGTCGCGCAGCAAAGTCGATCTGGAATCCATCGCCACACGTGAACGTGTTACCCGTCATGATGTGAAGGCACGCATCGAAGAATTTAACGCACTCGCCTGTCACGAAGCGATTCATACCGGAATGACGAGCCGCGATCTCACTGAGAACATAGAACAACTACAGATCAAGCGCTCTCTCGAGTTGGTGCGCAATCGCACTGTGGCGCTACTCCACTCACTCGGTGAATTATCGGCCACTTACGCAGAGCAACCGATCTCTGGTCGTTCACATAACGTGCCGGCACAGATGACCACTATCGGAAAGCGTTTTGCAAATGCGGCCCAAGAGAGCCTCATCGCATTTGAACGCATCGAATCTTTCCTCTCGCGTTACCCGATGCGCGGAATCAAAGGCCCAGTAGGAACTGCTCAAGATGCACTCGATCTCTTCGATGGAGACGAAGAAAAGTTCGCCAAGTTAGAAGAGCGCATCGCCGCACATCTTGGTTTTGAACGCACTCTCATCTCTGTGGGTCAGGTATATCCGCGTTCCCTTGATTACGAAGCACTCACCGCACTTGTGCAACTCGCATCTGGCCCGTCATCACTTGCTACCAGCATTCGTTTAATGGCCGGCGCCGAACTTGTGACCGAAGGTTTCGCTGATGGCCAAGTGGGTTCCTCTGCGATGCCACACAAGATGAATACACGTTCCTGCGAACGTATCAACGGACTTGCAGTAGTACTCCGTGGTTATGCGCAGATGATCGCGGAGATCTCGGGTGATCAGTGGAACGAAGGTGATGTCTCTTGTTCTGTAGTGCGCCGCGTTGCACTCGCTGACGCGTTCTACGCCATCGACGGAGTACTCGAAACCACCCTCACCGTTCTTAAAGAGTTCGGCGCTTTCCCCGAAGTGATCTCACGTGAGATCGAGCGTTACTTGCCGTTCTTAGCCACCACCAAGATTCTCATGGCATGTGTGAAGGCCGGCTCTGGTCGCGAAGGTGCCCATGAAGCGATCAAGGAACATGCAGTCGCGGTGGCGCTAGAGATGCGCGCTGGTCGCAGTAGTAACGATCTCCTCGATCGACTCGCAGGTGATGCGCGCGTACCACTTGATCGCGCCGCACTCGATGCACTCCTAGCGACACCACTGGAATTCACCGGCGCTGCGCGCTCGCAAACTAAAGCGATCATCGACGCGGTCAACACCGTGACAAAGCGATATCCGGATGCGGCGAAGTACCGCGCCGGCTCCATCCTCTAATCGTGAAGCCCACAGAGTGAG
>JAPLBA010000042.1 GCA_026393015.1 Actinomycetota bacterium
CATGTAATTCAGGATTAGCCTCGAGGTCAGCTAAAACTACGGAGAAGATTTGAACCACTGGATCTGTTGGACCATCTATGCGCACGTAAAAAGAAGCACCACCATACTCAATCGGAAGGTCGCCATCATTATCCGGATCAGGACGTTCACCAGTAAGTTGCTCTAGTAAATCTCTTGTGTATGAAACAACCATGTCTCTGTGCATTAGTAGCCCGCTAACTCTCGTAGGTCTGGATGATCGAAAATAACCTCTATCCCATACTTTTTGAATTCCTGTGTGAATAGCTCTCTATTTTTATAGAGTAACTCTGCTTCGTAGTAATCCACTCCATAGCCATTGTCCGGAGTACCCGCCACTTGAGATATTTCAGATGGTATCCATGCATCAGTCCAGATTTGAATATTTCTACAAGCTGCGAAGTTCTCGTTTTCGTCTAAATACGGCGGAGCTTCATTCCAAATAAATTCATCGTCCTTGATGCTTTCCAGTAACTCCTCGGTACTGGGATCTTGATCTGTATAAGTTTCAGGGTCTTGGTCGATCTGGTGTCGCAGCTCAATGAGTATCTAGAAATCAAACGTCCCTCTCTCGATGATCTAATCCATTTTGTGGCGGCACGCACTCTGCAACCGTGGAGTGCAGAACGAGCGTTTATCGCACGCGTAGATCGCGATGGCGTCTTTCGTGAGATCGCTTATTTTGGTTTTCAATTTGAAAACTCGGCCGGCTGGGCAGAAGTAAACATTATGGATCGAGTCCCGATGGCCGTTGCTGCTCGAAACGGCTCCATCGTGGTTGCTAACGAAGAGCACATCACGGAGGTCTATAAGGATCTCGTGGATAGACGTAGCTCTCGAGTCGGACGCTCGATTATTGATGTACCCATTCTTAAAGGTGGAGTCTCCATAGGTGTGCTGGGGATAGTTTTCGCAGGAGAAATACCGGCGGATGAAAGTTTCTTACCATTTCTCCGTTCTTTAGCGTCATGCATCGTCTTCTCAATGGACGATAACCGTCGCAAGATATTGACGAAGCGCACAGGGGGGCCGCATGTTGAACTCACGGAGCGCCAGAAGAAAATTCTTAAAATGATGGCGGAAGGCCTCACTAATTCGGTGATGGCACAACGTCTTGGCTTTTCTGAATCACTTATCCGGCAAGAGACAGTAAAGATCTATCGCAATCTCAATGTGAGCAATCGGCACGAAGCTAGTGAGAAATTCGAATTAATATCTCATGACTCTAAATAAGTCACGTCGCTAATATTTTGAAGAGCGCAACTATGGCAAGTCAAAAATCTTGGTGGCCAGGGACGGGATCGAACCGTCGACCTCACGATTTTCAGTCGCGCGCTCGTACCAACTGAGCTACCTGGCCTCGGCACCGTTTTAATATCGGTTCGACACCGAACCGGCGACGTACCCATACCTTGCGACACCTTGCGACCCGGACGGGACTTGAACCCGCGACCTTCGCCGTGACAGGGCGACGCGCTAACCAACTGCGCTACCGGGCCTTACTGGCGAACCAGTGAGGTACTACTTTTACTGCCTTTACTTTGAGATGGTTGCCCATCCTTCTGCGTGCCCCCAACGGGATTCGAACCCGTGTTACCGCCGTGAAAGGGCGATGTCCTAGGCCCCTAGACGATGGGGACATAGCCCGTAAAGGCTGGTACCGCTTGGAGCCGTCACAGCATACGGGCTGGGAGGAGAGGCGACCAAACGCGCGTGGCGCTTGGGAAGGGCAGGAGTCCTCAGGGTTGGGGAGGGGCAGAGCGGCGAGTACGAAGAATGAAGGTGCTGGCGCCGAGCAGGACGAGCCCAGCTCCCAGCAGACCGATAGAAACCCCGAGAGCCCCACCGAGTGTCGCAGTAATGAACTGGGCGACCCCGAGGGTGGAAGCGGTCACCGCAGCCACCAGGAAGGGCCAGAGCCGGCTTTGGGAGTAGAGCAGGTAGCCAGCAATGGCGGTACCTAAAAAGAGCAGGTAGCCGACGATATGGGAGCTGCCGATGAAGGCAATTTCCGCGCTGACAAATGCGGTGGCGCTAGCGATGGAGAAGCCGAGCATCTTCTCGTGGAAGATGCCACGCTCTGAAAAGAAGTACCACGCAGTTGCGATGGCGGCAAAGACGAGTGCGGAAATTGCACCATTAAAAATATTCACTGCTTCGAGAACGGCCATAGCGACAATTATTTTGAATGCAAAGAGTGCCACATGGCCGACCGATGTGCGATTACGAAAGTACGCAACATCGACGACGATGCTTCCTATGATGCTTGCGACAATTGCCTTCTCCCATGGTGATGCCACCCCGGCGGTAGCGGCAGCAGAGATACCAGCAAATGAGAAGAGTGTGGCAACAAGACGGGCACGCACGGGAGTTTTTTCACCGCGGTGCAAGAGAAGTGCCACCGCGGCGAAGATGATGGTGAGCGCCAGCAAAATGATGATGCGCCCTAAGTGGGAGAGTTGCGACCAGGTACTTCCTAAGATGATGAGAGTAGCTACGAGAGTGAAAGCGCCACCGACGTAACCACCAATCTCTCCTAAGAGTGATCGGCGACTTCTTTCTTCCCTTGCTACAACTGCTGGTGCTATTGAATCTTCTGGTCGAGCGAGCTCGACCATATAGCGCTCGCGAACCTGCTCTGATTGCTCGCGATTGAGCTCGCCGGATGCGACGAGTTCTACCAGCGCACGTTCCAGGGCATCAAAACTCACTTCAGATTCCACCGCACTTCAACTGAAATTGAAACGTCTTGCTGGCCGACGTCTATTTGCGTCGGTGCAGAATCTGCAGACGCTTTAGTGGCGTAGGCGATCGGCATTGGATTGTAGAAGGAGGTGTTCTCGTTGAGGTATTGCACTGTTGTTAACTTCACGCCGAGAAGTTTTGCGTAGGTGGTTGCCTTTGCCTTAGCTGCTTTTACAGCGAGCGTCCGTGCACTTGCCATCGCCTTTTTGGAATCGAGTAAGAACGGCGTAGCGCCATCGACGATGGCATTATCGCCAGCCGATTCTACGATTTGATCGAGGATGGTTCCAGCGTTTGCTGTTTTGCGAACCACGATGGAGAAATTCTGAGTAGCCCGGTATCCACTAATGGCTGGTGCTTTATCTTGTGAGTAGATGTACTCCGGGTTCACATTGATACGCGCGGTCGTAATGTCTTTGGTCGCGATGGCGTTAGCGGTGAGCACCTTACGAATGGCCGCGGCAACCCCAGAAGATTGCGAAAGCGCTTCGTTGCTGCTGGGTTGCAAAATATTGGTGGTGACCGAGATGCGGATCGCATCGGGAACCATCTTGACGGTGCCGGTTCCTTGCACCGTGATACCCCGGGTGGTGGTGTCGACGGCGGAGGCGGGCAGCGCGCTCAAGAGCGTCAGGCCAAATCCGAGGGTGAGCCCGAGGGCGAGGACGCCGACAAAGGTGCGGCGAAGTGGACGGTTTAATAGCAGGCTCTTCATGTGGGCTCCTTTAGTCATGAGGATACCGTCCCACACGTTTCAAAGCCCTGAATGCGCATTTCATGAGAGAACTCTGCGAGAGAATATGAGGGTGATTTCCACCTCTCTCGAGCAGGCAGCGCGCGCCCTCCAAGGCGGGGCGCTGGTAGCCATCCCCACAGAGACGGTTTATGGGCTCGCTGCCGACGCGCGAAATGAAGCCGCGGTCCTCAGTATTTATGTGGTGAAGGGGCGGCCAAGTAACCATCCGGTGATCGTGCACATTGCTGATGTCAACCAGTTAGATGAATGGGCCATCAATATTCCGCAGTGGGCACGTGCGCTCGCAGATGCGTTTTGGCCAGGGCCACTGACATTGATCTTGCCGCGAGCTGCGCACGTAGGGGATTGGATTACTGGCGGACAAGAAAGCGTAGGCGTGCGTTGTCCTGATCATGCACTTACTCTCGCGCTGCTCCGCGAATCTGGCTTAGGTGTGGCGGCGCCGAGTGCTAATCGTTTTGGCTCACTCTCACCTACTTCGGCAGCGGCAGTGCTTGAAGAGTTGGGTGAGTATCTCGATCCTGCAGAAGATTTAATTCTTGATGGTGGTGAGTGTGAGATCGGTGTGGAGTCCACCATTGTTTCTTGTTTAGGAAGTGCGCCCAGCATTTTGCGATTAGGTGCCATCACTGCCGAACAAGTCGCCATTGTGACTGGGCTCGATGTCGTTGCAGTTGATCCATCCGTGCGGGCACCAGGAACGCTGGCACAGCATTACTCACCACGTGCTCATGTATGCATGGAAGTAAATGAGAAGTGCGAAGCGATCATTGCTCTCGCCGAAGTTGACACTCCACTTGGATTAGTGCGACTCGCCTCGCCAGATAATGCGGCCCAGTATGCCCATGTGCTTTATGCCGCGATGCGTGAGGCTGATCATCGCGGAT
This sequence comes from Actinomycetota bacterium, assembly GCA_026393015.1. Classification (GTDB taxonomy): domain Bacteria; phylum Actinomycetota; class Actinomycetes; order Nanopelagicales; family Nanopelagicaceae. The sequence continues at coordinate 4,408 of JAPLBA010000042.1, forward strand.
ATTCTTGCATTGCGGTTATCCCACCTACTGGTGGAGGGATTGCAGCAGCGGTACGTGATCGCATCACCCGCGCTAGCAATTAATTACTGGTGTTTACGAATCTCTTTCCGAGCAAGAGAAGCAATGTGAACTTCATCTGGACCATCAGCAAGACGTAAAGTCCGGGCGCTTGCCCAGAGATGAGCAAGTGGCGTCACTTGGCTTACGCCGGCGCCGCCGTGAGCTTGGATCGCGCGATCAATCACGCGCAGCACCATTTCGGGAGCGGCGATCTTGATAGCTTGGATTTCGGTATGGGCCTCACGGTTGCCCACGGTATCCATCAACCACGCGGCTTTGAGGGTGAGTAAGCGAACCGTTTCGATCTCCACTCGTGAACGGCCAATCCAATCTTGAATCACGCCTTGATCCGCGAGGGGTTTTCCGAATGCCGTGCGGGTAAGCGCGCGCTTACACATCAGCTCAAGTGCGCGCTCGGCCATACCGATGGTGCGCATGCAGTGGTGAATGCGCCCTGGACCAAGTCGGGCTTGCGCGATGGCAAAGCCACTTCCTTCGGTGCTAATGAGATTGGTAACGGGTACTCGCACATTAGTGAAACTCATTTCTGCATGTCCGCCGTGAGCACCATCGTCGTAGCCATAAACAGTGAGTGCGCGCTCAATCTTCACACCTGGTGTTTTCATTGGAACAAGAATCATGCTCTGCTGCTTATGCTTCTCACCATTGAGGTTGGTCTTGCCCATCACGATAAGAATTTCGCACTTAGGGCTCATGGCACCTGTCGACCACCACTTGCGCCCGTTGATGACGTATTCGTCGCCTTCACGCTTCATTGTCATTTCAATGTTGTTGGCATCTGATGATGCAACATCTGGTTCGGTCATCACGAAAGCAGATCGAATCTCTCCAGCGAGGAGAGGTGTGAGCCAACGGTCTTGTTGTTC
>JAPLBA010000036.1 GCA_026393015.1 Actinomycetota bacterium
GAAAATGCGCGCTATTAATAAGAACGTTCCGGTAGTTGCCGGCTTTGGTGTGAGCGATGCGCCGACGGCCACTCGCATCATGAAATCGGGGGCGGATGGCGTCGTCGTAGGAACCGCGTGTATTGAGGCGCTCTTTGCCCAAGGCAACGAAGGTTTGCGCGATAATCTGCAAATGATCTCCCGTGCACTCAAGGCGTCAGATAAAGAGGCCAACAGGTAATGACGCGCGCACTCCTCGGTATCGATATCGGTACCACCTCCATTAAGGCGCTGCTCATCTCGGCAGATGACGGGAGCACGCTCGCCTCGGTCGGCTATCCCTATCCCACGCATCGACCACACGTAGGTTGGGCAGAGCAAGATCCCACCGACTGGACGAATGCCGTCATTTTGGCCTGGAAAGAATTGGCGATAAAACGTAGTGACGCCGAAGTTGTCGCTATCGGAATCTGTTCGCAGGTAAATACTCATCTTCTGGTCGACAAAGAATCTAAAGCGCTTACGCCGGCGATCACGTGGAAGGATTTGCGCTGCGCTGATATCGCTGCAGAACTCGATGGTGCCATCAGTGATACTCAAAGGATCGCACTCTGGGGTGGACCATTCAAGATTGATTCATCCTTTTCGCTTAGTCGAATCGAATGGTGGCGACGCAACGATCCTGCTGCATTCAAGCAAGCCGCGGCCGCAATGTTGCCGAAGGATTACGTCATCGCTGCGTTATGCGGAGTTCAGGTAGCCGATCCTCTGAGTGCGATCGGACTCGTAGGTAGCGATGGTGCTTACATTGCGCAGGTCCTAGCACTTGTTGATAGTGGCCCTCTCCTCAACGCTCCACTTCATACTTTTGATTCGATCGCCGGAAAGACAAACGGAGCACTTGGTATTCCTGCGGGCATTCCTGTGGCAGTGGGCACTATGGATGCCTGGGGCAATGTCTACGGCTCCGGTTTACTCGATGCATCCCATGCCATGGAAGTCAGCGGTACTTCAGAAATCGTCGCGGTGCTCGGTGAAAAGTCGATCCCCACGCCAGGGATCATCTCCTTCCCGGCGATACGCGGTCGCTCACTGCACGCCGGGCCCACGCAAGCCGGCGCAGACGCGATTGCCTGGTTTGCGCAGATGCATGAGAAGAGTATCGAGGAAACTTTGGCCGCGGCGATGGCATCGAATCCGTCGCGGATCATCTTCCTGCCACACCTTGATGGCGAGCGCGCTCCGCACTGGAATCCCAACGCGCAAGGCGTATTCGTTGGAGTCACTCGCGAGAGTGGTTTCGGCGAAATGGCTCAGGCCGTATTAGAAGGTGTGGCTTTTGCTGCAAGGCAAATTCGTGAAGGGTGCGAAATAGCTTCAGGTGGTGCGGTCAAGACTATTCGTCTCTCCGGCGGGGGAGGCAAGAGTGCCCATTGGAATCAAATCAAAGCTGATGTACACAATCGCACTGTCGAGGTCCTCTCAGAATTAGATACCGGGGCCCGTGGAATCGCTTTGGTTGCTGGCGGCGCTGGTCGTAAGGATCTCGAAGAGTGGGCTGCTTCCATGATTCATGTATCAGCTACCTTTACTCCTGATCCTTCGAAGCGCGCCTATTACGACGAGAAGTATTCGATTTATGTTGATACGTATAAAGCCCTTGTGGGAATCTTTGACCGAAACACTGGGCGGGCGCGATGAAGTCGCGGCCGAAGTACCTCACTATTGCGGATGAAATTCACGCACGCATTCTTGGTGGAGAGTTTGCGGGGGAGGGGAAGCTACCCACCCAGAAGGATCTCGCTAGCGAGTACGGGGTTGCAGTGCTCACCATTAAACAAGCGCTTGCAGAGTTACAGAACGAAGGTCTTATCTCTGGAGTGCGGGGAAGCGGCACCTTCATCAGCTCCGATGCCTTTCGTTATCAAATCAAATTCCTCTCGAGTTTTGCCGATGAAGTAAGTAGCCAACATCGGGAACTCACAACGGAGCTTTTGCAAGTAGTTTCTGTCCAAGAGAATGATCCTGAGGTTATTCAACAACTTGGCATTACTCCCACGACTTCCTACGTATGTATATGGCGGTTGCGGAGCATCGATGGCGTTCCCTTAATTCTGCAGAGGAGTTTTATTACCAAGAAACTCTTTGGCCAATTGGATCAGGCTGATTTGCGCGAGAAATCTCTTTATTCCATGCTGACGCAAGCGGCCGGTATTACGATCAATAGGGCGAGTGAAACCATTCGAGCAATCACTCTGCCAGAATATGCAGCCGAGCGCCTCGGGCAACTAGCCGGGTCGGTGGGTCTCTTCTCGGTGCGCGTGACTAAGGATGAGAACGATAAGCCCGTCGTCCTCGACTACGCATACTTCCCGGGAGATTCGGCAGTCATTGAGAGCGAGCGCTTTGTCCGCAGGGGATCTCATGAGTAACTTGCTCGAGATTACTGGTCTTACAAAATCTTTCGGTGGCACTGTGGTGCTCAACAATGTTGACTTGTCGGTGGGCGCAGGTGAGGTACGCGCGCTTCTCGGGGAAAATGGTGCTGGTAAGTCCACACTGATTAAGATTCTCGCGGGGATTCATCATGAAGAGAGCGGCACCTTCGCTATTGATGGAGTGAAACAAACATTTCGGAACCCACACGACTCAGCTCTGGCCGGAGTTGCCACTGTCCATCAAGAATTAATGATCTCTCCCGGACTTTCTGTCGCCGAAAATGTGTTGCTCGGGACAAAGATGCCTACTCGTTTTGGGAAGATCGCGTGGGGCGAGCTCAACCGCACCGCGGAGAAGTGGTTTGCCGAACTCGGACAAAAGATTGATGTGAGTCGCCCTGTCGATGAATTGAGTGCAGTGCAGATGACCATGACTGCCATTGCGCGCGCACTCTGCCTCGATGCCAAGATACTCATTCTCGATGAACCTACTGCGGCTCTCACTGACGCTGAAGTGCACCTGCTCTTTGCAACGGTAAAGCGGCTTCGCGAGCGGGGCATGGGCATCATCTATGTCTCACATCGCCTTGAAGAAGTATTCATGATTGCTGACACCTATACGGTGCTGAGAAACGGATCCAAGGTTTCTGAAGGAAAAGTGGTGGATACGAGCATTCCGGAGATCATCAATTCGATGGCGGGTAGAGAGGTTTCATCGATTTTTCCTGATCGATCAATTCCGGGGAGTAATGAGATCCTCTCGGTTCGAGATCTCTCAGCAAAGAAAATTAGAGGAGTGAACTTCACCGTAAAGGCAGGGGAGACACTGGGAATCGGTGGGCTCGCAGGTTCGGGGCGCAGCGAAATTTTGCGGGTCCTCGCAGGCGCACAACGACGAGCGTCGGGAACGATCGAACTTCATGGAAATGTCTATCTGCCCAAGAGCGTAGGAAGTGCACAGACTGATCGGGTCGTCTTAGTTCCTCAAGAGCGGCGCAGAGATGGATTGATTCCCGGATCCATCCTGAGCAACATCGTCATCACCACGCTCTCTAAGCTTACAAACTTCGGTTTCTTTTCTTCGACCCGCATGGAGCGGAAGATGGGTCAAGCGGCGTGGGAGAAGTTCGACATCAGAGGTAAGTCACTGGCCCAAGAGATCTTTACTCTCTCGGGAGGAAATCAGCAGAAAGTCGTGCTTGCAAAATTCTTAGCGCTCTCGCCTTCGCTCTTGCTAATCGATGAACCCACGAAGGGCGTAGATGTTACTACCCGCTCTGAGATCTATCGCCTCCTGGCTGAATTGGCGGCACAAGGGATGAGCATTATTGTGGTGAGCTCTGAACTCACAGAGTTATTGGCAATTTCGCACCGAGTTTTAGTCATGCATGAAGGACGTCAAGTTTCAATTCTAGAAAGTTCTACGACCACAGAAGCAGAAGCCCTACTCGCATGTTACGGGAGAACCGCATGAGCCTTGAGCAGAGTATTACTCAACACGACATGAAGAAGACGACGTATGGGCGCCTACGCCCCTTCCTCGGCCCGGTCTCACTGCTCGCCATTATTGCCATCTTCGGATCCCTTTATCCCGACACCTTCCTCAGCCCCACCAACTTGGTCACCAACATTCTTGAATCTGTTGCTTTCGTCGGAATTGTTGCGGCCGCGCAAACTGTTGTCATGGTGGTGGGAGATTTTGACTTGGCGGTCGGTGGCCTCGCCGCGTTCGCAACATCAACAACTGCAGGAATGCTCACCACCGCTGGCCTCGACGGTACGCCTCACACTCCTGGCGCCGTCTTGCCCGCAGTCTTAATTGGACTTGCAGTAGGCCTCGTCGGAGGTGCGCTCTCTGGCTTCTTAGTTTCTTACGTGGGTGTGCTCGCTTTTATTGCCACTTTGGGAATGGCGGGTGTCTTCGCGTCGCTTGCGTATTACGCCTCAGACGGCAAGCCGGTCTATGGACTTGTTGAGCACAACTTTGTTGATATCGCTCGAGGCACATCGCTTGGACTCTCAAACAAGATTTGGATCATGTTGGTATTTGCAGCAATTATTTGGTTCATACTCGACCAAACGCCACTTGGACGTCGCATGTACGCCGTCGGTGGCAATCCTGAGGCTGCCCGGTATTCAGGTATCAATACCAAGCTCATTCGGATGATTGCTTTCACGATCTGCGGAGTGGGTGCAGCTCTTGGGGGTCTCCTCGGATCAGCGAGCACTGCTACTGCTAACGTCACGGCAACTCAACCATTTATGTTGAACTCCATCGCTGCGGTATTCATTGGTATGGCGATGTTTAGAAACGGTAAGCCCAATCTTCCAGGAACCATCCTCGGAGTCATTACGTTACGAACATTAGAGAACGGGCTTAATTTCACTTCAATCAACGACTTCTTACAATCAGCAATCACTGGCGCCGTTGTTGTTATTGCAGTTATTCCTTCTGCGCTCTCGAGGATCCGCCAATCCCGTTGACAGAAGCGTCGGAGCGATGATCACTCTACGTGAGCAAGGCAAGTAGATATGCGCACTCATTGTAAGAATTCCTCAAGGTTGTGGAGAGTTAGTATTTAAACTCGTTTATCCACTCCAATCTTGCGAAATGGATTTTGAAAGTATCGCCTTCGCGCAATCTGCCCGCAAGCACCGGATTGGCCGGGCTAGAGCCCTCTATCTAATACGTTCCGAAGAACCGCAAGTGATTAATCACGAGATCATCGATGAAAGCCGATTACTCTGGGTAGGTCTAGATGACAGAGGGCTTGACATAGAGATCATTGGAATCTTGAATGGAGATGAATTGTTAGTGATCCACGTGATGCCACTCTTTAGGAAAAGGGGGAGAAGGTATGAGCAGAAGTAAGATCGGTAAAGTTCGTAATCAAGGGCGGAACGAAGTGCTTTATACGGCGTCAGGCGAAGTAATTGACGATGCGTATATTTCGCGGGTGGTCTCCGAAGTGCACGCGTTCATGGAAAATCCAGAATTTAGTACTCTTCGGAGTCGTCCACCTCAGTCTCGTCCTCATCAAGATCAAGACCAGTAAGCTCCAGAAGCGGCGCTGCCCCGCCCACATCTAACGTTTCCACTTTGCTCAGTTTGCGCTCGAGTGCGCGGCTACGGCGACCAGCATCAGCGACCGTGTTCTGCGCCGCGCTGAGTTGCTTCTCCAACTTGTCCCAGACTTTGCCGTACTTATTGAACTCCGTCTTGGCTTCGCCGAGCACTTTCCATACTTCACTGGTGCTCTTTTGAATCTTGAGAGTCTTAAAGCCCATCTGCAAACTGTTAAGGATGGCCATCAAGGTCGTGGGGCCAGTGACCAAAATGTGGTGTGTATTCTGCAATTCGTAGCAGAGTCCAGGTCGGCGAATCACTTCGGCAAAGAGGCCCTCGGTGGGCAAGTACATGATGGCGAAGTCGGTGGATTGCGGAGGATGGATGTACTTCTCCGAGATTGACTTCGCTTGAATCTTGATGGCTTTTTCAATCTCTTTCCCGGCCGCATCCATCTCTTCGACATTGCCGCTCTCCTGGGCAAGGAGAAGGCGCTCATAATCTTCTTGAGGGAACTTAGAGTCTATGGGTAAGTACACGACATCGCCTTCGGTGACGCCGGGGAGTTTGATCGCATACTCAACCACGTCACGTGTGCCAGGAACGATGGAAACATTCATGTCGTACTGCTCGCGGGTGAGCATGTCTTCCAATTGACGGCCGAGCTGTACTTCGCCCCAGCCGCCGCGACTCTTCACGTTAGTAAGTACGCGCTTGAGGTCGCCTACGCCTGTGGCGAGTGATTGCATCTCGCCGAGGCCCTTATGCACCGCCTCAAGCTTATCGCTGACTTGCTTAAAGGATTCGCCGAGGCGTGCCTCAAGAGTTTTCTGCAACTTCTCGTCGACTGTTTCACGCATCTTCTCAAGCTTCTCTTCGTTGCCTTTGCGTAAGGTTTCTAATTCAAGTCGAAGAGTCTCTCGTAGTTCGGTTTGCTTCTTCTCGTTTGACTCGGTGAGCAAACGAATCTTCTCTTCCACGTCGCTGAGGGAAATCTTGAGAGATTTTTCCAGCGCTGCTCGCCCATTTTCAGCATCTTGCCTGGTGAGCTGTGCGTTGCCATCAAGTGATTCTCTGAACTTGCCCAGGCGTTCCTCAATCGTGGTGTTGTTATGAGTCATGGTGGAACGCAGCTCATCGCGATGAAGGGCGAGTGTCGGAGAGATGGCCTCGGCAAGTTTACTGTCGGCCACCGCAGCAGGGGAGGCACTCTTCTTGGTGAGCAGCACGAGGGTGATCGCGATATTCACGGCAATCATGGCGAGCAGAACGTAATTCATATTTCCCCCAGGTCAAAAGGACTGCTCATACCTTATCCGTACGATAACCCTGGCGCCCAGCATGCGAGATAAACCTTTCAAAATTGAAACAAGATGTGCACAAAGCACGTTTGGGGCCACTCTTCCCATAATCTCGGTAGAAGGCCCTGTCGGTTAAATGCCCGATGAGACCGAATCGGTTATATCTAGCACCGAAGTATCACGAGGCCCAGGAGTACTTCATGACACGCCAGTTCGCATTGAACTGGTTCGCCTTTCGAACAGTTCGCTTGCATTTCATCGGAAATAGCGGTCTATAAATCTGTGGA
>JAPLBA010000097.1 GCA_026393015.1 Actinomycetota bacterium
CCATGATGATTCTTAATCGCGCGAGTTCCATCACGGGTGTCAAGTATGGAAATGACCCCCTTGCCGACGTGAGATTGCGTGTCATTGCCGATCATGCGCGCACTAGCGCGATGCTCATTGGTGACGGAGTCACTCCTGGTAATGAGGGCCGCGGATATGTCCTTAGGCGCATGATGCGCCGCACGGTCCGAAACATGCGCTTACTAGGCGCTCACGATCCGGTCATGAGTCAACTGATCGATTCCAGCATCCTTGCCATGGGGTCGCAATACCCAGATCTCGAGGTAGATCGTAAGCGCATCGAAAGCGTCGCGGTGTCGGAGGAAGACTCCTTCCTGCAGACTCTGCGTGCCGGAACTCAGATTTTTGACCTAGCGGCACAAGCCACCAAGAGCAGCGGCGTGGAACAAATCACCGGAGATGAAGTTTTCAAACTTCACGACACTTTCGGGTTCCCCTTTGATCTCACACTTGAAATGGCCTCTGAGGCCGGTCTCTCCGTAGATGAAGAGGGTTTCCGACGGTTAATGAAAGAACAACGCGATCGCGCTAAAGCCGATGCCCGCTCGAAAAAAAGTGGACACGCGGACCTCTCGGCCTATCGTGAGATTCTTGAACGGGCTGGCGCCTCAAAGTTTCTGGGCTATGAAAAACTTGATGTCGAATCGCGGGTAGTCGGACTTCTCAAAGCCGGCACGAAGTCGGATAGCGCCCAAGTGGGTGATGAGGTAGAGGTGGTACTCGAACAGACTCCCTTCTATGCAGAAGGTGGCGGCCAACTGGCCGACGGTGGGCTCATACAAACAAGCGATGGTGCCATCATCGAGATTGACGATGTACAAACTCCGCTTCCCGGTCTGATCGTCCATCGGGGTCGCGTCATTGATGGTTCGTTCTCAATCTCGGCAGGTGTTCATGCGAAGATCGACGTTGAACGCCGACGTGCGATATCACGTGCTCATACGGCCACACATTTGGTTCACAAAGCTTTCCGAGAACATCTCGGAGAAACAGCTACTCAAGCCGGCTCTGAGAATGCCCCAGGACGATTTCGTTTTGATTTTGCGGCAACTGGCGCCATCCCACTCGCAATGATGGAAGAAGTCGAAGCTCAGGTAAACGTTGTACTCTCCGACGACCTCGCAGTCACCTCGCAAATCATGTCACTGCCTGAAGCTAAAGCGATTGGGGCGATGGCGCTCTTCGGCGAAAAGTATGGTGAAAGTGTTCGAGTAGTAAGTGTCGGGGATTGGACAAGTGAGCTCTGTGGAGGAACGCATGCAGAGCGCTCCGGTCAGCTCGGTATTGTTAAATTGCTAGGTGAATCATCGATAGGGGCAGGTGTGCGTCGCGTGGAAGCCTTAGTCGGTCGCGATGCCTACTCTTTCCTAGCTCGCGAGTACACGTTACTTAATTCGTTGACTGAGTTAATTAAGGGTGCACGAACTGAAGAGCTTCCTGAACGGATAAATAATCTCATCACCCGTCTGCGCGAAGCGGAGAAGGACCTCTCAGCGGTGCGTGCTGCACAGCTCTTAGAAGGTGCTTCAGCTATCCTCGAGGGCGCCAAGTTACTTGGCAAAGTCACATTGATTGCCCATCGCGCCCCTAGCGGTGCCAGTCCAGATGATGTACGGAAACTTGTTCTTGATTTGAAGGAACGACTCAAGGGAAAGAATGCCGTCGTTGCTATCGCCGGCGACGCGGATTCAAAACCTTTTATGATTGTGGCTACTGATGAGGGTGCACGGTCTCGGGGCGCTAAAGCAGGCGATTTAGCAAAGTCTGCGGCTAGCGTCCTCGGCGGCGGTGGTGGCGGTAAGGATGATCTCGCGCAAGGCGGGGGTGTCGACATCACCAAGATTGCTGACGCGTTGGCAACAGTGACTTCTTCGGTGCAAGCGCTCAAGTAATGCGCTTTGGACGTCGTTTAGGTCTGGATTACGGAAGTGTGCGCGTGGGCGTTGCCATCTCCGATTCACATGGTCTGCTCGCTACACCGTATGCAACGCTACAACTCGAAGTGGCCATCTCAGAGTTGGTACGCATCGTAGAAGTCGAAGAGATCATTGAGATCGTTCTAGGGCTCCCCAAGCATCTCAATGGTTCGGAAGGCGCGTCGGCAGGTCTCGTGCGGGCCTTTGCAGAAGATTTGCGCTTCTGTGGTGTTCCGATTCGATTTGTTGATGAAAGAGGCACCACAGTTTCTGCCGCTGCGCAATTACGCCAGGGCGGTCGTAATGCGAAGACATCAAAGTCGATTATTGACCAGGCGACGGCGGTCATCATTCTGCAAGGGGCGCTTGACGCAGAAAAGAGCGGTCGACTTCCGGGTGAGGTACTCACTTGAAAAAGAGATTACTGATCTTTGTTCTCATGGGTGCTTTGATTATCGGAGCATTCGCATATTTTACCTTTCGTTCTCCACAACTCGACTTCCCAGTTGGTTCTTCTACCGCTGATATTGATTTCACTATTTCGCCAGGTGAGTCAGGAAGTGATATTGCTCGCGCACTGGCTAAGGCTGGGATCGTGAAGACTTGGGAAGCGTTCTTTAACGTGGCAGCAGCAGATAAGCGTTCCTTCTCTGTGCAACCTGGAACAAGAAGGATTCATGCGCACCAAACGTCGAAAGTGGTTTTAGAAGAGTTGTTAGATCCTGCGCGATTAGTTGGGGTAGTGCGTATTCCTGAAGGAGCACGCATATCGAATGTCATAAAGATTATGGTGGGTCAAGGGTTTGACAAGAGCGAGTTGAAATCTGCCATCAAAGATGCGAAGACGCCTTGGGGGAGTGTGGAAGGCGCACTCTATCCGGCCACATATGCGTTTCCGAGGAATGCATCGGCACAATCAGCGATAGCGCAGATGATTCAAACAACTAAGGGCGCCTTGCATGATCTCCGTGCGGAAGAGCGGGCGAAGGCGGCTGGTCTGACAACTTTGCAAGTGTTAACGATCGCCTCTTTGATCCAGGCTGAGGCAGATGAAACAGACTTTTCTAAGGTCTCGCGGGTGATTTATAATCGCATTGCCGACGGAATGCGCCTACAGCTAGACACTACAGTTCTTTATGCGCTGAACGAACAAGGCAGAATCAAAGTCACCAATAAGGATCTGGCTGTCGCCTCTACCTACAACACCTACATGCATAGCGGATTGCCTCCTGGTCCAATAGGCAATCCGGGAAGCAAGGCTATCGACGCCGCCCTCTCTCCTGCCGATGGTCCTTGGATCTTTTTCATCACGGTAAAGCCCGGCGATACTCGTTTCACCGCATCCGAGAACGAGTTCTATCGTTGGAAAAGTGAATATCAGAAGAATTACGCGGCCGGGGCCTTTAAGGTAGCGTCATGAAGTGCGCAGTGCTCGGTTCGCCGGTTGCCCACTCGAAGTCGCCTCAGTTACACCTCGCAGGATATGCATTCCTTGGTCTTGACTGGAGTTATGAGCGACATGAACTAGCAAAGAATGCGCTCTCTTCTTTCGTTTCGAAACTGGATAACACATGGGCCGGACTCTCACTCACCATGCCACTGAAAGAGGAGGCGCTGGATCTGGCCGATGATGTGGATCCTCTTGCTAGACGAGTGGGTGGTGCTAATACTCTTGTGCGTGAGGGCGAAAGATGGCGAGCATTTAATACAGACGTGCTTGGCTTCACACAGATCTTCAAGAAGCAAACTCGGCTGGGGAGCGTTTCTATCCTCGGCGGTGGCGCTACAGCAAGAGCGGCGTTGGCCGCCCTCGAACCTTTTGATGTGCAGGTAAGCGTTTACTTAAGAAGTGCACATCGAATTGCTTCTATCGAGAAAGCATTTGGTGAGGGCTCAGGTCGCCTCATCATTAAGGATTGGAAGGAGAGGGCAGATTCATTGGTTGATTCCTTTCTAATTTCGACGACACCGGATGGCGCGAGTGACGATCTCGCCGAGGTAAGTGATGCATCAAGCGTGGCAAGACCCGAGATATTTGTTGATGCTCTCTACGGAAATTGGCCCACACCCCTTGCTCGAGCACTTTCTGGAAGGGGCTGCGAAGTTCTCAGCGGCAAGACCTTGCTGGTCTATCAAGCTGTAGAGCAAATTCGTCTCATGACTCACTTGGACTTCGATCAGCAGAGGATGGAATCACTCCTCTTTGGAGCTGTGGAAAAGTAATTCGCCTCAGCTTTCACATCACTACCCTGCCAGCATGCAACAAGGCCTTATCGAAGTATTTGGCGCGCTCACTTTCCTGCTCGGACTCTCCGTCTGTGACATCAGAACTATGCGCATACCTCACCGTGTGACCCTTTTCTTTCTTCTATGGGAACTGGTTTTCACAGGTGTGGGAGGTGAGTTCTCTTCGAAGTCTCTGTGGCTCGCTCTTCTCGTTGCCCTTCTTTGGGGAGTTCTTGCACTCGCGCTAGGCATGGGTGGTGGGGATTTCAAGTTGCTCTTTCCGTTGGCGCTCTTCCTCCGGTCACCGACGGAGCTCCTGTTCATGCTCTCCCTGGGGGCTGCCTTGGGTGGAGGCTTCTCACTCGTAAGGAGATATCGCCTCTCCAAAGCTGTGCCCTTCGCACCATTTCTAGCCGTTTCCACTCTCGTCACGCTCTTCTACCAGGGCTAAATGGGGTAAATCGGAGCGAAGTTCTAGCCGCCTCTGCCAGAATGTAGCCATGCTGAGATGGCTTACCGCTGGAGAATCCCACGGACCTGCATTGGTCGCGATATTGGAAGGCATGCCCGCAGGAGTAGAGGTGACCACCGCAGTCATTGATGGAGACCTGGCCCGCCGGCGCCTCGGGGTGGGACGAGGGGCTCGACAGAGTTTTGAAGCAGACAAGGTGACGCTCCAAGGGGGCGTGCGCCACGGGTTAACTCAAGGTGGCCCGATCGCCATTGAAGTAGCCAATAGCGAGTGGCCTAAGTGGAGTGAAGTGATGTCGGCTGACCCAGTGGCCCCCGAGATCCTCGAAGGCTTAGGCCGAAATGCGCCGCTCACTCGACCCAGACCCGGCCATGCGGATTTGGTGGGAATGCAGAAGTACGGATTTGACGATGCCAGGCCGGTATTGGAGCGGGCAAGTGCGCGAGAGACCGCCGCCCGCGTCGCACTTGGTAGCGTCGCTCGCGCTTTCCTCTTGCAAGCGGCTGGTATCGAAATTTTAAGTCACGTGATTTCCATTGGCGCCGCAGTAGTTGCAGAAGATGCACCGATACCGCAACCTTCTGATTCAGCACGTGTCGATGCGGATCCAGTTCGCGTCTTTGATCCGGTCGCTAGCGCGGCCATGCAAGCAGAGATTGCGGATGCACACAAAGATGGCGACACCCTGGGCGGTGTTGTTGAAGTTTTGGCGTATGGCTTGCCTCCTGGTCTGGGGTCACATGTTCATTGGGATCGTCGCCTCGACTCGCGTTTAGCGGCGGCTCTGATGGGTATACAGGCAATAAAAGGTGTTGAGGTGGGGGATGGATTCCGCACTGCTACGCGTCGTGGTTCGGTGGCGCACGACGAAATCGATCCCAGTTCAAGCGGCCGATTCGTTCGTCGTTCAGGTCGTGCGGGTGGCACTGAAGGCGGAATGTCCACGGGTGAAGTCTTGCGAGTACGTGCGGCTATGAAACCTATAAGCACTGTTCCTAAGGCTCTCGACACTGTCGACGTTTCCACAGGTGAAACAGCGAAGGCGATTAATCAGCGATCAGATGTGTGCGCTGTTCCGGCCGCTGGTGTTGTCGCAGAGGCGATGGTTTCCCTAGTGCTCGCTGACAGCATCATTGAAAAATTTGGTGGAGACTCAGTTGTCGAAACTCGAAGAAACATTCGCGCCTACCTCGACAGCATTCCAGGTTACTAATGGCTCCACGCGTGCTCCTTATTGGTCCGCCGGGCTCTGGAAAATCCACTGTTGGTCGGTTACTAGCTCACCGTACGGAGCAAGTATTTGCTGATACTGATGAACTCATTGAGCTCGATGCGAGTAAATCTATCTCTGATATTTTTGTCGACGATGGCGAGCCGGCTTTCAGGGTGCTGGAACGGCGCGTGGTACTTGATTCTCTCAAGAATTGCGATGGTGTGCTCGCTTTAGGTGGTGGCTCGATTCTCGATCATGATGTCTGTGCCGCCATCAAGCTTTTCAATACTCAAGGTGGAACCACCGTTTATCTCACGGTGACTCTTGCAGGAGCAGCACCGCGAGTGGGTTTCAATCGCGATAGGCCTCTGCTGCTCGGCAATCCTCGTGCCCAATGGCAAATCCTGATGGATGCAAGGCGCTCAATATATGAGGAGTTAGCCACTATCCAGATTGATACCAGTGAGATTTCAGCAAATATCATCGCGGATGCATTAGCCGAGCAATTAGGAGCAACCGCGTGATCATCAACGTGGCGGCCGCAGATCGCTCGTACCAGGTAATTATTGAAACTGAGATTCTAGATGCGCTAGTTGCCTCATTTTTGCCCGAAACGCGTGTGGCATTAGTAGTTCCAGAGAGCTTGGCGCGAGGCGCACTTCAAAATTTTGTTACCGAATTATCTTCCCACGTAGAGACCACTCTCATCCTCACGCCTGATGGGGAAGCGCAAAAGAGCGTTGCTGTATTGGAATCTGCCTGGAATCAACTTGGAGCGTCCGGCTTTAATCGCAACGATCGCATCGTGGGCATTGGTGGCGGGGCGACTACGGATTTGGCCGGCTTCCTGGCTTCGTCGTGGTTGCGTGGGATTGATTGGAGTGCTGTTCCTACGTCGCTGGCCGGAATGGTGGATGCTGCGGTGGGCGGTAAAACTGGTATCAATACGGCCTCCGGCAAGAATTTGGTAGGCGCTTTCTACTCGCCGACGGCTGTCTTTATCTCGCCGAGGTTTCTCTCTTCGCTTCCCACTGCCGATCTAGCTGCTGGGTTAGCTGAGGTAATCAAATGTGGGTTTATTGCAGACCCAAAGATCTTGCAGTTAGTAGCTGGTGCAGGGCCAGGGACTTTGACAGATGCAGCCCTTCTTGAGGATCTCATTTGTCGCGCTGTGCAAGTGAAAGCTGATGTGGTCTCGCAAGACTTTAAAGAGTCGGGATTGCGAGAGATCCTGAATTACGGTCACACCCTTGGCCACGCGATCGAAAAACAGGAGCGCTATGCGATGCGCCATGGAGATGCGGTCTCTATAGGTATGGTCTTCGCCGCTGAGCTCGCTCATGCCTCAGGCCTGATTTCTTCTGAGGATGTAGCGCTGCATCGCACTCTCTTAGGCAGCTTAGGACTCCCCATTACCTACACAGGTCCATGGGAAGTGCTGCGAGCCTCTATGTCGATCGACAAGAAGAGCCGATCTGGAATGCTTCGATTTGTGGTGTTAGATGCGCTGGGAAGTACACGCCGCCTCGAAGGTCCAAATGAAGAGATTCTCAAGCAGGCCTATGAGAGGCTTCAACCATGAAGGTGTTGATCATTAACGGCCCTAACCTCGGTCGCTTAGGAACCAGAGAGCCGGAGGTCTACGGTTCCACGACCCACGCAGAATTAACGCAGATTTGTGAAGTGAGCGGCGCCGAGCTCGGATTGGAAGTTGAAGTAAGGCAGAGCGATGATGAAGGTGAGATCATTAAGTGGCTTCACGAGTGTGCTGACGTCCAATTGCCAGTCATCATCAATCCTGCAGCTTTTACTCACTATTCAATTGCGATTCGTGATGCTGCTGCCATGCTTACCGCCCCGTTGATTGAGGTTCATATCTCCAACCCTCATACCCGCGAGGAATTCCGTCACGTATCGGTCATATCTGCAGTGGCACATGGGGTTATCGCGGGCTTTGGTATGAACTCTTACCGGTTAGCCCTCAAGGCAATGTCTGATCTTCTCGTACGGTAGAATCGCCCAGCGTGGCCGAGTGGCCCGGTGAATACAGGAGTCAAAGTGGCCTCGACAAACGAACTTAAGAACGGCATGACCCTCGATCTTGAAGGTCAACTATGGAATGTCGTTGACTTTCAGCATGTGAAACCAGGTAAGGGTCCCGCTTTCGTGCGTACCAAGCTCAAGCATGTCCTTTCGGGGAAAGTTGTAGATAAAACATTCAATGCTGGTGTCAAGGTGGAAGTTGCTATTGTCGAAAAGCGTGACATGACTTACCTGTATCACGATGGCGACGGATATGTATTCATGGATAAGGGTAATTTCGATCAAATCACCATCGCAGATGCCACCGTCGGCGATGCGACCAAGTACATGCTAGAGAACACTGACGCAGTGGTTGCGCTCCATGAAGGCAATCCGCTGTACGTTGAATTGCCAGCTTCAGCAGAGCTCACTATTACTTACACTGAGCCAGGGCTGCAAGGAGATCGCTCGTCGGGCGGAACCAAACCTGCCACCGTCGAAACTGGTGTTGAAGTTCAAGTGCCACTCTTTATCAACAATGGTGAAAAGATCCGTGTAGATACACGCGACGGTTCATACCTCGGTCGCGCAAACTAAGTGGCAGCTCGAAGTAAAGCCCGCAAGCGTGCTCTTGATGTGCTTTATGAATCCGATATTCGAAGTGGCGACGCATTAGCAATCCTGGCATCGCGCAAAGAACAGGCCGATCCACCAGTAGGAGAGTATGCCAGCGTGCTAGTTGAAGGCGTTCTAGCTAATCGGTCACGCATTGATGAAGTGATTGAAACATACGCGCAGGGCTGGGAGATTGGGCGTATGCCGGCAGTGGATAGAAATATCCTTCGAATTGCCCTTTTTGAAATTCTCTTTCAATCCGAAATTGACACGGCTGTGGCAATTGATGAAGCAGTCGAATTAGCGAAAGCGCTCTCTACGGATGATTCTCCTGGGTATATCAATGGCTTACTTGGTCGAGTCGCACCTATCGCTTCTTCCTTGAGCGGCGAGTAACTTAGCGAGTTTTTAATGTTCGCTCTTCGGAGTGTGCATGATGCCGATTGAGACGCACGCTGAGATGTAATCCTTAGGTGACATAGCTGCCAGCATGCTGAGCAGTGAGATGTCTGATCGTCTCACTGAGAGTACTTGGCCATTCCAATCACCTCGAGCACGCTCAATACCTAGCGCAAAGCGCTTAAGTGGGGAGACGGTGGACGCCGTTGAAGAACGTAGGGCCGTTAAATCGAGGAGTGGACGCACCGGAACTGTGATCGGCTTTGCGGGCGTGGGATCGGGGAAGAACTCGGATACTGGGACGCCATAAAATGCGGCTAACCGCTCAAGATTGACGGCTGTGATTGCCCGGTCGCCGCGCTCATAGGAGCCGACAACCACGCTCTTCCAGCGCCCCTTGCTCCGCTCCTCGAGTTGATTGAGGCTCATCTTCTGTTGTTTGCGTACTTCTCGGAGGCGAACTCCCAACTCTTGGGCGGGGGTGAGGACTTCCTTTTCTTCCATGAGTTCCTCTCATAGCCGGGGGATGCGGATTCATAGGGGGAGGGTGGATCTTATGAGAGGTAAGGGGCACAAGGGCAAGAGGATCTTTTCGGGGTGTGGACTCGACACGCCGCGACGCGCAGGGCTATGCGAGTGCGCAAGAACTCTCGGATAGGTTGTGAACACATCCTTTAACGAGCCGTCCTGTGAGGCGGAGAAGGAGGTAGAACGATGGATGCTGCCCAACGTGAGGTTTTAGACTCTGGGGATATCAATCGCGCCCTCTCGCGCATCGCGCATGAAATTCTTGAAAAAAACAAGGGAGTGCGAGATCTAGTTCTTCTCGGCATTCCTACACGTGGGGCTCATATTGCCCAACGTCTCGCAAAAGCTATCGCCGATATCGAAGGCGTAATGATTCCCGTAGGCACAATCGATGTAACTTTGCATCGCGACGACCTCCGTTCACGACCTGCCCGTGCACTGCTCCCCACCGTCATTCCTACAAGTGGTATTGATGGGAAAAAAGTTGTGCTGGTCGATGATGTGCTCTTTTCAGGGAGAACCATTCGTGCAGCACTCGACGCTATGGGGGAGTTAGGCCGACCCTCCCAAGTGCAATTAGCTGTGCTAGTAGATCGCGGACATCGAGAATTGCCTATCAGAGCAGATTATGTCGGTAAGAACTTGCCGACATCCCTCAAGGAGCATGTCCGAGTGTCGATTACGGAGACGGATGGCACCGACTCGGTCAGTATCTCAGGAACACCCGCAGGCGGTGGCGAATGAAGCGTCACTTGCTTTCTGCTTCGGATCTCAGTTATGAAGATGCAGTTCTCATTCTTGATACAGCAGAAGAGTTAGCTAAATTGGTCGATGGACCCGTGAAGAAGTTGCCCACTCTTCGAGGACGCACCGTCGTGAACCTCTTTTATGAAGATTCCACTCGCACGCGTATCTCTTTTGAGGCTGCTGCAAAACGACTTTCGGCCGACGTTATTAACTTCACCGCCAAAGGTTCAAGTGTGAGCAAGGGGGAGAGCCTTAAAGACACAGCGCTCACTCTGCAGGCGATGGGTGCGGACGCAGTTATCGTGCGTCACTCAGCCTCTGGCGCAGCACACCAACTGGCGGCTTCTGGGTGGATCGCTGGTTCGGTTATTAATGCGGGTGATGGAACTCATGAGCACCCTTCTCAAGCCTTGCTTGATGCTTTCACAATGAGGCGCCATTTGCGCGATAGCAAGGGTGATCTCGCTGGGGTGCGTGTGACGATTGTTGGCGATGTTCTTCATTCGCGTGTCGCTCGGAGCAATGTTCTCCTGCTAGCAACTTTGGGTGCCGAGGTTACCCTCGTAGCGCCGCCCACGTTGATGCCCTTTGGTGTCGAACAGTGGCCATGCGAGATTTCTTATGACCTCGATCGAGTGCTTCCCAGAACTGAAGCGTTGATGATGCTCCGGGTTCAAGGCGAACGCATGAATAATGCTTTCTTCCCTTCGATGAGGGAATATTCACGGGGATATGGACTCGATGACAAGCGTGCCTCGGCCTTATCTCCTGAAGCGATCGTCATGCATCCGGGTCCGATGAATCGTGGATTGGAAATTTCTGCTGGTGCAGCAGATGGGCTTCGATCAGTCATTGTTGAACAAGTCGCAAATGGAGTGAGCGTTCGGATGGCAATTCTTTATTTACTCCTAGGTGGAGCTTCAATTGAGGAGGTGTCCCTATGAGCGGTTATCTCCTCAGGGGTGTTTCGGTTCTCGGCGAAGATAGGGTGGACGTCCTCATCGACGGTGGCATCATTAGCGAAGTCTCAAAAAAGCCTCTGGCCCCTACAGGGGTCCGTACGATCGACTGCGATGGACTCATCGCCATGCCAGGTCTGGTCGATCTGCACACTCATTTGCGAGAGCCCGGACGAGAGGACAGTGAAACCGTTGAGTCCGGTAGTGCGGCGGCTGCGTTGGGTGGCTTTGCTGCCATTCACGCGATGGCAAATACCAATCCGGTGGCAGATACCGCGGGCGTTGTTGAGCAGGTGTATCGATTGGGCCGTGAGGCAGGATGGTGTGACGTCCGGCCAGTCGGCGCAGTCACTGTTGGCTTACAAGGTACCCAACTCGCCGAACTTGCTGCGATGGCACATAGCGCGGCTCGCGTCCGCGTCTTTAGTGATGATGGCACGTGTGTCGCTGATCCCATATTGATGCGCCGCGCGTTGGAGTATGTGAAGGCCTTTGACGGTGTGATTGCACAGCACGCCCAAGAGCCGCGCTTGACTGAAGATGCACAGATGAATGAAGGTTTTGTCTCATCGCAACTGGGATTGCGGGGTTGGCCAGCAGTAGCTGAAGAAAGCATCATCAGTCGTGATGTACTACTCGCAGAGCACGTGGGGTCTCGTCTACATGTGTGTCATGTTTCTACAGCTGGAAGTGTTGAGATCGTACGTTGGGCAAAATCTAGGGGTGTGATGGTTACCGCGGAAGTTACTCCGCATCATTTGCTTCTCACCGATGAATTGGCGCGTTCATATGATCCCCGCTACAAGGTGAATCCACCTCTGCGTCGGGATGAAGATGTTCAAGCACTTCGACAGGGACTTGCCGACGGAACTATCGATGCCGTTGCCACAGACCATGCTCCACATCCACTCGAAGACAAGGAGTGCGAATGGTCGAGCGCTGCATTTGGCATGATCGGTTTGCAATCTGCGCTCTCTGTTGTCCAAACGGCCATGATAGAAACCGGATTGATGACATGGGCAGAAGTCAGTGATCGAATGTCGACGCGCCCGGCAAGAATTGGATCACTGCGAGATCATGGACGCCCGATAGCGGTTGGCGAGCCTGCACACGTGGTGCTTTTAGATCCACGAGGTAAGTCTGTATTTACCTTGGAAGGAAACGCTTCCAAGAGTAGGAACTCACCCTTCCTGGGTATGGAGTTGCACGGCCGCATTGAAGCTACCTTTCTTCGTGGTAGAGCTACTGTGCTCGATGGCAAGCTTGCCGGGTGATAGACGGATGAAGGCAGTGGTTGTTCTCGACGATGGTCGGTTCTTTGAAGGTGCCTCGTGGGGGGCTGTCGGGGAGGCCTTTGGTGAGGCGGTCTTTTCCACGGGAATGACAGGCTATCAAGAGACCCTCACGGACCCGTCTTATCATCGACAGATCGTGGTGATGACGGCTCCGCACATTGGTAATACGGGGATGAATTCCACTGATGAGGAGTCCGACCGCATTTGGGTTTCCGGCTTTATCGTTCGTGATCCTGCACGTACGACGGCTAATCATCGAAGTGAAGAAAGCTTGGATGATTCACTTATTCGTCAAGGAGTAGTCGGTGCGCGTGATGTAGACACTCGCGCGCTCACTCGTCACCTGCGCGATCGTGGCGCAATGCGTATGGGTATTTTCTCAGGGGGTGCATCCGAGCTCACGAAAGAGGAGATGCTTAAGCGCGTTCGGCAAACCCCTGAAATGTTAGGGGCTTCACTGGCTAGTGAAGTTTCCACTCTGAAGCCTTATCAAGTGGGCAACGGAAGGTTCCGGGTGGCCGCGTTGGATCTTGGAATCAAGCGCAACACTCCAAGAGAGTTTGCAAATTTTGATATCACTACGACGATTTATCCGGCAGGTTCTTCCATTCCAGAAATCTTTGGAGACCATCCCGACGGTTTCTTCGTCTCTAACGGGCCTGGTGATCCGGCAACCGCTTATCACGCAATTGCGCTGGTGCAAGAGGCACTTCGGCGAGGGATTCCATTTTTTGGTATCTGTTTTGGCCATCAGATTTTCTCACGCGCCATAGGGCTCGAGACCTATAAGTTGCGATTTGGTCATCGCGGTCTCAACCAACCTGTCCAAGAGATCTCTACTGGACGGATCAGTATTACATCCCATAATCATGGGTTCGCTGTTCAGTCTGAAGATGTTTTTGAGACGCCCTTCGGTAAGGGACGCGTCACTCATCGATCACTCAATGATGGTGTGGTTGAAGGCATCGCACTCGATGATGCGCCCGCATTTAGCGTGCAGTATCACCCGGAAGCCGCCGCAGGACCGCATGACGCTCTAGAGCTCTTTCAGAAGTTTTTCGAAATGATGGGTAAGTAATGCCAAAACGTTCCGATATCAAATCGATTCTCGTCATCGGGTCCGGTCCCATCGTTATTGGTCAGGCTTGCGAATTCGATTATTCAGGTACCCAAGCCTGTCGCGTACTCAAAGCTGAGGGAATTCGAGTCTCCCTCATCAACTCAAACCCGGCAACGATTATGACTGATCCTGAGTTTGCGGACGCCACCTATATTGAACCGATTACCACTGAATTTATTGAGCGCATTATTCAGATCGAAAGACCTGATGCGATCTTGGCAACGCTGGGCGGACAAACAGCTCTCAACGCCGCAATTGCACTTCACGAAGAGGGAATTCTGGTCAAGTATGGTGTTGAACTTATTGGGGCCAACATCGATGCGATTAGACGCGGCGAAGACCGCGAAATATTTAAGGGCATCGTTGCGAAGGTAGGCGGTGAATCTGCGCGTAGCTATATCTGCCATACGCAAGAGGATCTTGTTGCAGGTGCACAAGTACTCGGTTTTCCTGTGGTGATTCGCCCTTCTTTCACCATGGGAGGTCTTGGAAGCGGCATCGCTTATGACCTAGTGGATCTAGAGCGCATCGGTGGCGCCGGCCTTCGTCATAGTCCGACACAAGAGGTCTTGCTTGAGGAGTCCATCATCGGATGGAAGGAATTCGAGCTCGAGCTCATGCGAGATCGCAAAGA
>JAPLBA010000124.1 GCA_026393015.1 Actinomycetota bacterium
AACATGGCCATCACGTGTTGTGCGCCAAGTCCGACCATGCGTCCGTAGCTGAGGCGCTCGTTAGGCTTTACTACCTCGCCGGGTCCTGCGGTTGAGAGTGTCCATGCCATGATTACGCCCCCTCCTGAAGGGCAAGGTATCTGGGGTTATCCAGAGACCACGGATTTGATCAGGGTCGAATCCGTTAAGGCTGTCTCTAAGTTAAAGCCGAAAGGGGGCGCACCAATTGACAATTACCTACAAAGGCTTGGGCAATATTGAAGCAATTTCATCCGGCGTGTTGAAGTGACAACATGCCAATACCTCGAAGACGCGTATTAGGAAGTTTCGAATCGATGAGGGAAAGCAGAAGGAGGCGCTAGCCTTACGCTATGTCTTCGGATCGCGCCCAGACGGTCCCGCTCTTATCGCAATCCAGTTTCGCGATTTTGCTGCCCTTTCTAGGGATTGAGTCATTCGAAAGCCTTGGTGGCTCGTCGAAGATCTCCTGGTGGCTAGGAGAGTTAGGTTCCTTTCTCACGGTCGAAAACCTCACGGTCGAACACGATGTGGCAAACCCGCTGCCCACCTCACTCTTCCTTCCCAAGGTGCCATCTCGGCTCACTCGTTCTTCAAAAAACGAATGGCAGGTCGATGGCGAGACTCTGGGCGTCTCCCGTGTGCTACGGACTCCTCACATTGCCCTCAACTCAATAGTCATCCGTGCCCCGGGATCGGTGGAAGACGATCTACGGGCAAGAATTGGCCTAGGCGCTGGCCTCACCCCCGAGGGCGATGACGAAGTCGCCGGGTTCCTCATCATGGCAAGAGCCCTTGGTATTTCTCATTCTCTAGATAGCTCAGAGTGGAAGAACGAACGGACCACAACTTTCAGCGCTGCCCTGCTGGAAGCAGCGTTACATGGCTTTGCTATCCCTGTCGTAGCAGATGCTGTCCGTGAGTTTGCATTGGGCGCGATGACGTCGAGCACTCGAGAGGCTTTACTTGCAGTAGGACACTCCTCGGGGGCCGCCTTGCTTCGGGGAATGGAAACCGCCCAACAATGCTTCAGGAGAGCGGCATGAGACGTATAGAAATTCGACCAGGCTTTTATAGAGATTCAGTTTCACTGATGCAAGTGAGCCAACGAGCTGGCGTAGGTATCGATGGCGCATTAGTTGCGATGGCAACACCACTCAATGTAGAACTCGCGATACAAATGGGCTTCGTGCTGCCGCCCACCAGTCCTAACGATTTGATCATCGCAATCGATGCTCCCAATGAAGAATCCCTCTCCCATGCATTCGACGTTGTTGAAGAGGTGTTGGAAGAACAACTTCGCAAGAGCCGCGAACAATCGTCGGAATCCGGCATCACTCCCGCCAGGACTCTCGGTCGCACGCAAGGCGCCAGAATTGCACTTATCTCGGTGCCAGGTGAATTTGCATTCATAGATGCCGTAGACGCTTTAGAAAACGATATGAATGTGATGATCTTTAGCGACAACGTCACGATGCAGGACGAGATCTTGCTAAAAGATATTGCTCTGAGCCGCGACCTCCTGGTGATGGGACCTGATTGCGGAACGGCAATTATCGGCGGAGTGGGTCTGGGCTTCGCGAACGTAGTATCGCCAGGGAGTGTGGGCATCATTGCTGCCTCCGGAACCGGAGCGCAGCATCTCACTACCCTTCTGGATCATGCAGGCGTTGGCATTTCGCACTGCATCGGTCTGGGCGGACGCGACCTGTCATCAGCAGTTGCTGGACGCTCTGCAAAACAAGCACTTGCCTTGTTGGAGGCAGACGAACATACAGACCTGATTGTCTTCGTTTCAAAGCCCGCAGCTCCCGAGGTGGCGCAATCACTCAAAGACATCGCGAGTGGAATGAAGAAGAAGGTCATCTTTGGGCTTTTAGGATCTACCGGCTCAGATATCACCGAGACTGCTGAGAAAGTACTCGACGAAATAGGTGTGACAGACCGCCCATGGGTAAACGAGGTAGCTACTGCTGGGTCTACAGGGTCTACAGGGTCTACAGGAGGCTCACTTCGTGCCCTCTTTGCTGGGGGAACGCTGTGTGATGAGGCGATGCTGATCGCTTCAAAGAGAACACGTGTGCCTATTTTTTCCAATATCCCGCTTGAAAAAGAATGGCTATTAGACCCCTTTGGACCCGCCACCTCGCACGCTTTTATCGATTTTGGTGACGACGCAATGACAGTAGGACGAGCCCACCCCATGATCGATTCAAAATTGAGGATAGAGAGGCTCGCTAAAGAGATCAACGATCCATCCTGTGGAGTAATTCTGATGGATGTTGTTTTAGGCCATGGCGCTATTTCCACTCCGGGCGAGGAGTTATCAGCCACGATCTCCGAGAGCAGTAAACCAATCTTCATCTCGCTCATTGGTACCACGTTAGATCCGCAAAATTTTGAGAGGCAAAAGGCGATACTTGCGCAAGCAGGAGCGAAAGTATTCCTGAGCAATGCTTACGCAACCCATGCAGCTCTTGATGCGCTAGGAGTACCACGATGAATAAATTGCTCTCCGAATCTCTCGCTACAGCTACTGCCGGCGTCTCACTCTTGCACGATGCATTGCTCAATCAGGGTGTTTCTACGCAAGCTGTGGAGTGGTCCCCTCCTCTCGGAGGAAAAGATCTGCACGATGTCATGGCAGATCAAAGGAGAAGTGTGGCCAACGAATTGGCACTTTCTAAGATGCTGAATAGTGGAGCCGTTCTAGTTGATGTAAAACCGGCATCTGAAGCACTCAACCTGGGTCGCGGTGAGTTCCTCCATGCTGGGCCGCCGATTGAGTGGTCTCGCGCTTCGGGCCCGATGAGAGGTGCCCTCATCGCCGCGATGCTTTACGAGAAGATGGCCGATTCCGCTGAAGCAGCCGAACTAATACTGGAAAAGAACGGTGTTGCGTTAGAACCGTGTCATCACCGTGGCGCCGTCGGCCCTATGGCGGGCGTCGTGACGCCATCAATGTGGATGTTTGAGCTTCAAGACCCCAGCACAGGAAATAAGTCGTGGTGTTCACTTAACGAAGGCCTCGGAAAAGTTCTTCGCTACGGAGCCTACTCCCCCGAAGTCATTGAACGATTAGATTGGATGCGCGACGTCCTTGGGCCACTTTTGCAAGTGGGGGTACGCGCTCGAGAAGAACATATTGACGTTCGAGCAATCATTTCTCAAATGATCCAAATGGGCGATGAAGGCCATAATCGAAACCGCGCCGGAACATTGATGTTCCTGCGCGACCTCCTCCCCTTCATGATTGAAGGAGGAACCTCGTCTGACGTTGCGCGAGCAGCGCGTTTCGTCGGGGGTAACGATCACTTCTTTCTCAACTTAGTCATGCCTGCGTGCAAATTGCAGACGCGCGCTGCGGAGAACATTCCTGGCAGCACGATAGTCACCGTGATGGCTCGCAATGGAACAGACTTTGGTATTCAAACGTCTGGGACAGGTAATGAATGGTTCATCGGTCCGGCACAGACGCCTCATGGTCTCTATTTGGGAAATTACACGGCAGACGACGCAAATCCAGACATTGGTGATAGCGCGATCACCGAAACCGCAGGAATTGGTGGCTTCTCGATGGCGGCGGCTCCTGCCATTGTCCGTTTCATTGGAGGAAGTGTGCCGGACGCGCTGGCCACCACAAGGCGAATGTATGAAATCTGCGAAGGCGAGAACCCCACGTTTGGCATTCCGGTGTTGGAATTTCGAGGAGCACCGACAGGGATAGATGTCACACGTGTCTTGCGAACTGGAATCCTTCCGCAGATCAATACAGGTATGGCTGGCAAGGTTGCTGGCACTGGCCAAGTAGGCGCGGGGTTAGTCACACCACCGATGGAAGCGTTCACTGCCGCTATAACCGGTTTAGCCACACGAATCGTCTAGCTTCAATATCTCGCGGAAGACGGAGGATCTCATGCAATTTCACCACATCACTCTCACGGTCATCGATAAAGAAGTGAGCGCCGAGTGGTACCAGCGCCTCTTAGGAGAAGCATCAGTAACCGCTCGCGCGGGTCCAGGCTGGACCCGCGCACGACTCGCATGGCCTTCGGGGCTGATCATCGGACTGACAGAAAATACCAAAACCCGGGAAGGGCAAAGCTTTGATGAAGGAAACATCGGCCTGGATCACGTGGGGATCTCCTGCGAAAGTGAATCTGAAGTGCGCGCTTGGGCAATTAAACTTGATGCCCTGGGATTTAATCGCGGTCCAGTAGAAGATGTTTCTTACTGTTGGGCTGTCACAACACGCGACCCGAGCGGAATACCCATCGAGTTCTTCTGCCTCAAGAGTTAGTTCGTAGGTGGTTCATCTAAATCTTCGAGCAGAGCCAGATCATCCACCTGAAGTATGAGGCCACCAACTTCTTGGAAGTAATGTCGTGCTCCACTATCGCCTCTTTTCCCATCCGAGAGCGCTTGCCTCAGGTCACTCATCAACGGAATGAAATGTTGACGCGTGAAGGCAATGGGAGGCGAGAAGAGATCTTCGAAACCTGCAGCAACCATCTCTTCCGGAGAGTCAACAACCCGTGAAATCACTCGTGAGATGACTCGAGACGTCATACCTATCTGGTCCACCAGCAACACACAGACTCTCTCTGCTCCCACAGGGAGAGAACCAAGTCCTTTCAACAACGAAGAAGCTTGCCCACTCTCCCACTCACTATTGACCACCACGGTGGCATCGGCTACCTCACCCACCCAAGCTCCCAAAACAACCACGACTTCCTGGCAGCCAGCCTCACGCAGAAGGCGAACACCTCGATCTACCAATCGTTCGCCGTGGTGCACATATGGGGCTTTAGGTCCACCAAATCGACGCCCACCACCGGCAGCCAACAAGAGTCCTATGACCACTATCGCGCTGCTCCCGGATGGATCGGTCCAAGTGAGCTGCGCAAAGGAACCGCGCTCCCTCCCCAGCGGTGGGCCACTATCTCAGCAGCAATTGATATTGCGGTCTCCTCGGGCGTGCGTGCACCTAAATCTAAACCAATCGGTGAATGAAGCTTTGCAAGCTCGATTTCAGTCAATCCTTCAGCGCGCAAGCGATCAAGACGATCCTCATGAGTTCTTCGCGATCCCATAGCGCCGATGTAAGCCGCATTGGAACGCAACGCTAATTTAAGCAAGGGAATATCGAACTTAGGATCATGGGTAAGGACACACACCACCGTGCGATTATCGATCTCTTGCGTCTCGAAATATCGATGTGGCCAATCGACGATGAGTTCGTCGGCATCAGGAAATCGTTTCGCGGTGGTAAAGAGTGGGCGCGCATCACAGACCGTCACATGAAATCCTAGAAACTTGCCTACCCTCGCGACCGAAGAAGCGAAGTCGATAGCCCCAAAGACAAACATCTTCGCTGGTGGTGCAAAAGTGGAGACAAAGAGTTCAATATCTGCCAGTAGACGTTCGCCTTCTTCGCCGTACTTGAGGAAACCAGTTTGTCCTGCTTCTAACATTCCAAGCACATCATCCCGGACGGCGGTGTCGAGTCGTTGCGAACCCAAAGTTCCCAAGACGAAATCCCGACCAATGGCGATATGTGATCCCACTCGAGATCCCCCGGCAACAATAGTGACCACTGCAATTGGTACCTGCGCCTCGATCCTCTCAATAATTGCCGGCAATTCAGGCCACGACTCCGTGGAGATGGATTCAGTAAAGACTTCGAGGATTCCGCCGCACGTGAGCCCCACCGCAAATGCTTCATCATCGCTCACGCCATACACATCTACTGAAGGTGCGACGCCTCTGAGAGCTTCCTGCCCTCGCTCGAAAGCCGCCCCTTCAACACACCCACCACTAATTGATCCGACTACTTCTTCAGTGGAAGTCACCAAGAGGGAGGCGCCCGGAAGGCGCGGTGCTGAGCGCCAGGTTCGTACTACGGTGGCAAGTGCTACGGCTTTACCAGCGGCAATCTCGCTCTTGAGTTCCCGCAGCACCTCTTTCATACGTAACCGATCCTTAGAGTCGACAGGCGTGGATGTCGGTGACCAGGATTCCGCGGGCGCCGAGATTCCACAACTCATCCATCACACGATTGGTCTCTTTACGCGGCACCATGGCGCGCACCGCTGACCATCCTGATGAATGAAGCGGAGAAACTGTGGGCGATTCAATTCCTGGCGTGATTTTGCAAGCAGCCTCTACCAGGTCATTGCTTATGTCGTAATCCATAAGCACGTACTGCCGGGCAATGATGACGCCTTGGAGGCGACGAATCAATGTTTCTAAAGCAGGAGACTCACTGCGGCTGATAAGAACCGCTTCACTTTTAAAGATTGGATCACCAAAGATCTCCAGGCCGGCCTGACGAAGGGTGGAGCCTGTTGAGACAACATCTGCGATGGCGTCCGCGACGCCTAGTCGTACAGAGGTCTCTACCGCCCCGTCAAGGCGTACTACTTTCGCATTGACGCCCTGCTCTTTCAAATACTTCTCGAGAAGAACGGGGTAAGCCGTGGCAACTCGCTTGCCCGAAAGAGAACTCATTGAGAGCGTCGAACCTGCAAGTGCTGCAAAGCGAAAGGTAGACGCACCAAAATTGAGTGCCAACACCTCTTTCGCTGGCGCGTCTGAATCAACAAGCAAATCACGCCCAGTGATGCCGGCATCGAGTTCACCAGAACCTACATAAAGAGCGATGTCTCGCGGTCGCAAAAAATAAAACTCAACGTCGTTTTCAGCATCAATCAAGATCAAATCACGTGCATCATTGCGCTGACGGTATCCAGCCTCGCGTAGCATCTCCGCTGCAGAGTCAGAAAGTGAGCCTTTGTTGGGTACCGCAATGCGCAGCATGATCAAAGAACCTCGTATATTTCTTCAAGGGTGAGGCCCTTGGCCTTAGCGAGCACTTGGGCGTGGTAGATCAACTGACTGATCTCAAGAGCCGTCTCGCTCTTTGATTGATACTCCGCAGCCATCCATGCCTCCGCTGCTTCTTCAACGACCTTCTTGCCGATTTCATGAATACCAGCGGCAAGTAGCGCACCGGTATTCCCACTCTCCCCGGCTTCCTTGGCAGAGATCTCAGCCCAGAGCTGATCAAAGGTCTTCATGGCACCAGTCTACGTGGCGGCGGTGCAGTGAGGTGGCTCATTAACCACCCCACAGATCGGATTAGAACCAGAAATAGAGGCCAATGAGAACCAAGCCCACCATCACGCCCACTGAGCGCAGGATACGTGCGGGGCTCTTCACTGCCGGGTCATCATTGGCCGCATCTGGGAGACGCAACCACGAAACTAAGCCCCATATAACGAATGCACCATAGATGGCATAAAGAGCTGCCGAGGGGTAATAACCCGCCTTGAGGAGGAGTGGAACCCCGACCGCATCTACAGCTATCCATACCAACCAGAATTCGAGGTATCCGCGAGCCATGCCATATGTCGCCAGAGCCGATCCAGTGAAAATCCACGCGTCGGGACCAGGACCCCACGAGCCAAGGGATTTAAGAGTGAAGTAGGCAGCTATAAAGAAAATCAAAGTGGCAGGGGCGAGAAATAACTTCTCTCGAATGGTTGTCCAACGCGGAACTACCGGGGCCTTATCGCCCTGCTGGCGGCGGGCAAACCACATGGACCATCCATAGAGACTGACCGCGATAAAGAGAACTTGGCGACCGGCTTGACCGTAGAGATCCTTAGCTTGTGGGGTATCAAAGACTGCTCCTAGAAAAACGGTGAAGAGCAGTGCGTTGCCGATGATGCCGACAGGCCAGGTCCACACTTTGCGACGCATGCCCAAAATGGCGCCAGCTAGTCCAAAAAGATTTCCGATAATTTCGCGCCATAGAATCGCCTTACTTCCAAAATGAAGTTCAGCGGTAAATAACCATTGCAGTAAAGACATGAAACTATCCTCTCTCAGTAGGAGTGGGCTTTATTGCGCAATTGCGCGATCATGGCGTCAGGATCTGAGGCTTTAAAGACGGCAGAGCCAGCCACGAAGGTATCCGCTCCCGCTTCAGCGGCAATAGCGATGGTGTCGAGAGATACTCCACCGTCCACCTGAAGGTAGATGTTCTTATCTCCCCCAATGAGCTCCCTCGTGCGACGAACTTTCTCCATCATGTCTTGCATGAAACTCTGCCCCCCAAAACCGGGCTCGACGGTCATAATCAATACCATGTCAGCCTGAGGGATGAGATCGACGTACGGCTCGATGCTGGTGCCGGGCTTCAAGGCAAAGGCGGCGCGTGCTCCCCGCTGCCTGACAGACTTCAAAATCGCGGAAGGATCGCGCGCAGCTTCGACATGAAAAGTCACGCTATCGACGAATTCGGCATAACGTGGAGCCCACAAATCTGGATCCTCAATCATGAGATGCGCATCCAACGGAAGGGAGGTGCTTGCGCGGATGGATTCAACTACCGCAATACCGAATGTGAGATTCGGAACGAAGTGCCCGTCCATGACATCGAGGTGAACCATGTCAGATGAGGGAATGCGATCAATTTCAGCTGCCAGTCGGGCGAGATCTGCATTCAGGATGCTTGGCGTAATCCTCATGAGATAAATCTACTAGTTGAGACGTCTAATAAGGGCGAGGAACATCGCATCAGTCCCATCCTTATGCGGCCAAAGTTGCAAAGTATTGCCCACATAAGGCGCTGGGATCGGCATCAACTCAAATGAATTGTCGCGCAGCACTCTCTCTAACACTCCTTGCGTTTCAGCTATGTGAGGGGAGCACGTTACATATGCGACCACCCCACCGGGACGTACCAATTTGAGTGCAGAGAGCAGAAGCTGTTCTTGCAGCGGTACCAAACCAGCCAGGTCTCGAAGAGACTTCCGCCAACGGGCCTCGGGGCGGCGACGTAGCGCTCCCAGCCCTGAACACGGCGCGTCCACCAAAACTCGATCAAATGAGGATGCCGGCAGATCCATGTCTGTTCCATCCATCACCATGACGTTCTCGGGATGAACCATCACGTGTCGTACCAACTCTGCGCGATGTGGCGTGACTTCATTCGCGGTCAGCGTCGCCCCCCTTTGAATACCTATCGCTTCTAGGAGTGCCGCTTTGCCTCCCGGACCCGCACATAAATCGAGCCAGCGATCGTCTTGACCTATTACCTCGGCCGCAGAAGAAAGGATTGCAACTAACTGTGAGCCCTCGTCTTGAACTCCCACGCTTCCATCGATGAGCCCAGCGACCTTCCTAAGCGAGCCCGACCAGCGATATGCGTAAGGAGAGAGTGCACACACTTCGGCACCTAATTCAACGAGTTCGCTACCGTCAGATCGACCTGGACGTGCCACCAATGTCAATGTCGCGGGTCGGTTATTTGCCGCCAAGAGTAATTCACACTCTTCCCAAGATCCCAGGGCGTCGCGATATGCATTCACAATCCATTCAGGGTGTGAGTGACGGATAGCGAGCGACTCGCCTCGGGGCTTGCCTTCACTCAACTGCGCGATCCATTCCTCGATATCCTTTTCTGAAACTCGTCGCAATAAGGCGTTGACGAATTTAGATCCTGATTGACCAGAAAACTTCCGAGCAATGTCGACACTTGTGTCCACTGCCGCATGTGGAGGGGTTCGCATAGAGAGCAACTGATGGGCACCAGCGCGCAAGACTGCTCGAACCTCTATATCCATCTCTAGAACTGAACGAGTGGATACAGAATTTAAGATTCGATCATAGAGTCCAAGCATTCTTAATGTGCCATAGGTGAGTTCGGTTGCGAACGCTGCATCACGTTCTTCTAGATCACGAATCATGGGAGGAAGAATAAGATTGGCGTAG
This sequence comes from Actinomycetota bacterium, assembly GCA_026393015.1. GTDB lineage: Bacteria > Actinomycetota > Actinomycetes > Nanopelagicales > Nanopelagicaceae. The sequence continues at coordinate 9,799 of JAPLBA010000124.1, forward strand.
GCGTCTTCACGCTCAACCTTGATAAGCGCTTCTACTACCGTCATTCGAGTGCGGTCGATGCTCACTCGAATCTTTCACCCTCGGTGAGGCGGGCGCCACGAAGCCATTCCTCAGTGGTCATGTCCTTCTTGCCGGCAGGGCGCACCTCTTTGATCTCAATTGCACCAAAAGCCGTCCCGACGATGAGACGACCTGTATCCATCACGGGCTGCCCCGGAGAAATATCCACGTTGATGTCTGCCTCGCAAGCCTGCAATATTGCGAGACGATCGCCGCGGAATTGCGTATACGTCATCGGGTGAAAGGCTCTGATCTGTCGAGTGATGAAATGATTTGGCCGATCCCACATAATTCGATATTCGCTCTTGGAGATCTTGGGCGCATAACTCTGCCCCTCTGACACCTGTGGGTGGGCTTGCATGGTGCCATCTTCGATTCCGTGTAGTACCTGTTCCAGCAGAGGAATACTCTCTACGGCAAGTGCCGACAGCAATCCATCACTGGTGTCGCGTGCGCCAATCTCTCGCGTTGAAGCTCCAAAGATCGGTCCCGTGTCCATCCCTTCATCGAGCTGGAATATGGTGACTCCCGTGAGGGTGTCACCGTTAAGAATCGCTCTCTGCACGGGTGCGGCACCTCGGAACTGAGGAAGTAGTGAAAAGTGAATGTTAATCCATCCATGTTTGGGAATGGAGAGAATTTCACGTGGCAAAATCGCTCCGTATGCCACCACTACCCCGATATCAAAAGATTTTTCTTGTAACCAGGCAACCAACTCGGCAGACGTTTTGGTCGCTTTGAAAGTATCTATCACATGATCTTGTGCCCACTGTCCAATCGGCGACGGTTGCACCTCACGACCGCGACCAACTTGCGCATCTGGTCTTGTGAGAACGCCCACGACATTCGGGAGAATCGATTCGAGAACCGGAATACCGACGACAGGGGTTCCCGCAAAAACGATACGCACTTAGTAAAGCCCAGCGTGTGGTGAAACCCTGATGATCGGTCCATTCTCGTTGAACCACTCGGCTTCACGAATAGCTTTCATGGCTTCCTTGCGAAGCGCGGTATCTAACCGATCAATAAACAAGATGCCATCAAGATGATCAGTCTCGTGTTGAATGGCGCGGGCGAGCAACTCACTTCCCTCAATCTGCACTGGATCACCAAACATATTGAAACCCTTAGCTACCACCCTGAGAGCGCGAGAAGTGTTGTACAGCAATCCAGGGAAGGAAAGACACCCCTCGTCCCCTTCTTGCTTGTCATCAGAGAGATCTAAAACTGGATTAATGAGGTGTCCGAGCTCCTCATCGACATCCCAGACAAAGACGCGCAACCCCACACCGATTTGCGGGGCCGCTAAGCCAGCGCCTGGAGCATTAAGCATTGTTTCGGTCAGGTCTTGCACCAACGTACGCAATTCTTTGTCGAAATCGACAACTGCACTCGCCGCTGTCGAAAGTACAGGATCGCCAAAGAGACGAACGGTTTGAATCGCCACGTGGAATCCTTTCGATGCGGGAGTGCCTAGTCTAAGCCCCGAACCCGATCCAATTCGCCTTGCGGCGCCGGCACGTAGGTGTTCCCAATCGGTCCGTGACGCAAGACCAGCATGGTGGAGCCATCGTGTGAGAAAACAGGTCCGTGGTTGGTATCGGAACCCGCCGGATGCGAAAGATAAGCTCCAGCTCGCATCACGCCAAATGAGGTGCTCATTGATCCAGTGAGAATAAAGATCTCTTCACTGAAAGTGTGCCATTCATCAAAAGGGCTATCCCATCCCGGCAAGACACCCAATATGCCGGCACCGAAATCGTCATGATCACCGAGTGGCTTGCGCGCCGCTCCGCCAGGCACATCCTTAACCTTTGCTGCTTGCCATACCGAAGTCTCTACATGCGCAAAATGCGCAGGATCGTCGTTTGCTCGACTTCCTCCATCGTATTCGCCTTCAACAGAGAGAAAGAGTTGGCACCTTTCAAGTGCTTCGGCACGTGGGAAAGTGCCCCCCGCCGATACTTCGAAGAAGAAACCTTGGGAGTACTCTCCTACGTCGGTCAGAACCTTCCCTGAGATCAAATAGCCACGCAGATGCGCATTCACGTGATGCGAATCAACAACTGATCCACCTTCGAGTGAAATGATGCGCGTCCATCCGGGACCATCGACTTCCGCCGCACGCCCGCCCTGAGACGTAGCTCCCTCAGCAAGCGAGTGCGCGCTAAAGATCCTTCCACCTAAGTTCGTCTCAACTATTTTGGAATCATTGATATGTGTAAAGTCGATCCACACTCTTCCCATCATTGGACCCTTTCGTCGATTCGAAATGGCGCGAAACGAAATGATAATTTACGTTTTGCAAGACTCGCAGCGTCTCGTTCGCTCCGCAAATACTCTCGGAGCACAGGTGCCACCTCCCATTCACAGGTCAGCACGGCGCGTTCTGCCGTTCCAAGGATACGCACCGACTCGGGAACTCCCCCGCTCGGTGCCGGGCTCATCACTGCCGAAGCCACTGCCGGGGGCAGTTGCAATTCACGACGCTCTGCCAGCTCGCGATTGAGAAACTCAAGTGAGTTGGGCATGAGAAAAGATTTCACAATTGGGTGATTGTCTGGCAACGATGCAAATACTTCGCCTGCAGCGGCCAGCAGAGAAACGGAGAATTTCCATCGCCTCCTGAGGTCTTGAAGTGCATCTAACTCAGCCCGAGCCGATAAGAATTCACCGTCGAGCAAGATGACTGCCTGATAACCCGCTTCTGCCCTCGGTTCACATCCACTGGTCGCTACTACGATTCGTGGGGATTCATCCAAATCTTCGATGCGCATATCTGCAGTCGAACTGTGAACTGGAATCCCAGGGAATGCTTTGCCAAGTTCCTCGACGGTGCGTTCGCTTCCAATTCCTAAAGGCCGCACTCTTTGATCCTGACACTCCCCACAACGCCAATCAATCGAAGCTTTCTCGCAGACGGAGCATGAAGGGACCGCTTGGCTCATTATCAGCACCAGTGGGCCGCCACAAGAGCAGAGCGCGCGATTTCTACAGGAGTGACAGAGCAATCCAGGGGTGTGACCTTTTCGTGCAACTGTCACTAAGACAGGTCCGGATTTAAGTGCTTTGCGCATCACGTTCCACGCAACTGTAGGTATACGTACGCCTGAGTTGTCGGTCTGCACCCGAGGGCGCGGGATCTCTGAATTCAATAGGTGCATCTCCCCTGAATTCAATTCGGATAAACGGGAGAGCGGTATCGCTGGAACAACAGTCAGGAGTCCGGTTGCTGCAGAACGAATATTCGCGATACCAGCTGCGCTCCATCCTGGTGCGCGCGGCTCCTGGTATGCATGATCCTCCTCATCGACCAAAACAATCACATCGTATGTTCCGCGAGCGAAGAGGGCGCCGCGAGTACCGATCGTTACCGGCACGTCATTGCGTTCTGAAATGAGGTAATTACGGTAGCGCAGTTGAGGCGATAAACCAGAGTGCAGAATACTTGTGT
>JAPLBA010000006.1 GCA_026393015.1 Actinomycetota bacterium
GTGATCGCATAACCGGAATCGCGCAGAGTTTTGGCCACGACCGCTTCGCGCATCTCGGGTAGGCCGGCGGCCGGGGTATAGCGGTGGTTTGCCACCACTCTGGTAGCAGCAGCGGCTGCAGCCACGATGTAGTCGGGGGTGGGGAAGTCAGGCTCGCCCGCTCCAAAGCCGATCACTGGGCGCCCAGCAGCCTTGAGAGCCTTGGCCTTGGCATCCACTGCCAAGGTGGCCGATTCCGCGATGGCCGCGATGCGGGGGCTAATCCGGGGGCTGATGGGCGATCGTGCGTTGCTCATAGTGATCTCTTTCAGGTCGAGAAGTGGTCGTGGAAAGTGGGAATTCTGCTCCCCATAGCCTAGGGGACACCCCCGAGTTAGACCTGAGGAGAGGTGTCGCCTTAGACTTACGCTTCTTGGCGAATTCGCCATGCTTTCGCGCGCCGTTTTGGGAGCGTAGGCACGGAGGGCAAGCTCAGAGGGTAGTAGCTCAATTGGTAGAGTTCCGGTCTCCAAAACCGGCGGTTGGGGGTTCAAGTCCCTCCTGCCCTGCACTGATGAGTCGGCACGAATGAGTTTGCACGATCTAGCAGTTGAACGAGAGGTGAGCGGATGAGTGAAGAAGCAAAGCCTGGCGCTGAGGCGACCAAGCGCGGACCGCGCCTGGGTCTCTTCTATCGCCAGGTGCTCTTTGAATTGCGCAAGGTCGTATGGCCCACACGCAAGCAACTCACGACCTATACCAGCGTCGTCCTTGTCTTTGTTACGGCGATCATCTTCGTTGTATCGCTCTTCGACCTTGGTCTTACCAAGCTCGTCTTCTGGGTCTTTGGTTAAGGGGTAAGAGAACATGAGTGAAGATTTCTCGTTCGAAAGCGCATTGGCGCAAGCCAACGCAGTTGATGAAGTAGAAGAGCTAGATGCGGTAGCGCCTGTCGCACCGGCGACCCTCGACAGCCTTGATAGTTCACAAAACCAGGTCGTCGGAATTCTCGACGACATTGAGGGAAGTGACTTCGAAGAGGATGAAGAGAAACTCGATGATCCAATGGAGGATTTCCGCGCGAAACTTCGCCTCGCTCCTGGTGATTGGTATGTAGTGCACTCATACGCCGGTTACGAAAACCGCGTGCGATCAAACCTTGAAAACCGTATCCAATCTCTTGGCATGGAAGATTACATTTTCCAGATCGAAGTTCCGCAAGAAGAAGTTACTGAAATTAAGAACGGACAGCGCAAGCAAGTAAAGCGCAATGTCTTCCCTGGTTATGTTCTTGTGCGCATGGATCTCACTGATGAGTCCTGGTCCACAGTACGTAACACCCCTGGAGTTACTGGCTTCGTCGGTCATACGCACCGGCCAAGTCCGTTAACACTGGATGAGGTCGAGAAGATTCTCGCACCGCACCCAGTCAAGAAGTCCGACAAGCCGGAAATCCGAGTTGTCGACTTCGAAGTGGGCGAATCGGTCACCGTCATGGATGGTCCGTTTGCCACACTGCCTGCCTCGATTAACGAGATCATGCCCGAACAGCAAAAGCTCAAGGTCTTGGTCTCTATTTTCGGTCGGGAAACCCCGGTCGAACTTTCATTTAGCCAAGTTCAGAAACTCTGATCTCGGTCACACGTAAGGACCCGCAGAATGCCTCCGAAGAAAAAACTCGCAGCCATCATCAAGCTGCAGATCCAAGCCGGTGCGGCTACTCCAGCCCCGCCAGTTGGTCCTGCTCTTGGTCAGCATGGCGTGAACATCATGGAATTCGTTAAGGCGTACAACGCTGCGACGGAGAGCCAAAAGGGTCAAATCATTCCGGTTGAAATCTCGGTCTATGAAGATCGATCTTTCACCTTCGTGACGAAGACCCCACCAGCATCGCGCTTGATCCTTAAGGCTGCTGGTGTTGAAAAGGGTTCGCCAATTCCGCACAAGCAAAAGGTTGCCAACATCACCCAAGCTCAAGTTCGCGAAATTGCGCAAACTAAAATGACAGATCTCAATGCCAACGATATCGATGCAGCTAGCTTGATCATTGCTGGTACCGCTCGCTCAATGGGCATCACGGTTTCCGAGTAAATACTCGTAAACAACAACTAAAGAAGTTAGTGGGAGAACCTCGCTGGTTCGTTGACCACAACTCCAACAAAAAGAAATAAAGGAGCAGAAATGAAGCGCAGTAAGGCTTACAAAGCCGCGATCGCGAAGATCGAAGTAGATCGTATTTACACCCCGCTCGAGGCTTGCCGTCTCGCACGCGAAACATCAACCACGAAGTATGACGCGACTGTAGAAGTTGCTCTCTGCCTCGGTGTTGATCCGCGTAAGGCTGATCAAATGGTGCGCAGCACCGTCAACCTTCCGCACGGCACTGGTAAGACCGCACGGGTCCTGGTCTTTGCTGGTGGCGAGCGCGCTGAAGAGGCACGTGCCGCAGGCGCCGACATCGTCGGTGCTGATGAATTGATCGATGAAGTTGCCAAGGGGCGTCTTGACTTCGACGCAGTGGTATCTACGCCAGACCTCATGGGTAAGGTCGGTCGCTTGGGTAAGGTCCTCGGACCTCGTGGCTTGATGCCAAACCCTAAAACCGGCACCGTCACCACCGATGTGGCCAAGGCTGTCGAAGACATTAAGGGCGGAAAGATTGAATTCCGCGTTGATAAGAATGCCAACCTCCACTTCATCATCGGTAAGACTTCATTTACCGAAACCCAATTGGTAGAAAATTACGCTGCTGCCATCGAAGAAGTACTTCGCGCCAAGCCATCATCGGCAAAGGGACGCTTCATCAAGAAGGCCACCCTTTCCACCACGATGGGACCTGGAATTCAAGTGGATTCCAGCCTTGGCCGCGAGACGGTTGCTAGCAACGGATAGTGATTTCCAAGGTGGGCGCGCCGCCGTTTTGACGATAGCGCGCCCACCCTTTTACTCTTTGCCCATACCAAAGACCGCAGGTAGGAAGTTCTAAAGGTCGAAAGACCGCCCGCGTAGGTGAGCAGGTCCATTCGTGGTCCCGGTCGCCTCGCGCGCCGGGATTTTTGATTTTTAGCTCGAAATGCCGTGGTCAGCGGAGTTCGCACCATCGAAAGGAAGCCATATGGCACGCCCAGACAAGGCAGCTGCAGTAGCCGAGCTTGCGGAGGATTTCCGTACCGCTCAAGCCACTGTGTTGACCGAGTACCGCGGCTTAACCGTGGCCGCGCTCAAGGAGCTTCGTCGCTCCCTCGGCGCCACCACTAAGTACGCCGTCGTCAAGAACACCTTGACGAAGATCGCTGCCCGCGAGGCTGGCGTCACTGTTCCTGATGAGCTTCTTGCCGGTCCTTCAGCGCTCGCCTTCATTAAGGGCGATCCTGTCTTAGCCGCAAAGAGCCTTCGCGACTTCGCCAAAGCCAATCCACTCTTGGTTATCAAGGGCGGCATCCTCGATGGCAAGGCGCTCTCACCGAAAGAGATCACCAAGCTTGCTGATCTCGAATCACGTGAGGTGCTCCTCGCCAAGCTCGCAGGCGCCATGAAGGCTTCAATGTCACAAGCCGCAGCGCTCTTCGTAGCACCACTTTCTAAGACCGTCCGCACCATCGAAGCGCTTAAGGCGCAAAAGTCATAGGGCTGACCCGCCCGCGTTCGGCGTAAGCCGAAGAACCCCATCACGGCCAGAATTCAGGTTCACCTGGAGTCGGGTCAGAACCGAAAGGAAGCAAAATGGCAAAGCTCAGCACTGGAGATCTCCTGGAGAACTTCAAGGAAATGACCCTCATCGAACTCTCTGAGTTCGTTTCACTCTTCGAAGAGACCTTCGGCGTCACCGCAGCTGCACCTGTTGCAGTTGCTGCTGCCCCAGCCGCTGGTGGAGCCGGTGGCGGCGCTGCCGCTGCTGCGGAAGATCAAGATGAGTTCGACGTCATCCTCGAAGATGCCGGCGCTCAAAAGATCGCAGTTATCAAAGAAGTACGTACCTTCACCAGCCTCGGCCTGAAGGAAGCAAAGGATCTCGTGGATGCAGCTCCTTCCACCATCCTTGAGAAGACCAACAAAGAGACCGCAGAGAAGGCAAAGGCCGCCCTTGAGGCAGCTGGCGCCAAGGCCTCAATCAAGTAATTTCTTCCACCAGCACCATCAGCACCACCGCTAAGTAGTTGTCGTGATTGGGCGAGGGTGGTCCGGGAGACCGGACCATCGCGCCTGACTCGAGGAAGTAAAACTCCATACACCACACAGTCATATATCGGGCGAAAGTGGTCGAAACGGTCGCGAGTTGGTATGAGCGCGACCAAACGACTACGATCGCCCTTTGCGCACTCTTAACCGAAACTGACTGCAGCTCGATTTGCAGGCAGTGCTTGAGCGTGCGTTGCTCCTGTCAGGCCTTCGGAAGGATCTCTCTTGGCCGCCACGCGATCGAAGAACGCCACTGCCCCTCGCCGCCTATCGTTTGCAAAGATTCGGGAGCCCCTTGAGGTTCCCAATCTTCTTGCACTCCAAGTTGAAAGTGTGGATTGGTTGCTCGGTAACGAGCTCTGGCGCGAACGCGTCAAACAATCTGCAGCAGCCGGCAGCGCCGTACCTGCACAATCTGGTCTGGAAGAGATCTTTGAAGAGATCAGTCCTATCGAGGACTTCCAGGGCACGATGAGCCTCTCATTCCGCGATCACCGCTTCGAACCACCGAAGTACTCGATCGATGAATGCAAAGAGCGCGACATCACCTACGCCGCACCGCTCTTCCTCACGGCAGAGTTCATGAACAACACCACTGGTGAAATCAAGAGCCAGACCGTCTTCATGGGCGACTTCCCGTTGATGACTCCACGTGGCACCTTTGTTATTAACGGCACCGAGCGCGTTGTAGTTTCGCAGCTCGTCCGTTCTCCTGGTGTCTACTTCGAACGCACGATTGATAAAGCGACCGATAAAGACATCTGGACCACCAAGATCATTCCAAGCCGTGGTGCTTGGCTCGAACTCGAAATCGATAAGAAGGACATGGTTGGTGTTCGCATCGACCGCAAGCGCAAGCAATCCATCACTGTGCTCTTGAAGGCACTTTGTTGGGATAACGCGCGCATTCTTGAAGAGTTCGGCGAGTACGAATCTATGCGCCTCACTCTCGAGAAGGATCACACTTCAACGCAAGACGAAGCTCTTCTCGATATTTACCGCAAGCTCCGTCCGGGTGAGCCTCCTACACGTGAAGCCGCTCAAACTCTCCTTGAGAATCTCTACTTCAACCCTAAGCGTTACGACCTCGCCAAGGTGGGTCGTTACAAGATCAACAAGAAGCTCGGTCTTGATCACGACCTCAAGAAGAACACTCTCACCATTGATGATCTCGTGGCCTCGATCCACTACATCCTCAAGCTCTCGCTTGGCGTGCAGATTATGGATTCTGTCCGCGGTCAAGTGCGTGTAGAAATCGACGACATTGATCACTTCGGTAATCGTCGCCTTCGCACTGTCGGTGAATTGATTCAGAACCAAGTACGTACCGGGCTTTCACGTATGGAGCGTGTGGTTCGCGAACGTATGACTACCCAGGACGTCGAAGCGATCACGCCACAAACGTTGATCAACATCCGTCCAGTAGTGGCGAGCATCAAGGAGTTCTTTGGAACTTCACAACTCAGCCAGTTCATGGATCAGACAAACCCACTCGCTGGGCTTACGCATAAGCGTCGCCTCTCTGCATTGGGACCTGGTGGTCTCTCTCGTGAGCGCGCAGGCTTTGAAGTTCGTGACGTTCACCCGTCGCACTACGGCCGCATGTGTCCCATCGAAACTCCAGAAGGTCCAAACATTGGTCTTATCGGATCACTCGCAACCTTCGCTCGCATCAATGCGTTTGGTTTCGTAGAGACTCCTTACCGCAAGGTCACCAAAGGCAAGGTCACCGATCAAATCGATTACCTCACCGCCGATGATGAAGATGAGCACGTAATTGCTCAGGCAAATGCGCCGCTTAACGCTGACAGTACTTTTGCTGAGGCTCGTGTTCTCGTTCGTCGTAAGGGTGGCGAAGTTGAATACATCCCTGGCGACGATGTCGATTACATGGACGTCTCACCACGCCAAATGGTTTCAGTTGCAACCGCAATGATTCCGTTCCTTGAGCACGACGATGCAAACCGCGCCCTCATGGGCTCGAACATGCAACGTCAGTCAGTGCCCTTGCTTCGTAGCGAGGCCCCACTCGTGGGTACTGGCATGGAGTATCGCGCTGCCGTCGATGCAGGCGATGTAGTGCTCTCTGAAAAGGCAGGTGTTGTTACCGAAGTCGCTGCTGATCACGTCACCGTGATGGCCGATGATGGTTCATACCAGACCTACCGCCTTCGTAAATTTGTGCGTTCCAATCAAGGAACATGCATTAACCAGAAGGTCATCGTCTCTGAAGGCCAGCGCCTAGAAATTAGCCAGGTCATTGCGGATGGTCCTTGCACCGACTCTGGTGAAATGGCTCTCGGTAAGAACCTGCTCGTGGCATTCATGCCGTGGGAAGGCCACAACTACGAAGACGCGATCATCCTGAGCCAACGTCTTGTGCAAGATGATGTGCTCTCTTCAATTCACATTGAAGAGCACGAAGTCGACGCGCGCGATACCAAGCTAGGGCCAGAGGAAATCACCCGCGACATTCCAAACGTCAGCGAAGAGGTGCTCGCAGATCTTGATGATCGCGGCATCATTCGCGTCGGCGCCGATGTTGTCACTGGTGACATCTTGGTCGGCAAGGTGACGCCAAAGGGCGAAACCGAATTGACTCCAGAAGAGCGCTTGCTCCGTGCCATCTTCGGTGAGAAGGCGCGCGAAGTGCGCGACACCTCACTTAAGGTGCCACACGGTGAGTCCGGCAAGGTCATCGCCGTCAAAGTCTTCGATGCTGACGACGGTTATGAATTGCCGCCTGGGGTTAACCAACTCGTGCGCGTATATGTTGCACAAAAGCGCAAGATCACTGAGGGCGACAAACTTGCTGGCCGTCACGGCAACAAGGGCGTTATCTCTAAGATCCTTCCGGTCGAAGATATGCCCTTCCTTGAAGATGGCACACCAGTAGACATTGTTCTTAACCCACTCGGCGTACCTGGACGTATGAACGTAGGTCAGGTGCTCGAAACACACCTTGGTTGGGTTGCCAAGCAAGGTTGGGAGATTGAGGGCGGTGACGAAGAATGGAAGCAAAATCTTCGCGCCATTGGTGCCGATAAAGGCGAACCAAACACCAACGTGGCAACACCGGTATTCGACGGCGCTCGCGAAGCAGAGATCACCGGATTGCTTTCGGTGGCCACTCCTAATCGCGACGGTGATCGCATGGTCGGTAGCAATGGTAAAGCTCGTCTCTTCGACGGCCGCACTGGTGAGCCATACAAGCAACCCATCGCTGTGGGTTACATCTACATCTTGAAGTTGCTCCACTTGGTCGACGACAAGATCCACGCACGTTCTACCGGTCCGTACTCCATGATCACTCAGCAACCACTCGGTGGTAAGGCTCAGTTCGGTGGACAGCGCTTCGGCGAAATGGAGGTCTGGGCCCTCGAGGCTTACGGCGCTTCATATGCGTTGCAAGAGTTGCTCACGATCAAGTCTGATGACGTCTTGGGTCGCGTGAAGGTTTACGAAGCAATCGTTAAGGGCGAAAACATTCCAGAACCAGGCATCCCTGAATCATTCAAGGTGCTTATCAAGGAAATGCAATCGCTCTGCCTAAATGTCGAAGTTCTCTCATCTGATGGTTCATCCATCGAAATGCGAGATACAGATGATGAAGTCTTCCGCGCCGCTGAAGAACTCGGTATCGACCTCTCTCGGCGTGAGCCGAGCAGTGTCGAAGAAGTCTGACGAGAGGATTACTAGATGTTAGACGTCAATTTCTTTGATGAGCTCCGCATTGGTCTTGCTACTGCAGAGAACATTCGCGCGTGGTCCCATGGCGAGGTAAAGAAGCCTGAGACCATCAATTACCGAACTCTCAAGCCTGAGAAGGACGGTCTCTTCTGCGAGAAGATCTTCGGACCAACTCGCGATTGGGAGTGCTACTGCGGTAAGTACAAGCGCGTTCGCTTCAAAGGCATCGTCTGTGAACGATGCGGCGTTGAAGTAACGCGCGCAAAGGTACGTCGTGAGCGCATGGGTCATATCGAACTTGCTGCTCCAGTGACGCATATTTGGTACTTCAAGGGCGTGCCAAGTCGTTTGGGTTACCTTCTTGATCTCGCTCCAAAAGATCTTGAGAAGGTCATCTACTTCGCTGCTTACATGATCACCGAAGTAGACGAGGCTGGTCGCCACAACGACCTTCCAGATCTTGAAAAGCGCGTTCAAAAGGATCGCAAGAACCTAGAAGATCGTCGCGATGCAGATCTCACCACTCGTCAAACCAAACTCGAGCAAGATCTTGCTGAGTTGGAAGGCGATGGCGCTAAGGCCGATGTTCGCCGCAAGGTAAAGGAAGCTGGTGAGCGCGAGCTCAAGGCTGTCCGTGATCGTGCGCAACGCGAGCTCGATCGTCTCGACGAAGTATGGGCGCGCTTCAAGAACCTTAAGGTTCAAGATCTCGAAGGCGATGAAAACCTCTACCGTGAAATGCGCGATCGCTTTGGCATGTACTTCAAGGGCGGTATGGGTGCAGCTGCGATTCAGTCACGTCTTCGCTCGTTTGATCTTGAAGCCGAATCCGTCAAGCTTCGTGATTCGATTCGCAATGGCAAGGGACAGAAGAAGACCCGTTCCCTTAAGCGTCTCAAGGTCGTTTCCTCATTCCTTACCACCACAAATTCACCTGATGGCATGGTGCTTGATTGCGTTCCAGTTATTCCGCCGGATCTTCGTCCGATGGTGCAACTTGACGGTGGTCGCTTTGCGACTTCAGATCTCAACGATCTTTATCGCCGCGTTATCAACCGTAACAACCGCTTGAAGCGTCTTCTTGATCTCGGTGCTCCTGAGATCATCGTGAACAACGAGAAGCGCATGCTTCAAGAAGCAGTCGATGCACTCTTCGATAACGGTCGCCGTGGCCGCCCAGTCACTGGCCCAGGTAACCGTCCGTTGAAGTCACTCTCCGACATGCTCAAGGGTAAGCAATGCCGCTTCCGTCAGAACTTGCTCGGAAAGCGCGTCGATTACTCAGGTCGTTCGGTCATCGTCGTTGGTCCGCAACTTAAGTTGCACCAATGTGGTCTGCCAAAGCAGATGGCTCTCGAACTCTTCAAGCCATTCGTCATGAAGCGTCTTGTCGATCTCAATCATGCGCAGAACATCAAGTCTGCAAAGCGCATGGTCGAGCGCGCACGCTCCGTGGTGTGGGATGTTCTCGAAGAAGTCATTGCAGAGCACCCAGTAATGCTCAACCGCGCACCTACGCTTCACCGCCTTGGTATTCAAGCGTTCGAGCCACAACTGGTTGAAGGTAAGGCCATTCAGATTCACCCGCTCGTATGTACTGCATTCAACGCAGACTTCGACGGCGATCAGATGGCAGTTCACCTTCCGCTCTCTGCTGAAGCGCAAGCCGAAGCCCGCATCTTGATGCTTTCAAGCAACAACATTCTTTCGCCGGCATCTGGTCGTCCTATCACTTCGCCTACGCAAGACATGGTGCTTGGCATCTACTTCCTTACCTCAAAGCATGCTGATCTCAATGGAGAGGGTCGCGCATTCTCTTCAACTTCAGAGGCTTTGATGTCCTTCGATCTTGGTTCACTGCACTTGCAGGCGCAGATCAAGATTCGCACCGCCCCAGGCACTGTGCCGCCAAAGGGTTGGGTTGCTCCAGAAGGTTACGAAGCAGGCGAAGCATTTACTCTCGAAACCACACTTGGTCGCGTGCTCTTCAACGAGGCGCTGCCATCTGACTATCCATTCGTCGATTACGACATCACTAAGAAGCATCTTGGTGCCATCGTGAACGATCTTGCTGAGCGCTACCCCAAGGTTGTTGTTGCACAAACTTTGGATGCTCTTAAGTCAGCCGGTTTCTACTGGGCAACTCGTGCCGGTGTCACAATCAGCATCGAAGATGTTGTGACGCCACCTCGCAAGCTTGAAATTCTCGAGGCCTACGAAATTCGCGCAGAGAAGGTGCAATCTCAATACGAGAAGGGCCTCATCACTGACGATGAGCGCCGTCAAGAGCTCATCGAGATCTGGACTCAAGCCACCAGCGAAGTTGCAAAGGAGATGGAAGATAACTTCCCTCGCACTAACCCAGTCTGGATGATGGTTTATTCAGGTGCTCGTGGAAATATGATGCAGGTGCGTCAGATCGCCGGTATGCGCGGTCTGGTAGCAAACCCTAAGGGCGAAATTATTCCTCGCCCCATCAAGTCCAACTTCCGTGAAGGTCTCTCGGTACTTGAGTACTTCATCTCAACACACGGTGCTCGTAAGGGCCTTGCAGATACTGCGCTTCGTACTGCAGATTCTGGTTACCTCACCCGTCGTCTCGTTGACGTCTCACAAGATGTCATCATCCGCGAAGAAGATTGTGGAACAGATCGATCCCTCCCTATCGCTATCGCTGAAGAGATCAATGGCAAGTTGACCAAACTCGAGCACGTTGAAACCGCGGTTTACTCACGCACTCTTGCAGAAGATGTTGTTGTCAACGGCACCACCGTGGCAACTGCTGATACTGACTTGGGTGACGTAGTAATCGATGCGTTGATTGCCGGTGGCGTGCACGAAATACGCGTTCGTTCGGTACTCACGTGCGATGCCAAAATCGGTAGCTGCGCTGCTTGTTACGGTCGCTCACTTGCTGCGGGCAAGCGCGTCGATGTCGGCGAGGCTGTTGGCATCATTGCAGCGCAATCAATCGGTGAGCCCGGAACTCAGCTCACCATGCGTACCTTCCACACCGGCGGTGTTGATACCGGTGGAGATATCACGCATGGTATGCCACGTATCGTCGAGCTCTTCGAAGCACGCACTCCTAAGGGCGTGGCTCCGATCTCTGAAGCTGCAGGTCGCATCAAGATCGAAGACACTGACAAGCTCCGCAAAATTGTCGTCGTTCCAGATGATGGCAGCGAAGAAATTGCTTACCCAGTCTCTAAGCGTCAACGTCTCATCGTCGGTGAAGGTGACCATGTCATCGTCGGCCAGAAGTTGGTCGTTGGTGCCATCGATCCCAAGCAGGTCTTGCGCATCCTTGGTCCACGCGAAGTCCAGAAGCACCTCGTACAAGAGGTGCAAGAGGTCTACCGTTCACAGGGAGTATCGATCCACGATAAGCACATCGAGGTCATCGTCCGCCAGATGCTCAAGCGCGTCACCGTCATCGAGTCGGGGGAGGCGAATCTTCTTCCAGGAGAGCTCGTCGACCGCGCTATCTTCGAGACCGAGAATCGTCGCGTTGTAGCTGCCGGTGGCACCCCAGCATCGGGTCGTCCCGAGCTCATGGGTATCACCAAGGCCTCCTTGGCCACCGAATCATGGCTCTCTGCCGCCTCCTTCCAGGAGACGACGCGAGTCCTTACCGATGCCGCCCTCGGCGCCAAGAGCGATCCGCTCCTCGGCCTCAAGGAGAACGTCATTATCGGGAAGTTGATCCCGGCTGGTACCGGTTTGCCCCGTTATCGCAACATTAAGGTCGAACCGACCGAAGAGGCGAAGGCGGCGGTCTACTCCATGGCTACTTACGACGATTACGACTACAACGCCTTTGGATCCGGCTCAGGTGAGGCTATTCGCCTCGACGAGTTCGAATTCCGCGGGTAAGTTCCAGCAAGTTTCAGCAAGTTTCTCAGCAAGTTTCTCAGCAAGTTTCAGGGAGGCGAGCTGAGCCGACTCACCGAGTTTTGACCTCGGGAAGTCGGCTCGGCTAACCTGCGAGGCTGTTGCTCACATATGGGGCAGCAGGGCAATCGATCGAAAGAGAGATTGCGCCTTTGCCGAAAGCGTTCGACACACCCGACCGCGGGGGTAGGCGAAGTAAGAGTGAAGAGCAGTTCCGACACGAAGGAGTGATAGTGCCAACTATCTCGCAGCTGGTTCGCAAGGGCCGCGCAGACAAGTCGAGTAAGACCAAGACTCCTGCGCTTAAAGGTAGCCCTCAACGACGTGGCGTGTGCACGCGCGTCTACACAACCACCCCGAAGAAGCCGAACTCGGCGCTTCGCAAAGTGGCTCGTGTGCGTCTCACCAGTGGCATGGAAGTAACGGCATATATCCTCGGTGTTGGACATAACCTTCAAGAGCACTCCATCGTCCTTGTTCGTGGTGGTCGTGTGAAGGATCTTCCCGGCGTTCGTTACAAGATCGTCCGTGGATCACTCGATACCCAAGGTGTTAAGAACCGTAAGCAGGCGCGTAGCCGTTACGGTGCCAAGAGGGAGAAGAAGGCCTAATGCCACGTAAAGGACCCGCCGCGAAGAACCCAGTTGTTATCGATCCGGTTTACAACTCACCAGTTGTTACTGCTCTCGTCAACAAAGTTCTCCTCCATGGAAAGCGCTCTTCTGCAGAGCGCATTGTGTACACCGCACTCGAAGGTTGCCGCGAGAAGACTGGTGCCGATCCGGTAATCACTCTCAAGCGCGCACTCGACAATGTGAAGCCTGCACTCGAAGTTCGTAGTCGTCGCGTTGGTGGCGCTACCTACCAGGTTCCTGTCGAAGTAAAGCCTGCTCGTTCAAGCACACTTGCTCTTCGCTGGTTGGTGCACTTCTCACGCGAGCGTCGCGAGAAGTCCATGGCCGAGCGTCTTATGAATGAATTAATTGATGCCAGCAATGGCCTCGGTGCTTCGGTGAAGCGTCGCGAAGACACCCACAAGATGGCGGAGTCCAACAAGGCCTTCGCTCACTACCGCTGGTAATTCGGAAATTAGGAGATAAATCGTGGCTACAGAAACCGCAATCGACCTCGCCAAGGTGCGCAACATCGGCATCATGGCTCATATCGACGCGGGCAAAACCACCACGACAGAGCGCATTCTGTTCTACACCGGTATCAACTACAAGATCGGTGAAGTTCACGAAGGCGCTGCCACTATGGACTGGATGGAGCAAGAGCAAGAGCGTGGCATCACGATCACCTCTGCTGCTACTACTTGCATGTGGCACGACCACCTCATCAACATCATCGACACACCTGGCCACGTAGATTTCACCGTAGAAGTAGAGCGCTCACTTCGCGTACTCGATGGCGCCGTTGCAGTATTCGATGGCGTCGCTGGCGTAGAGCCACAATCTGAGACCGTATGGCGCCAAGCGGATCGCTACAAGGTCCCGCGCATCTGCTTCATCAACGAGCTTGACCGCACTGGAGCAAACTTCCAGATGTGTGTAGACATGATCATTTCTCGCCTCAACGCGACTCCACTTGTTCTGCAACTCCCGATCGGCAACGAAGGCGACTTCATCGGAGTGATCGATTTGCTCGCCATGAACGCACTCACCTGGCGCGGCGAAACCCAAAAGGGCGAGGATTTCACTATCGAAGAGATTCCCGCTGATCTCAAAGAGGCCGCAGATGCGGCTCGCCACTTGCTTATTGAGACTCTCGCTGACAAAGACGACGAGATCATGGAGAAGTACCTCGACGGCAAAGAACTTTCAGAAGAAGAGCTCATCGCAGGCATTCGTCGCGCGACTCTCGCTGACAAGCTCACCCCAGTACTGACCGGTTCTGCATTTAAGAACAAGGGTGTGCAACCCATGCTCGATGCAGTCAACCGTTACCTCCCCAGCCCACTCGACGTAGAGTCGATCGTCGGACACAAGCAAGGAGACGAGAGCGTCGAAGTTCTCCGTCACCCAGATAACAAAGAACCGTTCTCTGCGCTTGCTTTCAAAATCATGAGAGATCCACACCTTGGAAAGCTCACCTTTATCCGTATCTACTCAGGTCTTCTTGAGACAGGTTCACAAGTTCTTAACAGCACCAAGGATCGCAAAGAGCGCATCGGCAAGATCTACCAGATGCACGCAAACAAGCGTGAGGAACGTGACACTGCGGGTGCCGGCATGATCGTTGCGGTGATGGGTCTCAAGGACACCACCACCGGTGAAACCCTCTGTGATGCTGCCAATCCAGTAGTACTTGAATCGATGACCTTCCCGAACCCAGTTATCTCGGTGGCTATCGAGCCAAAGACCAAGAGCGATCAAGAAAAGCTTGGAACTGCAATTCAAAGCCTTGCTGAAGAAGATCCCACCTTCCACGTTTACACTGACATAGAGACTGGCCAAACCATCATCGGTGGTATGGGCGAGCTTCACCTTGAGATTCTCGTTGACCGCATGCGTCGCGAATTCAAGGTAGAAGCCAACGTTGGTAAGCCACAGGTTGCTTACCGCGAAACTCTCCGTCGCGCAGTTGAGAAGCACGATTACACCCACAAGAAGCAGACCGGTGGTTCTGGTCAATTCGCGAAGGTGCAAATCTCAGTTCATCCGCTTCCGGCTGATAGCCCGGTCGCTTATGAATTCGACAATAAGGTCACTGGTGGACGTATCCCTCGCGAGTACATCCCATCAGTTGATGCTGGTTGCCAAGATGGTCTCAGTTCAGGACCACTTGCTGGCTACCCACTCGTCAATGTCAAGGTCACCCTTCTTGATGGTGCCTACCACGATGTTGACTCTTCTGAACTGGCCTTCAAGATCGCTGGACTTCAAGCGTTCAAAGAGGCAGTACGCATGGCCGATCCTGCGCTCCTTGAACCCATCATGAGCGTTGAGGTCATCACCCCTGAGGACTTCATGGGCGATGTGATTGGCGATATCAACTCTCGCCGTGGACAAATTCTGTCTATGGACGAGCGGGCTGGTGCCCGAGTTGTTAAAGCCTTGGTTCCACTCTCGGAGATGTTCGGCTATGTCGGAGATCTACGTAGCCGTACCCAAGGTCGAGCAAGTTACTCAATGCAATTCGACTCGTATGCAGAAGTTCCGGCAAACGTGTCAAAGGACATCATCGCCAAAGTTCGCGGCGAGTAAGTCCAGCTCTACAAACCCGGCACATCCCAACAGCAGCGTTAACCAGATCACAGGAGGGCCATCGTGGCAAAGGCAAAGTTCGAGCGGACAAAGCCGCACGTGAATATCGGCACCATTGGACACATCGATCACGGTAAGACCACTCTTACCGCAGCGATCTCCAAAGTGCTTCACGACAAGTTCCCAGACGTCAACCCCTTCACGCCATTCGATCAAATCGATAAGGCCCCTGAAGAGCGTCAACGCGGTATCACGATTTCGATCGCGCATATCGAGTACCAGACAGAGAAGCGCCACTACGCGCACGTCGACTGCCCTGGTCACGCTGACTACATCAAGAACATGATCACTGGTGCCGCACAGATGGACGGTGCAATCCTCGTGGTTGCCGCCACTGACGGTCCCATGCCACAGACCAAGGAGCACGTTCTCCTTGCTCGCCAAGTAGGCGTTCCTTACATCGTTGTCGCACTCAACAAGTCCGACATGGTCGATGATGAGGAAATCCTCGAGCTTGTCGAGATGGAAGTTCGTGAACTCCTCAGCAAGTACGAGTTCCCTGGCGATGACCTCCCGGTTGTTCGCGTTTCTGCGCTCAAGGCGCTTGAAGGCGATGCCAAGTGGTCCGAGGCTCTCTTGGGTCTCATGGATGCAGTGGATGCCTCTATCCCAGAGCCCACTCGCGAGATCGACAAGGCATTCCTTATGCCAGTTGAAGACGTATTCACCATCACTGGCCGCGGAACCGTTATCACGGGCCGCATCGAGCGTGGCATCGTCAAGGTCAACGAAGAAGTTGAAATCGTGGGTATCCGCGAGACTTCACAGAAGACCACCGTCACTGGTGTGGAAATGTTCCGCAAGCTCCTTGACGAAGGTAGCGTCGGTGAGAACGTCGGTCTCCTTCTCCGTGGAACCAAGCGTGAAGATGTTGAGCGCGGCATGGTTGTTGTCAAGCCTGGCTCGATCACTCCTCACACCGATTTCGAGGCCAACGTCTACATCCTTTCCAAGGATGAAGGTGGACGTCACACCCCGTTCTTCGACAACTACCGTCCACAGTTCTACTTCCGCACCACAGACGTCACTGGCGTCGTTACGTTGCCTTCCGGCACCGAAATGGTGATGCCTGGCGATAACACTGAGATGAATGTTGCACTCATCCAGCCAATCGCTATGGAAGAAGGACTTCGCTTCGCAATCCGCGAAGGTGGCCGCACCGTTGGTGCAGGTCGTGTCACGAAGGTTCTCAAGTAATTCAGTAATACCTCTGGTTAATGCTGTTCTCGGTGGGGGAGAGATCCTCCACCGAGAAACCACCAGAAGAGTTCCAAAGTTTGTTGCAGTGGTAACTTCTAGATAGAGAGTAGGAAACATGGCGGGACAAAAGATCCGCATCCGGCTCAAGGCATATGACCATGAGGTCATTGACTCTTCGGCGAAGAAGATCGTCGAAACAGTCGAGCGTACTGGCGCGAAAGTTGCCGGTCCCGTTCCGTTGCCTACTGAGAAGAACATCTACTGCGTCATTCGTTCGCCTCACAAGTACAAAGACAGCCGTGAGCACTTCGAAATGCGCACGCACAAACGACTCATTGACATTCTCGACCCCACGCCAAAGACCGTTGACTCACTTATGCGTCTCGATCTTCCCGCTGGTGTCGATATCGAGATCAAGCTCTAGATAGGACCGGAGAGATGACTAAGACTATTAAGGGAGTGCTGGGCGAGAAGCTCGGCATGACTCAAGTCTTCGACGCAAGCAACCACATCGTCCCGGTTACTGTCGTCAAGGCTGGTCCTTGCGTTGTTACGCAAGTTCGTTCCGAAGAGAAGGACGGCTACAGCGCCGTTCAACTCGCCTTCGGTGCGATCGACCCACGTAAAGTAAATAAGCCAGATGCTGGCCACTTCGCTAAGGCGGGTGCGACGCCACGTCGCCACGTTGCTGAACTTCGCACAGGTGATGCTGATTCGTACACCGTGGGTCAAGAACTCGGTCCAGATGTGTTCGAGGCAGGTCAAATTGTTGATGTCACCGGCACGAGCAAGGGCAAAGGATTCGCGGGCGTTATAAAGCGTCACGGTTTCCACGGCCTGGGCTCTTCGCACGGTGTGCACCGCGCGCACCGTATGCCTGGTTCCATCGGAGCCTGCGCCACTCCAGGTCGCGTCTTCCGCGGTCTCAAGATGGCGGGTCATATGGGTAGCGAACGCGTTACTACTGCTGGCCTCACGATTCACGCTGTTGATCTTGAGAAGGGCTTGCTCCTTATCAAGGGCGCCGTTCCTGGTTCAAATGGCTCACTTGTCTTCGTCAAGTCCTCAGCGAAGGGAGAGTAATCATGACTCTTTCAATCAACGTTGTTGATGCATCGGGCAAGAAGGCCGGAAGTGTTGAACTTCCAGCCGAAATCTTCGATGTTCAAGTCAACATCCCATTGATCCACCAAGTCGTTGTCGCACAACGTGCAGCTGCACGTCAGGGAACGCACAAGGCTAAGAACCGCGGTGAAGTTAGCGGTGGTGGAAAGAAGCCTTTCGCACAAAAGGGAACTGGTCGCGCTCGTCAGGGCTCTACTCGTTCACCTAACCAACGTCACGGTGGTGTTGCTCATGGTCCAGTGCCACGTAGCTACGCGCAACGCACACCTAAGAAGATGATTGCTGGTGCACTCCGCGGCACGCTCTCTGATCGTGCTCGCAACGGTCGCATCCACGTCATCTCCGAGGTACTTGCCGGCGATCCATCTACTAAGGCCGCTCTTGCTGCCGTTGCACAATTTTCAGATCGTAAGCACCTGCTTGTTGTGCTCTCGCGCAATGAAGAGTCCGCCTGGCGTTCACTTCGTAACTCTGAGCGCGTGCACCTCTTGGTTCCAGATCAACTCAACGCATACGACGTTATCGTCAGCGATGATGTGGTCTTCTCCAAGAGTGCCCTCGAAGAGTTCGTTGCCGGTCCAGTCAGTGGCAAGAGCGCAACCGCAGTTGGTCGCGCCACGAGTGAAGAGGTGTCAGCATGAACGATTACCGCGACGTCCTGATCGCTCCTGTCGTATCTGAGAAGTCATACGGCATGCTTGATGAGAACAAGTACACCTTCTTGGTTGCACCTTCTGCGAATAAGACAGAAATCAAGATTGCCGTTGAAAAGATCTTCGGTGTGAAGGTCCTCAGCGTCAACACGTTGAACCGTCAAGGCAAGCGCAAGCGGACCCGAATCGGCTTTGGAAAGCGCAATGACACCAAGCGCGCCATCGTCTCGGTAGCTGCCGGCGACCGTATCGACATCTTCGGAGGTCCTGTCTCCTAACGGAGCCAGGAACGAAAGAACAGGATTGACTCATGGGTATTCGTAAATACAAGCCGACAACTCCGGGCCGTCGTGGCTCGAGCGTTTCGGACTTCGTTGAGATCACTCGCACCACCCCGGAGAAGTCGCTCGTCCGTCCGATCCATTCCAAGGGTGGTCGTAACTCGGCCGGTCGCATCACCGTTCGTCACCAAGGTGGCGGACATAAGCGCGCCTACCGTCTCATCGACTTCCGTCGTAATGACAAAGATGGCGTGCCAGCAAAGGTCGCTCACATTGAGTACGACCCGAACCGCACTGCGCGTATCGCACTTCTGCATTACGCAGATGGCGAGAAGCGCTACATCATTGCTCCCAACAAGCTCGGTCAAGGTGACTTTGTAGAGAGTGGTGCAAGCGCCGATATTAAGCCTGGCAACAACTTGCCGCTGCGCAATATCCCCGTCGGTACCGTGATCCACGCTATTGAACTCCGCCCAGGTGGAGGAGCCAAGATTGCGCGCTCTGCTGGCGCATCTGTTCAGCTCGTTGCAAAAGATGGTCCATACGCACAACTCCGGATGCCATCTGGCGAAATTCGTAACGTCGATGTTCGTTGCCGCGCCACCGTTGGTGAAGTGGGTAACGCAGAACAGTCCAACATCAACTGGGGTAAGGCCGGCCGTATGCGTTGGAAGGGCAAGCGCCCATCCGTCCGCGGTGTTGCCATGAACCCTGTTGATCACCCACACGGTGGTGGCGAAGGTAAGACCTCTGGTGGACGTCACCCAGTAAGCCCATGGGGACAACCAGAAGGTCGCACTCGTCGCTCCAAGTCAAGCGACAAGATGATCGTCCGCCGTCGCAAGTCGAACAAGAAGCGCTAGGAGAACGATGCCTCGGAGTCTTAAGAAGGGTCCCTTCGTTGATGGCCATCTCACCAAAAAGGTGGATGTACAAAACGATGCCGGGACTAAGAACGTCATCAAGACGTGGTCGCGTCGCTCCATGATCGTGCCGTCCATGATTGGGCACACGATCGCTGTTCACGATGGCCGTAAGCACGTTCCAGTTTTCGTGACCGATGCAATGGTCGGTCACAAACTTGGCGAGTTCGCACCCACGCGCACTTTCAAGGGACACGTTAAGGATGATCGGAGGGCTAAGCGTGGCTGACATCATGGCTCGCGCCAGCACGCGCGACGTACGCATTACTCCTATGAAGGCTCGACGTGTAGTGGACCTGGTCCGCGGCATGAAGGCCGACGAGGCTCTTGCTGTACTCAAGTTCGCTCCGCAAGCTGCCGGTGAGACTGTTTACAAGACCGTCGCCTCTGCAGTAGCTAACGCCAAGACACTTCATGGTATTCGCGATGCATCCGAACTTTGGATTACTGAAGCTTTCGTTGATGAAGGCGTCACGTTGAAGCGCTTCCGTCCACGTGCACAAGGACGTGCTTTCCGCATCAACAAGCGCACTTCACACATCACCGTGGTTGTCTCCGATACGAAGACACCAGTCAAGGTCCAGAAGAGAGCAGGTGCCCACTAATGGGTCAAAAAGTTAACCCGTATGGGTTCCGCCTTGGCATCACTACTGAGTTCAAGTCGCGTTGGTATGCAGACAAGCTCTATAAGGATTACGTCAAAGAAGATGTTGCTATTCGTCGCATGATGACGAAGGGTATGGAGCGCGCTGGTATCTCTCGCGTGGAAATCGAGCGCACCCGCGATCGCGTCCGCATCGACATTCACACCGCACGCCCCGGCATTGTCATTGGTCGTCGCGGCCAAGAAGCTGACCGCATTCGTACGGATCTTGAGAAGATGACGGGCAAGCAAGTTCAGCTCAACATTCTCGAAGTAAAGAACCCAGAGATTGATGCGCAACTCGTTGCACAAGGTGTAGCCGAGCAGCTTTCGAGCCGTGTTTCTTTCCGTCGCGCAATGCGCAAGTCGATGCAGACCGCTATGAAGTCGGGCGCCAAGGGCATCCGAATCAACTGCTCTGGTCGTCTTGGTGGCGCTGAAATGAGTCGCTCTGAGTTCTATCGTGAAGGTCGCGTGCCATTGCACACCCTGCGCGCTGATATTGATTACGGCTTCTACGAAGCGGCTACCACTTTCGGTCGCATCGGTGTGAAGGTCTGGATCTACAAGGGCGACATCATCGCAAGCCGTAGCGAGCGAGCAGCTTCTGCTCTCGCAGCTGCGCGTGCGCCTAAGCCACGTCCCGCAGCTCGTGGTGCTCGTGCACCTCGCGGTCCAGTAACTGTCTCTCATCCAGATTCGGCTCCGGCTCCAGTGGTTGAAGCTCCGGTAGCAGTTGCAGCTCCAGTTGAAATTGCAGCTCCAGCAGTTGCCGCACCTGAGACCGCACCTGAGACCGCATCTGAGACACCAACGACCAATGGGGAGGCGTAACCGATGCTTATTCCACGCAAGGTACGCCACCGCAAGCAACACCACCCCAGCCGGAGTGGTGCTGCCAAGGGCGGAACTGCAGTGACCTTTGGTGACTACGGCATTCAAGCCCTTGAGAACTCTTATGTAACGAACCGCCAAATTGAGTCGGCTCGTATTGCAATGACACGCCACATCAAGCGTGGTGGAAAGGTCTGGATCAACATTTTCCCTGACCGTCCCATCACCAAGAAGCCTGCAGAAACCCGCATGGGTTCCGGTAAGGGTTCCCCTGAATGGTGGGTAGCCAACGTCAAGGTGGGCCGTGTGATGTTCGAACTTTCAGGCGTAACTGAGGAAGTGGCTCGTGAGGCAATGACTCGCGCGATTCACAAGCTTCCCATGAAGTGCCGTGTTGTACGACGCGAGGAGGCATAAATGGCAATCACCGTGAATGAACTTCGCGGCCTTGAGGTCGATGAGTTGGCAACCAAGCTCAAGGAAGCAAAGGAAGAACTCTTCAACCTTCGCTTTCAAGCAGCAACTGGCCAACTTGAAAACCATGGCCGTCTCAATGCGGTTCGCAAAGAGATCGCTCGTATCTACACGATCATGCGAGAGCGTGAACTTGGAATTGGTGGTGCAGCATGAGTAATTCAACCGTAGACACAAATGTCGATCGCGGCTCTCGCAAGACGCGTGAAGGCACTGTAGTCAGCGACAAGATGGATAAGACCGTCGTAGTCGTTGTAGAGGATCGCGTAAAGCACCCTCTTTACGGCAAGGTCATGCGCCGCACCAACAAGCTCAAGGCCCACGATGAGAACAACACCTGTGGTGTTGGCGATCGCGTGCTACTTATGGAAACTCGTCCGCTCTCGGCAACGAAGCGCTGGCGGGTAGTCGAAATCCTCGAAAAGGCCAAGTAAGTCCCGATAAGGAGTACGAAGTGATTCAACAAGAGTCGCGACTACGCGTCGCTGACAACACAGGTGCAAAGGAACTCCTTTGCATCCGCGTGTTGGGCGGTTCGTCGCGCCGTTACGCAGGTATCGGCGATGTCATCGTATGTAGCGTCAAGGATGCAATTCCTGGCGGGCAGGTCAAGAAGGGTGACGTCGTAAAAGCCGTCGTCGTACGCACCGTCAAGGAGCGTCGTCGTCCAGATGGCTCTTACATCAAATTCGATGAGAACGCTGCCGTCATCTTGAAGGCAGACGGGGAGCCACGTGGCACCCGTATCTTCGGACCAGTTGGTCGCGAACTTCGCGACAAGCGCTATATGAAGATCATCTCGCTCGCACCGGAGGTGCTCTAAACATGGCAAAGATTAAGAAGGGCGACACCGTTCAAGTCATCACTGGCAAGGACAAGGGCGCCAAGGGCAAAGTTATTCACGTCTACAGAGAGACCGAAAAGGTGCTCGTTGAAGGCGTAAATCGAATCACGAAGCACACCAAGATTGGTGAAGGCATCCGTGGTACGCAGACCGGTGGCATCATCACTCAAGAGGCCCCGATACACGTATCCAACGTCATGCTCGTTGATTCAGATACCGGCAAGGCAACGCGTGTCGGCTTCCGTCAGGATGAAGAGGGCAAGAATGTCCGAATCTCCAAGAGCACTGGTAAGGACCTCTAATCATGACCACTACTGCTCTCTCTATGCCTCGGTTGAAGGAGCGCTACCGCGCCCAAATCATGCCCGCGCTCCAAGATCAATTTGCTTACGGAAACGTGATGCAGGTTCCTGGCCTCACCAAGGTCGTGGTCAACATGGGTGTCGGCGAAGCCGCTAAAGATGCCAAGTTGATCGAAGGCGCTATTCGCGACCTTGCTGCGATCACTGGTCAAAAGCCTCAGGTCACTCGCTCGCGCAAGTCAATCGCACAGTTCAAGCTTCGCGAGAACATGCCGATTGGTGCGCACGTCACACTTCGTGGCGATCGCATGTGGGAGTTCCTTGATCGCCTCGTCTCCATCTCGCTTCCTCGTATCCGTGATTTCCGCGGTCTCTCAGCGAAGCAATTCGATGGTCACGGCAATTACACCTTTGGTCTGACGGAGCAAGTTGTATTCCCTGAAATCGATCAAGACAAAATTGATCGTCCTCGCGGAATGGACATCACCGTCGTCACCACGGCAACGACTGATGAAGAGGGGCGTGCGCTTCTGCGTCTGCTCGGCTTCCCGTTTAAGGAGATGTGAGATGGCTAAAACATCACTCAAGGTAAAGGCTGCTCGTACCCCGAAGTTCAAGGTGCGCGGCTACACCCGTTGCCAACGTTGTGGACGTCCACGCGCCGTCTACCAAAAGTTTGGTCTATGCCGTGTGTGCTTCCGTGAGATGGCACACGCTGGTGAACTCCCAGGTATTACAAAAGCAAGCTGGTAAACCCACTACGCGGCAGGTCCATTGCGAGATTCGCAGCGGATACCACCACGAGAAAGGCCGAATACCATGACAATGACCGATCCAATCGCAGACATGTTGACTCGTCTTCGTAATGCGAACAGCGCTTACCACGACACGGTTGCAATGCCGACGTCGAAGACTAAGCAAAATATCGCCGTCATCCTCCAGAAGGAGGGTTACATCGCTGGCTTCAAAGTAGACGCTGCTACTCGTACCCTCACCATCGACCTTAAGTTCGGTCCCAACCGTGAGCGTTCGATCGCTGGTCTTCGCCGCGTGAGCAAGCCCGGCCTTCGCGTTTACGCAAAGTCGACTGCTCTTCCTAAGGTGCTCGGTGGCCTGGGTGTTGCCATTATTTCCACATCGTCTGGCTTGCTGACTGATAAGCAAGCCAATAAGCAAGGTGTAGGCGGAGAAGTCCTCGCCTACGTCTGGTAGGAGGAAACCATGTCACGTATTGGTCGTCTCCCTATCCCAGTGCCTTCAGGCGTTGAGGTCACCATTAGCGGAGCGCATGTCACTGTGAAGGGTCCCAAGGGAACGCTTTCACATACGCTCGCTGAGCCCATTGCGATTGCCAAGCAAGACGATGGCACTCTCCTGGTGACACGTCCCAACGACGAGCGTCTTCCTAAAGCTCTACACGGTCTTTCGCGCACTCTGGTTGCCAACATGGTTCAAGGTGTCACCGAGGGCTACACCAAGTCGATGGAAATCGTCGGCGTCGGTTACCGCGTAGCCCCCAAAGGCAGCGACCTTGAGTTCGCTCTTGGTTTTAGCCATCCAGTGATTATTCCGGCACCTGAAGGAATCTCATTTGCTGTTGAATCACCCACCAAGTTTTCGGTGAGCGGTATCGACAAGCAACAGGTCGGAGAAATATCTGCCAACATCCGCAAACTTCGTAAGCCTGATCCTTACAAGGGCAAGGGCATCCGTTATCTCGGCGAGACCATTCGCCGCAAGCAAGGAAAGGCGGGTAAGAAGTAATGTCGATCGGCGTAAAGGTTGTTAA
This sequence comes from Actinomycetota bacterium, assembly GCA_026393015.1. Taxonomy (GTDB): domain Bacteria; phylum Actinomycetota; class Actinomycetes; order Nanopelagicales; family Nanopelagicaceae. The sequence continues at coordinate 24,077 of JAPLBA010000006.1, forward strand.
GGGCTCCGCACAGAATGCGCGTGCCCGACGTCACTTCCGTGTACGTAAGAACGTGAGCGGTACTTCACTGCGTCCACGTCTCGTCGTATCACGTTCGGCCCGTCACCTCATGGTCCAAGTTGTCGATGACACCATTGGCCAAACACTGGCATCTGCTTCCACCATGGAGAGTGCTCTTCGTAGCGCTACTGGCGACAAAACCTCTAAGGCTCGTGCGGTGGGTCAGCTCGTAGCTGATCGCGCAAAGGCTGCGGGCGTTGCTCAAGTTGTCTTTGATCGTGGTGGCAATCGCTACCACGGCCGTATTGCAGCTCTTGCAGAGGGCGCTCGCGAGAATGGACTGGACTTCTAATGACTACACGTGAAGCTGACAACGGAGCTAAGGGTCGCGGCGAACGTCGCGATCGTCGCGAACGTCGCGATGGTGGCCCACAAGCCGAGAAGAGCAATTACATCGAGCGCGTGGTCTTCATCAACCGCGTAGCCAAGGTAGTCAAGGGTGGTCGTCGCTTCTCCTTCACCGCACTCGTCGTCGTCGGCGATGGCGATGGCATGGTGGGCGTGGGATACGGCAAGGCTAAGGAAGTTCCGCAAGCAATTGCTAAGGGCGTTGAAGAAGCGAAGCGTTCTTTCTTCAAAGTTCCACGCATTCAAGCAACCATCCCGCACCCAGTGCAGGGCGAAGCTGCTGCCGGCGTAGTACTCCTCAAGCCAGCTAGCCCAGGTACTGGAGTTATCGCAGGCGGACCAGTTCGCGCAGTACTCGAGTGCGCTGGCATTCACGATGTGCTTAGCAAGTCACTTGGCTCTAACAATGCAATCAATATCGTGCATGCAACTGTTGCTGCACTCAAGATGCTTGAGCAACCAGAAGCAATTGCTGCTCGTCGTGGCCTTCCTTTGGAAGATGTCGCACCAGCCGCTCTTCTACGTGCTCGCGCAGGAGTAGGTGCGTAATGGGACGTCTTAAAGTCACCCAACATAAGTCGAAGATCGGCGGACGGCCGGAGCATCGCGAGACGCTTCGCTCACTCGGTCTGAAGCGCATTGGCGACATTGTCGTCAAAGAAGATCGTCCTGAGATTCGTGGCATGGTTCATGCTGTACGCCATCTCGTTACCGTAGAAGAGGTGGAGTAATGACTCTCAAAATGCATCATCTTCGTCCCGCACCCGGTGCCAAGAAGGCCAAGACTCGTAAGGGCCGTGGTGAGGCATCAAAGGGTAAGACTGCAGGCCGCGGTACCAAGGGAACCAAGGCTCGCTACCAAGTACCCGCACGCTTTGAGGGTGGCCAAATGCCGCTCCACATGCGCTTGCCTAAACTTCGTGGCTTTACAAACCCATTCCGCGTTGAGTACCAAGTAGTCAACGTAGAGACCATCGCAATCCTCTTTCCAACAGGCGGAGCCATCACGGTTGCTGACTTGGTGAGCAAGGGCGCGGTTCGCGAAGGCGAAAAGGTCAAGGTTCTTGGCGATGGAGAGATTGCAGTCAAAGTAAACGTGACTGCTCATAAGTTTTCTACCTCAGCTGCAGAGAAGATCACTGCTGTTGGCGGTACGGTTACTACTCTCTAACCATTCTGTACTAGTAGTCACTCAGCAATAGTGACAGAGGCCTAGGAGGACGTCGTGCTCGCAGCGTTTGGAAAGGCGTTTAAAACGCCAGACCTTCGTCGAAAGATCCTCTTTACTTTGGGGGTCATGGCGCTCTTTCGCTTTGGCTCGATCATTCCTACCCCTGGCGTCTCCTATAAGAACGTCCAAACTTGTATCGATCAGGTCAAGGGACAGGGTTTATTCAACCTCGTAAACCTCTTTAGTGGCGGCGCACTGCTTCACCTCTCTGTCTTCGCACTCGGCATCATGCCCTACATCACAAGCAGTATCATCGTGCAGCTTTTGACGGTTGTAATTCCGCGCTTTGAAGCTTTGAAGCAAGAGGGACAATCGGGTACTGCCAAACTGACGCAGTACACGCGTTACCTCACCATTGGTCTGGGAATCTTGCAAGCAACTGGCCTCATCGCCGTAGCGCGCACGCCCGGCAACCTCTTCCGAAGTTGCAACTTGCCCATCATTCCCGATGCTTCTTGGCAAAGAATCACCACCATGGTCTTCGTGATGACTGCGGGCACTGCAGTAATTATGTGGCTTGGTGAACTGATCACTGATCGCGGCATCGGCAACGGTATGTCGATCTTGATCTTCACCTCCATTGCCGCTGGTTTCCCTGGTCAACTCTGGAGTATCAAGGTGCAAAAGGGCTGGCCAGTATTTCTTTTCGTCATGGCCGTTGGTGTCGTGATCGTGGCTGCCGTGGTCTTCGTAGAGAACGCCCAACGTCGTATTCCAGTGCAGTACGCCAAGCGCATGGTGGGGCGTCAGATGTACGGCGGAACGAGCACTTATATTCCGATTAAGGTCAACCAAGCTGGCGTTATCCCCGTCATCTTCGCTTCTTCATTGCTCTACATCCCCAACTTGCTGGTAAATCTCACCGCAAGCAAAGCGGCGTGGGCTACCTTCATCACCAAATTCTTCGTGCGTGGCGATCACTGGTCGTACATGTTGGCTTACTTCCTCCTCATCATTTTCTTCACGTACTTCTATGTCTCGATTACTTTCAACCCTGACGAAGTGGCCGAGAATATGAAAAAGTACGGTGGGTTCATTCCAGGCATTCGCGCTGGCCGCCCCACCTCTGAGTATTTGGCTTACATTCTCTCGCGTATCACTGCTCCCGGAGCGCTCTACCTTGGCTTCGTCGCATTGATCCCGATCATCGCGCTCTCACTCTTTGGGGCTACACAAAACTTCCCCTTCGGTGGAACTGCGATCCTCATTGTCGTCGGTGTCGGTCTAGATACTGCCAAGCAGATTGAAAGCCAACTCCAACAGCGCTCCTACGAAGGATTCCTTCGCTAATGCGTCTCATCCTGGTGGGTCCGCCGGGCGCTGGTAAGGGAACGCAAGCACAATTCCTCGCTGAGCACTTTGCTATTCCGCATATCTCCACGGGTGATATTTTTCGTGCCAACCTAAAGTCCGGTACTCCTCTTGGTGTTGAAGCCAAGGGTTATATGGACAAGGGTGAACTCGTTCCAGATTCGGTAACAAACGCAATGGTTGCTGATCGACTTACTCATGCAGATACTAAGAATGGTTTTTTACTCGATGGTTTTCCGCGCAATGTGGTGCAATCTGAAGTGTTGGCAGAGATCGTGGAAAAGGCAGGCACCCCAATTGATGCCGCGCTCGAACTCACCGTCGACGAAAATGAAATCATTCGACGTCTCTCAGGTCGACGCGTCTGCCGTAACTGTGGCCGTATTTGGCATATTGATTCTGATCCCACTCAAGCTGCTGCTATCTGTGATGGTTGCGGTGGTGAGATTTATCAACGTGACGACGACAAGGAAGAAGTGATCGCTCGTCGTCTTGAGGTCTATCGCGAGCAAACTGAACCGATCACTAATTTCTACCGCACCCGCTCCCTTTTGGTTTCCATTAGTGCCATGGGTGCTGTGGCGGAAGTGACCAGCCGTGCGATCACCGCACTGCTCGCACACCGTTAATCATGACTATCCAGATCAAGACCCAAGAAGAAATTCAACTGATGCGCCGTGCTGGCGTTATCGTGGGGGAGACGCTCGCACTGTTGCGCGAGAGCGTCAAAGTAGGAATGCGCACTGTTGAGTTAGATGCAATTGCTGAAGAACACATTCGCAAGTCCGGCGCTATTCCGTCTTTCAAAGGTTATTACGGTTTCCCTTGCAGCATCTGCGTCTCCATCAATGATGAAGTGGTGCATGGCATTCCAGGCGAGCGCATGATTCAAGATGGCGATGTGGTCTCCATTGATTGCGGAGCGATTCTTAACGGTTGGCATGGAGATGCTGCGTTCACCATAGGCGTGGGAAATATGGCACCAGAGGATGTGGCGTTGATCGAAGATTGCCGCAAATCACTCTGGGCTGGCATCGGTGCTGCGCGCCTTGGCGGACATGTTTCCGATATTGGTCATGCCGTCGAGCGCTCTATCATCGCTTCGGAGAAAGCGCGCAAGGTGCGCTACGGAATTCTTGAGGAGTACACCGGCCACGGCATCGGCACAGAGATGCATCAAGACCCGCACGTGCCCAACTTTGGCAAAGCGGGCAAAGGAGCCAAGCTCGTTCTTGGATTAGCTCTTGCTGTCGAGCCGATGATCACTCGCGGCACGCATCGCATGCGCACTCTTGAAGATGAATGGACAGTTGTTTCTACGGACGGTTCGCGCGGGGCGCATTGGGAAGAGACTTTCACCTTGCGACCCGACGGCACGCCATGGGTGCTCACTAGCCTCGATGGTGGAGAGAGCGAACTTAAGGCTTAGTAGCTGTAGTCGTACGTGCTGTCGTAACCCCCATTTTGGGCTGCATACACAATCAAGGCAATCACCATAATTGCTCCCACGATGCCGACCCAACCGAGAACCACCCCAGCGATCGCCATGCCCTTGCCCTTTTGGCGTGGGTCGCGCTTAATTTGGCCGAGAGATATATAGCCAAAGATCAACGAGAGGATCGATCCCACCCCGTAGATCCAGAGGACTCCGAGAACCAGGGCGGCGATAGACATGCCGTTGGTGCCACTGCCTACCGGCAATGGCGCGCCATATGGACCAGCGCCCATGGGAGTGACGGGGTAGCCAGCTGGGCCATAGGGAGCGGGCTGGCCGAAGGGCTGGGCGAAGGTAGCTGGTGGCTGGGTTTGCTGGGTTTGCTGGGTTTGTTGGGCCTGCTGGGCCTGGCTCGCAGATCCAGGGATAGCTTCTGGCCGGACCGTGGCGGGGTACCACTTTCCATCCCATGCCTGCCACCAACCGGGAGGCGGAGTCTGCCCGCCCTCATTGGCTGGATTCTCCGGATTCTCCGGATTGGCTGGATTCCCCGGATTCGCTGGATTTTCGCTCATGGGGTAATCCTACGACTCACCCGGCCGATTTTTCACTTCCAGCCCTCCCACGTAGACTCAACCCTTGTGCCACAGGCGTTTTTGCCTGGGGTGCCGAACGGGAAGGGGATTGGGTGACGAAGAAGGATGGTGCCATCGAAATTGAGGGCACAGTCTCGGAAGCGCTGCCAAATGCCATGTTCCGTGTGGAGTTAGCAAACGGCCACAAAGTTCTCGCGCACATTAGCGGGAAGATGCGTCAGCACTACATTCGCATTCTTCCAGAGGACCGAGTAGTTGTGGAATTAAGTCCGTATGACCTCACCCGAGGTCGCATCGTCTACCGATACAAGTAGCCGGTCGAAAGAGGAGCGATGAAGGTAAAACCAAGCGTGAAGAAGATTTGCGACAAGTGCAAAGTAATTCGCCGTCACGGTCGAGTTATGGTCATTTGCGAGAACCTTCGTCATAAGCAACGTCAGGGATAGTAGTAACACCTTTATCGATCGCACCACCCGCACTACCTGCACTACCAAAAACTAGATACGCGTCACTCAACTTCGTGAAAGCGAAGACTCTCGGCCCGGAGGTCGAGACTCAACCCGGGCGGGTAGAGACGAGTGGCGGAGGACCTCCGGAATAGCAAAGGAACCCGCCCTATGGCACGCCTCGTCGGTGTAGATCTTCCGCGTGATAAGCGCGTTGAAATCGCACTCACATATATATTCGGCATCGGCCGTACGCGCTCGCAGAAAATTCTCGGCGCTACCGGTGTCAATCCAAACACTCGCGTGAAGGATCTCGGTGAGCCAGAGCTTGCCAAACTCCGTGAATTCATCGAGGGCAATTACAAAATCGAAGGCGATTTGCGCCGCGAAGTTGCAGCTGACATTCGCCGCAAAGTTGAAATCGGTTGCTACCAAGGAATCCGTCACCGTCGTGGCCTTCCTGTCCGCGGACAACGCACCCACACCAACGCCCGTACCCGTAAAGGCCCTCGCCGCGCTATCGCCGGCAAGAAGAAAGTCACGAAGTAGGAGAGATGCCACCAAAATCAAAGCAGGCACCTGGCAAAGTCAAGGTGCGTCGCAAAGAGAAGAAGAACGTTGCTCACGGGCATGCCCACATCAAGAGCACCTTCAACAACACCATTGTTTCTATCACCGACCCAACGGGGGCAGTGATCGCATGGGCTTCAGCTGGTCAAGTGGGCTTCAAGGGCTCTCGCAAGTCGACTCCATTTGCTGCCCAACTCGCAGCCGAAGCCGCAGCACGTCGCGCACAGGAGCACGGCATGCGCAAAGTAGATGTATTCGTCAAGGGTCCCGGTTCGGGTCGCGAGACGGCTATTCGTTCCCTTCAGGCCGCTGGGCTGGAAGTGGGTTCCATCTCCGATGTAACTCCACAACCTCACAACGGTTGCCGTCCTCCCAAGCGCCGACGCGTTTGATGTCGAAGAGAGATAAATAAATGGCTCGTTATACAGGCGCAGATTGCAAGCGTTGCCGTCGAGAGAAGGTCAAACTCTTCCTCAAGGGCTCTAAGTGCGATGGCCCAAAGTGTCCTATTGAGTCACGCCCATACCCTCCGGGGCAACACGGACGTGGCCGTAGCAAGGATTCTGAGTACCTCCTTCAGATGCGCGAGAAGCAGAAGTGCGCACGCATCTACGGTGTTCTCGAGAAGCAATTCCGTGGCTACTACGAAGAGGCCAACCGTCGTCAAGGTAAGACAGGCGAAAACCTGCTCCGCATCCTTGAGACTCGTCTCGACAACGTGGTCTACCGCGCTGGCTTTGCAAAGAGCCGCGACATGGCACGTCAGCTCGTCAAGCACGGTCACTTCTTAGTCAACGGTCACAAGGTAGATATTCCTTCCTTCCGTGTCACTGAAGCAGATGTTATTGACGTGCGTCCGTCATCACTTGAAATGACTCCCTTCCTAATTGCACAAGCTGAAATCGGTGAGAAGACCGTGCCAGCTTGGCTAGAAGTTGTCGGATCAAGAATGCGCATTCTCGTGCACTCGCTTCCTGCTCGTCAGATCATTGATACCCAGGTGCAAGAGCAACTTATCGTCGAGCTTTACTCGAAGTAATCACCACCAAATCAACACGGGCTTCATATAACGGTCGCCCCGAACAAGTGGAGGAATAACAGTGCTGATCGCACAACGCCCCATCCTCTCTGAAGAGGTAGTAAGCGAATCACGCTCACGGTTCATCATTGAGCCTCTTGAGCCAGGATTCGGATACACGCTCGGAAACTCTCTCCGCCGCACGCTTCTTTCATCAATTCCAGGTGCTGCAGTAACCAGCATTCGGGTTGAGGGAATCTTGCACGAGTTCACCACGATCCCTGGTGTCAAAGAAGACATCACTGATCTTGTGCTGAACATCAAGGGATTGGTTATCTCGTGCGAACACGATGAGCCCGTCGTCATGTACTTGCGCAAGCAAGGTCCTGGCGTTGTTACTGCTGCAGATATTGCGCCACCTGCTGGCGTTGAAGTTCATAACCCCAACCTTCACCTCGCTACGCTTAACGGCAAAGGCAAGTTGGAAATCGAGCTCACTGTTGAGCGCGGTCGTGGATATGTAACTGCAGTACAGAACAAGCAACTCGGTGCAGAAATCGGCCGCATTCCAGTCGACTCCATCTACTCACCAGTTCTTCGCGTTACCTACAAGGTAGAAGCCACTCGCGTAGAACAACGCACTGACTTCGACCGGCTTGTGGTTGATGTTGAGTCTAAGGAGAGCATCTCTCCTCGCGACGCAATGGCATCGGCAGGCAGGACCCTAGTTGAGCTCTTTGGCTTGGCCCGCGAACTTAACCTTGATGCTGAAGGTATTGACCTCGGTCCATCACCATCAGATGCCGCACTTGCCGCAGATCTTGCGCTCCCGATCGAAGATCTTGAGCTCACGGTTCGTTCATACAACTGCCTCAAGCGCGAAGGTGTACACACAGTCGGCGAACTAGTCGGACGTAGCGAAGCTGATCTTCTCGACATTCGTAACTTCGGTTCGAAGTCAATCGATGAAGTGAAGGCCAAGCTCATCTCAATGGGTCTTGCACTGAAAGATAGTCCGGCCGGATTCGATCGTTCGCTGGTTGTCACATATGACGATGACGCGGATTTCGATTACGACCCCACTGAAATTCCGCCGGTCATCATCGAAGACCAGCAGTACTAGGGAGAGAGATAGATGCCAACTCCAACTAAAGGTCCTCGCCTCGGTGGCGGTCCTGCTCACGAGAAGATGATTCTTGCGAATCTCGCAAGCCAACTCTTCGAGCATGGTCGCATCACTACGACTGAGACCAAAGCAAAGCGCGTGCGTCCGCTCGCCGAGAAGATGATTACCTTCGCAAAGAAGGGCGATCTCGCTTCTCGTCGTCGCGTGATGACAGTTATTCGTAGCAAGGGCGTCGTACATACTCTCTTCACCGAGATTGGTCCACGTTTTGCTGAGCGCGATGGTGGTTACACCCGTATTACGAAGATTGGTCCACGCAAGGGTGACAATGCCCCGATGGCAATCATCGAAGTACTTGTAGAAGGTACGCCTGGTAAGAAGGCTGTCGTCGGCGAAGCAACTGCCACTGCTGCTAAAGCTGCTGCTAAGAAGGCTCCGGCCAAGAAGGCTGCTGCTAAGAAGGCTCCGGCTAAGAAGGCTGATGACGCGGCTCCTGCTAAAAAGGCTGCCGCAAAGAAGGCCCCAGCAAAGAAAGCTGCCGCAAAGAGCAAGTAGTTCTTCACTCGTTCTAGCGTTTAGATATGAATAACGATGAGCCCACCAGCAATGGTGGGCTCATTCGTTTACGCCTAGATATTTCTTACGATGGTGAATTTTTCAATGGCTGGGCAAAGCAAGAAAAATTACGCACCGTTCAAGGCGAATTGGAAAGAATCTTTGGGTTCATCTTCTTTGCAGAGACACCGCTCACCTGTGCGGGTAGGACAGATTCGGGCGTACACGCGCGCGGTCAAGTCGCCCACATGGATGTCCCAGAAAATAAGTGGCGAGAGATAGAGGCGCAAGGTCTTTATCGTCTTAATCGTGCGCTGGCAGAGGATGTACGAGTATTAGCAGTGCAGGTGGCTGATAAAGACTTTGATGCACGCTTTAGTGCCTTGGCACGCACGTACTCGTATCGCATTGCAGACGGGGCTGTCGGCCCGCTACCGCTCAATCGCAAGAGCGTTCTCTCTTGGCCGGATCGCCTTAATGATGTTGCTATGGCGCAAGCAAGTGATTTGTTATTAGGCGAGCACGATTTCACTGGTTTCTGTCGTCGCCGTGAATTTGCCACCACGATTCGAACTATCCAATCATTTACTTGGGAGCGCACGACTGAATACCTTTGTGCCACCGTCACGGCTGACGCGTTCTGTCATTCGATGGTTCGCTCATTGATGGGTGCGTTGACCGCGGTTGGGGAAGGTCGTAAGCCGATCGAATGGCCCGCTTCGATGCTCAATGCCACCGAACGCGCAAGTGATGTGCCGGTACTTCCGCCTCATGGGCTGACGTTGGAGCATGTGCGCTACCCTTCCCAAGCGGAATTAGCCGCGCGTGCGGCTGACACTAAAAAGAGACGTCAACGCCCGGATTATCGAGAGTCGGTCCATGGGTCACATTGATGTCAGTGGTGTTACCTACATGCTCTCCGACGGACGCATTCTCTTAAGTGATGTCTCTTTTCGAGTCGGCGACGGCGTCAAGGCAGCCCTTGTGGGGCCCAACGGCGCAGGGAAGACCACGCTCTTTCGCTTGATCGCTGGCGATATCGATCCAGAACTAGGCGTCGTTGCACGCTCTGGTGGGCTTGGTGTGATGCGTCAGTTCATCGGATCCATCCGCGATGAGAGCACCGTGCGAGATCTGCTCATTTCGATTTCTCCACTGCCCATTCGCGACGGGGCACTTCGCATGGATGCCACCGAAAAGAAGATGTCAGAGTCGCATGCTGAGAGCGATCAAATGGCGTATGCCCAAGCCATTTCAGATTGGGGCGACATTGGTGGCTACGACGCCGAAGTTACCTGGGATCTTTGTGCCATGGCTGCACTCGGTAAACCTTTTGATGAAGTCGCTACTCGGCCGGTGAGCACGCTCTCTGGTGGTGAACAAAAACGCTTAGTACTTGAAGCCTTGCTCCGTGGTCCAGAAGAAGTATTGCTGCTTGATGAGCCGGACAACTACTTAGATGTTCCCGGAAAGCGTTGGCTTGAAGAACAAATCAACGAGAGCCGCAAAACAATTTTCTTCATTACTCATGATCGCGAATTGTTAGGCCGCACGGCAAAGCGCATCGTCACTCTCGAGCAAGGCAACAACGGAAGCTCGGTTTGGATTCATGGCGAAGGCTTTGGTACCTGGCACGATGCACGTAAAGCCCGCAACGTGCGCCTCGCTGATTCCGTGGCTCGTTGGGAAGAGGAGCACCAACGTCTTGAAGACCTGGTTCGGACATTGCAGATCCAGGCATCAAATAGCCCCGCAATGGCTAGCAAGTATCACGCCATGCAAACGCGCCTGAGAAAATTTGAGGAAGCGGGTCAACCTGCGCCTCCGCCACCGGAGCAGAATGTGCGCGTGCGACTTCGCGGCGGACGCACTGGCGTGCGTGCAGTCACCATGGAGAAATTTTCACTTACTGGTTTAACGAAGCCATTCGACGGCGAAATCTTCTTCGGTGATCGGGTCGCCGTGCTGGGAGCAAACGGTTCCGGAAAGAGCCACTTCCTACGACTGCTGGGGGGAGAGGGTGTGTCACACACAGGCACTTGTCGGCTAGGTGCTCGCGTGCAACCTGGTCTCTTTGCGCAGACCCATGCGCATCCAGAATTTGTTGGCAAGAGCTTGATCGCTCTCCTCTGGGAGCTCCACTCACTTCAACTAGGCCCGGCGATGTCGGTGCTGCGCCGGTATGAATTAGACCAACAGGGGGAGCAGCGCTTTGAATCCCTCTCAGGGGGCCAGGCCGCCCGCTTTCAAATTCTCCTGCTCGAGCTTGAAGGTTCTACCCTCCTATTGCTGGATGAACCGACGGATAACCTCGATTTGGCGAGCGCTGAGGCGCTCGAAGATGGCCTCGAGGGCTTCGAGGGGACGGTAGTCGCCGTGACCCACGATCGCTGGTTTGCCCGTTCATTTGACCGCTTCCTGGTCTTTGGTGAGGACGGGGTCGTCCGGGAGAGCCCCGAGCCAGTCTGGGAAGCGTGGTAGCCAACTCGCCCGCTTTGACCCGTCCGCTCTGGCGCGGGTAATCTTGCCCGTCGGTCCCCAAACGGGGCCATGGCTCCACTCTTTCGAACGGTGTCTTTGTCGGACAGGTTCGCGAGATCAGGTTCCAGTACTAGATCTGAAAGAAGAGGTTCGGCGTGCGCACGTTTAGCCCGAAGCCTGGCGATATTGATCGTCAGTGGCATGTTATTGATGCAACCGATGTCATTCTCGGTCGCCTTGCCACGCACGCTGCCGTCCTTCTTCGCGGCAAGCACAAGCCCACCGTTGCAGCACACATGGACATGGGCGACTTTGTCATTGTTATCAATGCAGAAAAGATTGCGATGAGCGGTAACAAGCTCAACCAAAAGATGGCGCATCATCACTCTGGTTTCCCAGGTGGTCTTACTTCGGTGAAGTACAGAGACCTCCTTGTTCAAAACCCAGTACGTGCACTCGAGAAGGCAATCAAGGGAATGCTCCCAAAGAGCTCACTCGGTCGTCACATGGGTTCCAAGTTGAAGGTGTACGCAGGTCCAAACCACCCACACTCCGCACAATCTCCACAGCCGTATACCTTTAATCAAGTTTCGCAAGTGAACTGAGGATAAATAGTGACGAACGAGATCGAAATCGACGACCTAGAAGCGAACGCGCCTTCTTCATACACCACCAGCACTCCTTCTGCTGCTACGAACCGTCCAGCCCTTACCGCTCCTGGCGGCGGCACCGGTCGTCGTAAAGAAGCCGTTGCTCGCGTGCGCATCGTTCCGGGCACTGGTCGTTGGACGATCAATGGTCGCACCCTCGATAACTACTTCCCTAACAAGGTTCACCAACAACTCGTCTCCGAGCCTTTTCGTACTGTGGGTGCCGATGGCACTTACGACGTACATGCTCGCATTCATGGTGGCGGCATTTCAGGTCAAGCCGGTGCACTTCGTCTTGGAATTTCACGCGCACTCAATGAGATCGATACGGAAGCTCATCGTCCATCACTTAAGAAGGCTGGCTTCCTTACTCGTGATCCTCGTGCGATTGAGCGCAAGAAGTACGGCTTAAAGAAAGCCCGTAAGCGTTCGCAATACAGTAAGCGATAATTTAAGAACTCAAGAGGAGCCTCGAACCACTTCGGTTCGAGGCTCCTCTTTTTAAGTGGCAAGAGCCCCAAAAGTGAGGGCGCTATGGAAGGATCAAAGTTATGGGCAGACTCTTCGGCACCGATGGGGTTCGGGGCGTTGCGAACAAAGACCTCACCGCAGAACTGGCGCTTGATCTCTCCGTAGCTGCCGCGCATATCTTGGCTGAGAAAGGCACCTTTGCTGGCCACCGTCCGCGCGCCATCGTTGGACGAGATACTCGTGTCTCCGGTGAGTTCTTAGAAGCGGCAGTTGTCGCTGGTCTCGCATCGGCTGGCGTTGATGTGTACCGTGTCGGCGTATTGCCAACGCCAGCAGTGGCGCACCTGGTGAATGTGACGGGCGCAGATCTCGGAGTGATGATTAGCGCATCGCATAATCCCATGCCGGACAATGGCATCAAGTTCTTTGCCAAAGGTGGAGTGAAATTAGATGACGCGCTAGAGGATGCAATTGAGGCTCGCCTTAATGAGCCGTGGGAACGACCAGTCGGAAATGCAGTTGGCCGGGTGATCGATGACAACACTGCTGCAGAGAAATATTTAGCGCACGTGATTGGTACGGTGGATCAAAAGTTTAATGGTCTCAAGATTGTGATAGATGGTGCTAATGGCGCCGCCTCTTATGTGAGCCCGCAAGCATTTCGCGCACTTGGAGCTGAAGTGATCGAAGTTGCCACATCGCCAGACGGATTTAATATAAACGAAGGTGTGGGATCAACCCATATCGATCAGCTTGCGGCGAGAGTACTCGCCGAGAAAGCAGATATGGGCTTCGCCCACGATGGCGACGCTGATCGCTGTTTAGCAGTTGATCACGCTGGGAACATTATTGATGGTGATCAGATCATGGCGATCCTGGCGCTTTCTATGAAAGAGCGCGGGCTACTTTCTAAGAACACCGTGGTGGCCACAGTGATGAGCAATTTAGGATTTATGCGTGCGATGAAAGCTGCCGGCGTGAGTGTCATCTCTGCTGATGTGGGCGATCGATATGTATTGGAAGAGATGCGCCAGGGTGATTTTAATTTAGGTGGTGAGCAATCTGGCCACCTGATCCTTGCCGATCATGCAGAGACTGGAGATGGTGTGTTGACCGCATTACATCTCACCGCAGCAGTGAAACGCAGTGGGAGATCACTTGCCGAGTTAGCTTTGGTCTTTACTCGCTATCCGCAGGTGCTTATTAACGTAGGTGGAGTAGATCGAACGCGGGTGGGTGAAATGAATAGCGCGGTTGCCGCTGCAGAATCAGAATTGGGTGAGAGTGGCCGAGTCTTACTACGCCCTTCTGGCACTGAACCCGTCGTGCGGGTGATGGTTGAGGCCGCTGAGGTCGAGGTGGCCGAACGAGTAGCTCTTGCGCTGGCAGATGAGGTTCGCGCTGCCCTTTCCCTCTAGGCTAGAGGGGTGAGCACCCGGCTATCTGAAGGGAGGGAGCGTCTATGTGTGGCATCGTCGGATATGTAGGCGAGCAATCAGCCCTCGATGTGGTCATCTCAGGTCTTCGCCGTTTGGAGTATCGCGGATATGACTCAGCTGGCGTTGCCTTAGTAACAGCAGATGGCCTAGCCACCGATAAGCGCGCTGGCAAACTAATTAACCTTGAAGAGTCCCTTGATCGCACGCCACTTCCGGCAGCTACTACGGGTATGGGACATACTCGCTGGGCCACTCACGGGGGGCCCACTGACCGCAATGCACACCCACACGTGGATTGCACCGGAAAATTAGCGGTCATTCATAACGGCATCATCGAAAACTTTTCCAAGTTACGCCTCGGACTCGAAACGAATGGGCACGACTTCTCTTCAGAAACCGACACAGAATCAGTCGCACATCTCTTAGAAGATGCTTACGCCGCCGCTGGCGGAAATTTAGCGCAAGCCATGCGAGATGTGTGTAAGCAACTTGTTGGTGCATTTACTTTGGTAGCTGTGCATTCCGATTCACCCGAATGCGTCGTTGGTGCAAGACGTAACTCGCCACTCGTTGTAGGCAGGGGCGTAGGTGAGAATTTCCTCGCCTCCGATGTATCGGCATTTATTTCTTTCACGCGCAATGCGGTGGAACTTGGGCAAGATCAAGTTGTTGAGATCACTCGTGATGGTATTTCGGTCACCACTTTCGATGGCGCCCCGGCGGAAACAAATGAATACGAAGTCACTTGGGATGCAGCTGCTGCCGAAAAGGGCGGCTTCGAACACTTCATGCTTAAGGAAATCGCGGAGCAACCGAAAGCGGTTGCAGATACATTGCTCGGACGTGTGGGGGTAGATGGGAAACTCACGCTAGATGAAATGCGTCTTTCGGACGAAGAGTTGCGCGAGGTCGACAAGATTATTGTGATCGCTTGTGGAACGGCCTACAACGCAGGCATGATCGCGAAGTACGCGATCGAGCATTGGACGCGTATTCCAGTCGAAGTAGAGTTGGCGAGCGAGTTCCGGTATCGCGATCCCATCGTGGACCCTCAAACTCTTGTCATCGCAATCTCGCAATCTGGTGAAACGATGGATACGTTGATGGCCCTCCGCCATGCGCGTGAACAACGTGCCCGAGTGCTGGCGATCTGTAACACCAATGGCTCCACAATTCCGCGGGAATCAGATGCGGTGCTTTACACGCACGCAGGTCCAGAGATCGCGGTGGCATCTACTAAAGCATTCCTCACTCAAATCGTGGCGGCTTATCTAGTGGGTCTTTACTTGGCGCAAGTGCGCGGCAATAAGTACGGAGATGAAATTGCCGCCATTCTCACCGACTTGCGAGATATGCCAGAGAAGATTGAACGAGTATTGGAAACTATGGAGCCAGTGCGCAAGTTAGCTTCAACATTGAAAGACAAGACTTCTGTACTCTTCCTTGGCCGCCATGTGGGTTTCCCAGTAGCACTTGAGGGGGCGCTCAAACTTAAAGAACTTGCCTACATGCATGCTGAAGGTTTTGCGGCGGGGGAACTGAAGCACGGTCCGATTGCACTCGTCGAAGCTGGCACCCCAGTTTTTGTCACCATCCCGTCGCCACGTGGACGCTCCGTAGTGCACGACAAGGTAGTAAGTAACGTGGAAGAAGTTCGTGCTCGCGGCGCGTACACAATTCTTATTGCAGAAGAAGGCGACGAATCTATCAATAGCGCAGCAGACTTCATTATCCGCATTCCAGCCTGCCCCACTCTCATGCAACCTCTGCTCGCTACCGTTCCACTTCAAGTCTTTGCCTGTGAGATGGCCACGGTAAAGGGCTTCGATGTCGACCAACCTCGAAACCTGGCCAAATCAGTCACTGTCGAGTAAGCCATGAATGCAGATAACAGTACCGATGCGCAATACACGGTGACGGTCGACCTACAACGCCGCCGGCAAATGTCTAATGCGCTCCGGCGCTCTTCTCTCCTGCTGGCGCTCTTTGCCTTGAACACCCTCCTCGTCACACAAGCGAAGTGGTACCGAGCGATCGACGATAAAATCGGAGATCGTGGTGCGCTGCGCCTCAAAGGAATAAATCATCACATCGTCCTCTGGTTAGACAATTTAGGATTGCGTGGACTCAGCGCCACCGTGCTACTCATTGCAGCGCTCGCTATTTCAATTCGATTTAAGTCCTGGCGTCCACTCAATCTGGCGCTACTTTCTTTGATTGCCTTGAATCTTGTCGTAGGTGCTCTCAAGATCATTATTGGGAGAAGTAAGCCACTTGATGGGGTCGATAATTTTGATGTGAGTGGGGTCGGTTCATATCCCAGCGGTCACGCGGCAAATGCCATACTCACGTGGGGCGTGCTTGCCTATCTCATTTACCGATACACCCACAGAGCGATTCATAGAGCGACCTTTCTCGCAGTAGCCGTTTCGGTTGTTACCGGAGTGGTGGCAGTGATTTCGCTCTTCCGAAATACGCACTGGCTCAGTGATCTGATTGGTGGGATCCTGATCGGTGCTGCTCTTTTGGTACTCGTGATGGCGGTTGATCGCTTTGTACCTTCTGCAAAACAACCGGTTCAGCCATGACCATTCGCGGTATTGGCATTGATGTAGTCGATCTAGTTCGCTTCGAGGAGGCGCTAGATCGCACACCAGGTCTGCGGACTCGCCTCTTCACAGAAAATGAACGAGGTTTGCCTCATGCTTCTTTAGCGGCACGTTTCGCAGCCAAAGAGGCGTTAGCTAAAGCGCTCGGTGTGCCTGCAGGTTTGCAATGGCAAGACGCTGAAGTGCAGAAAGATAGCTCCGGGCGCCCGTTCTTTGCAGTGAGCGGCAGCGTGGCTGCAGCCGTGGGGGAGTCGAAGATTCATCTCACCCTTTCTCACGATGGCGGGATCGCTTCCGCATTTGTACTTCTTGAAGAGGGCTAATGAAGAGGGCTAATGAAGCGGGCGTATAGTGCGGCTGATATCCGCCGAGTAGAAGTGGAGTACTTATCGCGGAACGTGCCGCTCATGGAGCGAGCAGCTCATGCGATCGCCCATCATGCACTAGAGTTGTTGATGGAAAACCACGGCGTTTATGGTCGACGAGTTCTTCTTCTCGTGGGAAGTGGTGACAATGGCGGAGATGCACTCTTTGCCGGTGGTGTCATGCTTTCGCGAGGTGTGCAAGTTGAGGCACTGGCATTAGCTTCGAGCTTTCATGAAGCTGGAGGTCAGGAATTTGTACGTCGAGGTGGCCGCTGGGTCAATGAACTTAATCACTCCTACGATCTGGTAATCGATGGATTTCTTGGCCTAGGTGCGCGCGCCGGAATCTCAATTGAAGTATTGAGCGCGCTGACTGAGATCCAAGAAGTACCCATGTTGGCCGTTGATCTACCAAGTGGGATGAACGCTGATGGAGAAGGTGTAGATCAACCCATACTCGTTCCCACAAACACCGTAGCGATTGGAAGTTGGAAGATTGCACACTTGCTCTCCGAAAGTGGTCTTGGGGTCTCTGAGTTAGTAGATATTGGCGTCAATTATGAAAGTGAAATCCCCGCTCTCGTTTCATTTGAAGATTCAGAGGTGCGCGAACTTCTTCCCACGGAGATCGAAAGCAATCATAAGTATCGTCGAGGAGTCTTGGGAGTGATCGCGGGTTCTGAAACTTTTCCAGGTGCTGGCATTCTTTCGATCAGGGCAGCTCTTGCTTTAGGGATCGGAATGATTCGGGCTGAGAGTGGTGAATTCTTTTCAGAGGTTCCTGAAGTGGTCACTGCCCCGGGCAAGATCGATGCGCTCATTGTGGGGCCAGGATTGATCTCACTGACCCAAACCCAAGAGCGGGCAATTCTTGAGCACCTCGCGAAAGGTGGAATTACCCTTCTCGATGCTGGAGCGCTCCCATTTCTGGAGAAGATCCCGGCCGGGGTGCGCCAACAGATTCTCATCACGCCACACCATGGGGAATTCGCGGCACACTTTGCTACTTTTGCGGTAACGCTTCACGCTAATCCGCTGGAATGTGCGCGAAGATTTGTAGACGCATACGGATGTCATTTGTTGTTGAAAGGGCCACGTACATTGATTGTCTCACCGGGTGAAATTCCGGTAGTGAACATGCGTGGAAGTGTGGCACTCGCCACCGCGGGTTCCGGTGATGTACTTGCCGGCATCATCGGCAATCTCATGGCACGCACGGGCGCTATCCGGAATAGTGCAATAGCAGGTGCATTTATCCATGGGAAAGCAGGGGAGAGTCTCACGGCGGGCGCCAGTGAACTCATCGAGATACTTCCTTTCGCGCTAAGGTAAGAGACATGCGTGCAGTAGCCCGCGTCAACCTGGACGCAATCTCCTCAAACATCCGAGTGCTCCGCGAGCGCGTGGATGTTCCGCTGATGGCGGTAGTAAAAGCAGATGCATATGGGCACGGTTTAGTTCCGGTGGCGCGTGCAGCAGTTGATGCCGGTGCCCAATGGATTGGTACGGCACTACTGGCTGAGGGGCTAGAGCTTCGCAGGCAAGGTGTGACCACATCTCATGTGATTTCCTGGCTTTCGCCACCAGGTGATGATTTCGCGGCAGCAATCGAGGAGAATGTAGATCTCTCGGCGAGTTCTATTGAATTACTTGAAGAGATTAATGCGGCGGCGACTCTCCTTGGCAAGCGCGCACGAGTTCACCTTGAGGTAGACACTGGGATGACGCGTGCCGGCGCTCTTGGCCAATGGGATCAACTGGTGCAACGTGGCGCTGAGTTAATGAAGAGTGGAAATATCGAGGTAGTAGGAGTCTGGTCGCACTTTGCCCGTGCTGATGAACCCGGGCACCCAGCAAATGCTGCCCAGAAAAATTCTTTCGATCATGCGTTAGAAGTTGTCAGCGCTGCTGGAATCGAGCCCCAAGTGCGTCATCTTGCAAACTCTGCAGCAACATTGATGGATCCCTCGTCACACTATGACTTAGTGCGCACCGGAATCGTCATGTACGGCCTTTCTCCAGATGTCACCACGTTAGGCAGCGCCACAAAGTACGATCTCACTCCCGCAATGACGTTGGTGGCGAGTTTGATGCTCGTGAAAGAAGTACCGAGTGGGGTTGCAGTCTCTTACGGTGGAACTGCCATCACGAAACATGCCACCAAAGTGGGAGTAGTTCCTATGGGCTATGCAGATGGCGTTCCACGTCATGGTTCCAACGCGCTCAAAGTAAATGTCGGCGATTACGAAGCGCCAGTTCTAGGCCGGATCTGTATGGATCAGTTTGTAATTGACCTAGGTCCCGATTCCACCGCCAAAGCCGGCGATGAAGTGGTGCTCTTTGGCGAGGGCGGCCCGACTGTGGATGCGTGGGCAAGTGCAAGCGGTACGGTGAATTATGAAATAGTGACACGCCTAGGTCCGCGCGTTGCACGAGAATATTTTGGAGTGGGTGCATGAGTCGTATCGCAAAAGTAGGAAAGGCGGGCGCCACCATTGGAGCCACCATGGGCGTGCTCGCTGCCGGTGCGGCAGTGGGATTGGCAGCCGAAAGATACATGGTGGGCCGCTCCCTGAAGAAAGCCGATCCACGCATTGACGGACCATGGCGCGGCGAAAGTTACGAAGTTAATGAAGAAGTTGTGGTGGCCCCAGATGGCGTTCGACTGATCACCGAAACCATGGGGGATCCGCTCGCAAAAAAGGTAGTGATCTTTGCTCACGGATACGCCTTGGATCGCCGCTCCTGGTGGTACCAGTGGCGTGATCTGCCAGCCCACCTTGGGCCGGAGACTCGCTTAGTGCGATATGACCAGCGCGGACATGGTGAGAGTGAGTATGAGCCAGTCGATTCAATTAATGCACTTGGCGAAGACTTACATTCAGTGTTGATGCAGTATGCAGCCGACGAGGTTTATTTAGTCGGGCACTCTATGGGCGGGATGTCGATTTTGGCACTTGCTCGCAAGTATCCGGAGCTTTTTGGCAAAGTAATAAAAGGCGTTGTTATTATTTCGAGTACTTCGGGGGAGAGTGCGCAATCCCGTCTCGGTACTCCCATCCTCGATTTGCCAATCGTGAGTAATTACGCGCCGCAGATTCTTGACTTCCTGGCAGACCGAAGCGAACTCGTCGAGCGCGGTATGCGCGCCGGAAAAGATATTGCCTTCGTAATGACAAAGCGCTACTCATTTGATAGTCAGGTCGACCCGCGGTTAGTAGAGTTCGTTTCGGAGATGATCCGGGATACGAGCATCGAAGTGATCGCGGATTTCTTCCCGCTCTTTCAGGAGTTTGATGCTTTTGAGGCGCTACATATTCTCAAGAAAATACCTGTCGAATTCTTCTGTGGTCTTTCAGATCGACTCACGCCTCCTGAGCACACCTCCACAATGGGGGAGCAGATCCCCGGAGCGCCCGTGCACTTATTGCCAAAGACTGGCCATCTCCTCATGCTGGAAAGGCCTGATCAAATCAGTGACGCAATCGTGCGACTCGTGCGTGGCGAGGCGTAATACCTTCCGGTAGCCTCAGGCGGGTGACTTCACCGATTCTGGCTCTCGAAGGTGTCAACGTGACCTTCGGCGGGCTTCGGGCGTTAAGCGATGTTCACCTTGAGGTCTTTCCAGGGCAAGTGGTGGGTTTGATCGGTCCCAACGGAGCTGGCAAAACCACCCTTTTCAATGTCATGAGTGGTTTTGTTACTCCCGAGTCGGGTTCCATGGCGTGGGAGGGCGAACTAATTCGATTCCCTAAGCCGGATCAACTTATCAAGCGCGGTATGGCACGCACCCTTCAAGGCGTGGGCCTCTTCTCTGATCTCACCTGCGTCGAGAATGTGATGGTTGCTCTTACGCACAAGTCACGTACCGGAATGTTGAGTGCAATCTTTGGCACCTATGATCGAGACGAAGCGAAGTTGCGAATACGAGCGATGGAAGCCCTCGAATTTTGTGGCGCGGCAGATTTAGCAAACTCAAAACCGAGCGATCTTGCATTTCCACTTCTCAAGCGCGTGAGTTTGGCGCGCGCCCTGGTGGCTGAGCCGAAGCTGCTGCTACTTGATGAGCCTGCTGGTGGTTTAGGTGCCGAAGATCTGAGATGGCTTGCAGAGATTATCAAATCGCTCTCATGCGCTGTGCTACTTGTCGAACATCATATGGACCTTGTGATGTCGGTAAGTGAAAAAATCTACGTACTTGATTTTGGACAAGTGATCGCAAGCGGAGCTCCCGAGCAAGTGCGTCAGGATCCGGGAGTAATTGCGGCTTATCTTGGTGCTGCAGCATTAGGGGGCAACAATGCTGCGCATTGATTCGCTCACGACCGATCACGGACAGGTTCGCGCCGTTGATCATGTTTCCTTTGACGTGGAGGTGGGAAGTTGCACCGCCGTCATTGGTGCCAACGGTGCCGGTAAGTCATCACTTCTTCGCACACTTTCGGGGTTGGTGAAATCATCTTCGGGTAGCGCTCACTGGGGTGATGTGGATTTATTGAAACTCCCGACATCGGAGGTGGTGCGCCATGGTGTCGCCCATGTTCCCGAGGGACGATCAGTCATCGCGGAACTTTCGGTTGAAGAAAACCTCAACTTAGGTGCGCTCTGGCGCGGCAAAGATCCCGACGTGACAGTAACGAAGAGTGAAGTGCTCGATCTCTTTCCACGTTTAGGTGAACGGCTTAAACAGGGCGCAGATTCACTCTCCGGTGGAGAACGCCAAATGCTCGCGATTGGCCGTGCGTTGATGGCCCGCCCTAAGTTGCTTCTCCTTGATGAACCTTCGCTTGGTTTAGCGCCGATCGTTATCGAACAAATTTTTCACACCATTGACACCATGCGTAAAGCTACTGGGCTCACGGTCGTGCTCGTCGAACAGAATGCAGTGAGCGCGCTCGCTATTGCTAATCACGCGATTGTGCTAGCGCTCGGAAAGATTGTCGCTAGCGGAGAAGCGAAAGCCATTGCCTCAGATGAATCTCTTCGACACGCCTACTTGGGATATTGATGAGCACTCTTCTCAGCACGTTGATCACGGGATTAAGTCTTGGTGCCATTTATTCGTTGATGGCTATTGCGTTGATCTTGGTATGGCGAAGCACTCGCGTAGTGAACTTTGCGCAAGCCGGTCAAGCGGTCCTCTCCACCTATATCGGACTCGAAATTCATCGCATGACTGGCTCGTATTGGTTGGCGATTGTTCTCTCCATTATTTTCGGTGGAGTTCTCGGCGGACTTATTGACCTGGCGTTAGTAAGACCGCTTTTGCGCCGTGCTGGATCCGGGCCAGAAGCGGCTGTGGCGCCGGTCATCGCAACTCTTGGACTCCTTGCAGTACTTCAAGGAGTAGTGGGAATGTTTTGGGGTGGCGAATTAATCAAATTTCCGTCTGCCTTTTCGACGGCAGGGCTTTCGATCGGTGGAAGCAAGATTCCGTTTTCAGCCTTTGATCTCTTCACAGTCGGCGCATCCCTTGCTGTGATGCTCGCCTTCTCATTTATTTTTCAGCGGACAGGTTTAGGCCTTTCCATGAGAGCAGCCGCGTTCTCGCCCGAGGTTGCCCAACTTGCGGGCGTGCGTACTGGCAGGGTGCGCACTATTGGTTGGAGTTTTGCTGGGGCTGCAGGCGGTTTGGCTGGCGTCCTCATTACTCCCACGACCTTCTTAGCTCCCAACTCTCTTGACCTACTTTTGGTCTTCGGTTTTACCGCTGCTGTTGTTGGTGGATTAGAGAGCATGATTGGTGGAGCGCTCGGTGGATTGGCATTGGGCTTCGGTCTTGCGCTTGTTCTCCAATATGCCGGATCCAGTTACACCTTTATGACTGCATTTGTTGTGCTACTCGCAGTGCTCTTGCTCAGGCCACAGGGTCTGATTGGAAAGCGCGGTGGTCGACGTGTCTAACTTATCCACCACATTCTTTTCACGTATTCCCCGTCCGTTACGCGCGCTACTCGGGATTGCCATCGCGGCTTTCGCATGGGTACTCATGGGCGATCGCATTTCTGAATTCCGTGTTACTCAAGGATCAATGGTTGCTGCATATGCACTTGCAATCATCTCGATTGTGATGCTCACTGGGTATTCGGGACAAGTCTCTCTCGGTCATGGCTCATTTCTTGCGGTTGGCGCTTATGCCTGCGCGCTCTTCTTAGTTAATTTGCACTGGCCGCTCTGGCTTTCGTTCTTCGCTTCAGTACTCGCAGCGGCAGGCGTTGGTGCAATTGTGGGCATCGCGGCGGCTCGCCTCTCTGGTCCTTACCTTGCAGGAACAACTCTCGCTTTTGCAGTAGGCGTGCCTTCTATCTCCGGCTTAGTAAGCATCTTGGGAGGCGAGCAAGGAATCTCTTGGGATGCTGCTGAGCAATATGCGCCACCCTCTCGTTATGGCGATCCGTATGTCTTTTTGAATAAGTGGGTCTATTGGATTTGTGGCGCTGCGCTCGCTATCGGTATCGCCCTTGCTATCAACATCACCAAGAGTCGCTATGGTCGTATTTGGCGCGCAGTCCGAGCAGATGAAAGTGCGGCTGCTCTCGCCGGAATCAATGTGGCCCGAAGCAAGATTTTGGCGTTTGCCGTCTCTGCAGGCTTTGCGGGTTTTGCTGGCGCAATCTTAAGTGTGACGCTTTCGAGTGTGGCACCTTCAACATTTGGCTTATCTCTCTCCTTTTTAATACTCACCGGGGCGGTGATCGGTGGAGTGAGATCGATCTATGGAGCGATTATTGGGGCGCTCGCTTTGGTGATCTTGCCGACGCTCTCCGACATGATTGCGAGCAACGCCTCGGAGTCGATTCATACAAATCTTCCGGGGGTTATCACAGGAGTCTTACTCGTACTCACCGTCCTCTTTAATCCTGGGGGGACGGCAGCTGCCTTCAACCATCTGGCACATGGCTTGCGTTTCAAGGGGCGCCGCTCCTCGCATTAGCCAATAAAGTGCCGAACTGACTCAACGGAACCTTAGCAATTCCGACATTGCTCTCATTTCGCTGGGAAAAAAGCCACATATCTATCGCATTGGTGCCCAGGCGGTTATACGCTCATCTCAACATCTACCGGACTGTGTCGAGCGCCCTGGCTCGCCTCAGCTACCACCGGTCCCTGAAAGGAACCCCATGTCACGCATCACGCGCACACCTCGGCTTATTGCTGCGGTCGCGGCGGTTGCAGTTGTCGGCCTTGCGCTCGCAACTCTGCCGGCGCAAGCAACGTTGCGCAATGAAGTTGGCGTCACGGATTCGTCGGTCACCTTTGGAATTACCGTTCCAATGAGTGGAATCGCGGCTCCTGGCTACAACAAAGTTGCTCCAGCTGCTCAAGGCTATCTCGA
>JAPLBA010000083.1 GCA_026393015.1 Actinomycetota bacterium
ATGGCATCACCTCGATATGCATGACATTCAACAAGCTCTACGCCCTCATCTGCGATCCACTCACCAAAAAACGCCGCCGTCGTGTCTGGCTCATTGATGACTACAAAGAGGGTGGCCATGAACTAGAGAACCGGGAGGTAGCGATCAAGCTCGAAGGCAGTGACCTGTCGACGGTACTCAGCCCACTCTGCCCGCTTATTGCGTAAGAAGTGGTCAAAGACGTGCTCACCCAAAGTTTCGGCAACGAGTTCGCTCTTCTCCATGGCAGCGATTGCTTCCGCCAAGTCGGTGGGCAGCGGAGCAATGCCTAGAGCACGCCGCTCGGCTGGAGTTAATGACCACACATCATCTTCGGCGCCGTCTGGAAGTTCGTACTCCATTTCGATGCCCTTAAGCCCAGCAGCCAGGATCACTGCAAACGAGAGGTATGGATTGCAAGCCGAATCTGGTGAACGAAGTTCGATACGGGTGGAATTTCCCTTGCCCGGCTTATACATAGGGACGCGCACTAAAGCACTCCGGTTGTTATGACCCCATGAAATGAACGCAGGAGCTTCGCCTCCGCCATGTAGGCGCTTGTATGAGTTCACCCACTGATTTGTGATCGCAGTAATTTCAGGTGCGTGACGCAAGAGCCCTGCGATAAACGAACGACCTACTCGCGAGAGTTGGTAGGGCGCGCCGGCTTCGTGGAATGCATTGCGATCACCTTCGAAGAGCGAAAGGTGAACGTGCATTCCGGAGCCTGGATGATCGGTAAAGGGTTTTGGCATGAACGAAGCAAATACGCCTTGCTCCAGTGCAACCTCTTTTACTACCAAACGAAATGTCATGATGTTGTCAGCCGTTGAAAGTGCATCGGCGTAGCGAAGATCAATCTCTTGCTGACCAGGGGCTCCTTCATGATGGCTAAATTCCACGCTAATACCCATCGCTTCAAGCATGGTGATCGCTTGGCGACGGAAATCATGGCCCACCACATTTGGTGTGTGGTCAAAGTATCCACCTGAGTCAACGGGCACTGGACCTTCCCCACGCTTGGGCTTTTCTTCAAAGAGGAAGAATTCAATCTCGGGATGTGTATAGAAGGTGAATCCCATTTCAGCAGCGCGAGCAAGAGTGCGCTTCAATACATAACGTGGATCTGCGTATGAAGGATTCCCATCGGGAAGCATGATGTCGCAGAACATGCGCGCAGTACCTGGTGCTTCTGCGCGCCAAGGCAAAATCGAAAAAGTAGACGGGTCTGGTTTTGCCAGCATGTCGGATTCATAAACGCGCGCGAACCCTTCGATCGCCGAACCATCAAAGCCGATGCCTTCAGCAAAGGCGCTCTCCAACTCGGCAGGAGCCACCGCAACGGACTTGAGAAAGCCAAGCACGTCGGTGAACCAGAGACGGACGAAACGGATATCGCGCTCCTCAAGGGTGCGCAGCACGAATTCCTCTTGTTTTTCCATGGGACCAGTCTGCCCCCCTTGCGTTACAGCCGAGTAACAATCTCCCGCCAAACGCTGGTAATTGGCAATCTTCGATCCCTTCCAAAGGCTCGCACGCTCACTTTGGTCCCTGGTGGGTACTGCCGACGCTTATATTCGGCCGCATCAACCATTCGCAAGATCTTCTCAATGAGGGCCGGATCAAAGCCTTCTCGGGCAATCCACTCGGCACCGAGGTCGCCTTGTACGTAGGCATCCAGGATTCGGTCAAGGATGGGGTACTCAGGAAGGGAATCTGAATCACGTTGGTCGGGTCGCAATTCCGCACTCGGTTCCTTCGAAATAGAACTCTCTGGAATGGGCGCAACTTCGCCGGCAGCGAGGGCCACCACGTTACGCCACTTCGCTAAATCCCAGACGAGCGTCTTAGGCAGATCCTTTATTGGTGCAAAGCCACCCACTGCATCTCCGTAGATAGTCGAGTATCCGACTGCCAGCTCGCTCTTATTTCCAGTTGCCAGCACTAAGTGGCCTTCAGAGTTTGAAAGAGCCATCAACGAAGTTCCGCGCACGCGGGCCTGTACGTTCTCCTCGGCCAATCCAGTGAGCTTGAGTTCACCCACAAAGGCAGCTACCAGAGGTTCAATTTCTACCGTACGAATGTTGATACCTAAATTCTCTGCGAGCGCATACGCATCGCTCTTGGAATGATCCGAGGAATATTTGCTTGGTAGCGAAACTCCAAAGACTCGATCTGCTCCCAGCGCATCTACCGCGATGGCTGCCACTAGCGCTGAATCAATTCCACCGGAGAGGCCAAGAATTACAGACTTAAAATTATTCTTCTCTACATAATCACGCAAGCCCACTACGAGCGCGCTCCACACTTCTCCATGCATGTCTAGGCGCGTGGCTATCCCGGAAGGTAAAGGCTTTTCAATGGTTCGAGTTTCATCGTTTATCACAAGATCTACTACGACAGCGCTTCGTACTGGCAATTCTAGGTCGGTCACCATCAAACCATCTTCGAATTGTGGAGCACGCGCCACCAACACACCTGCACTATCAACAATCATGCTGTCACCATCAAAGACCAATTCGTCTTGGCCGCCCGTCATATTTACATATGCAAGCGCGCATCCCGCCTCTCGAGCACGGCGCGAACAGAGCGCAAGCCTGGCATCATCTTTTTCTTGCTCGTAAGGACTTCCGTTGATGACCACCAGAAGGCCAGCGTTGCGCTCTTTTATTTGCGCAACCGGACCACCTTCTTGCCAAAGGTCTTCGCAGATCGCTACTCCGATATCTATTCCTTTGTGGCGAAAAACTAAAGATTCTTCGCCCGGAACGAAATATCGGAATTCATCAAAGACCCCATAGTTGGGCAGGTGGTGCTTTGCATAGGTAGCGACCACGGAGCCTTCATGAATGAGCGCCAACGCATTCTGCGGATTGCCTAAGGGGACTCCAAGTGTTTCAGGCTTCAGATTCTGCTGGTCGAGGAATCCCACGATTACTGGCAGGTGTCCGCAACCCGCATGCTTGATGTCATCGGCCAAGGTCGACAACTGGTCCAGCACAGCGCTCTGAAACGAAGGGCGGAGCGCTAAATCTTCAATCGGATAGCCAGTCAGCATCATCTCCGGAAAGACCACGAGGTCGCTTCCCTGATCGGCGGCTTGCACTGTGTACACCACCACCAGAGCGGCATTTCCCGCAAGATCACCCACCTTCGGGTTCACTTGAGCCAGCGCCAGGCGAAGGTGCGCGCGAGTGGACATATATAGAGCCTACATATCTCCCATTCACCCGCCTACCCAGTCCCTACCCGAGATCAGGGGTGGCTGTTAGAATTGGTGCTACCCAGGGACCCCCAGTGGCCTTGAGGCGGAGGAATCAAGATGAGCACATCTCTTTATGCTGGCATTTCACATAGGCGCGTCACCGTGCTTGATATTGCGGCGGCCAAAGAACGCGGCGAGAAGTGGGCGATGCTCACTTCATATGACCAAATGACCGC
>JAPLBA010000072.1 GCA_026393015.1 Actinomycetota bacterium
GAAACGAGTCCCCGGGGTGCGTGCAAGAAATGCACAAAACGATAGGCACGTGCCTATCCTTTGTTGGTTTCCTCTCATCCGGACTTTAACCGTCGGTCCCAGAGTTTCACTGAGTCAACCGCTACCTGGCTGGTATCGGGTCGCGGACTATAACCGCCGGTTCGAAATTACATCGACCCCGGAAACAACATATTGATCATATAGACCGCTCAAGAATCTGTGCAACCTAGAGATTGCTATGAGCCGGCACTCTGCGTCTACACACGCCTGATCCTTCAAAGTTCTAAGTGGCGTCCTCTCACCCCCGGGTTAGACTTTGTCTTATGCCAAAAGAACCGATGGGTCCACGAGTAGTAATACTCGGGGCTGGCTTCGGTGGCCTCACTGCAGCTAAGGCGCTCGCTGGTTCGGCACGCGTCACCTTGGTGGACCGTCACAATTTTCAAACTTTTTTACCTTTGCTTTACCAAGTCTCGACTGCGGGCCTGGCGGCAGATCACGTGGCACATCCGATTCGTGGTGCTCTTCGTAATACTGGCGTGGCTTTTCGAATGGGCTCTCCGATCTCTATCAACCATTCAAATAAGACGGTCGAGTTGGACAGTAATGAAATTCTCGAATTCGATCATTTAGTGGTTGCGCTTGGGTCAGCAACAGCCGATTTTGGAGTCCCAGGTGTGCGTGAAAATTCCCTTGGAATGAAAAGTGTTCACGAGGCGATCACCATCCGTGCGGATGTGATGCGTCGCTTTGAAGACTTATGTCGTACCGAGGATAAAACAATTCTTTCTATTTCTGTGGTGGGCGGTGGCCCTACGGGTGTTGAAATGGCTGGAGCCTTTGCCGAACTTGTACGAGGCCCCCTAAAAAACGACGAGGCACAAGCTGCAGCGCGGGTAACCGTAAATATCATTGAGGCGGGTCCTCGTCTCCTGCCAAGTTTCGCCGAACGCCTCTCTGAACGCACAAAGCGTGATCTTGAAAAACTAGGGGTAGCGGTAAAGCTGAATACATCAGTGGCGGAAGTTCAGTCGACATTAATCAAATTAAAGGATGGGACGTCAGTTCCATCTGATGTCACAATTTGGGCCGCGGGAGTGCAAGGCGAACCGACAGCGGTAAAATTAAATCTGCCTATCACAAAATCCCGTATAGATGTAGAACCAACCCTCCAAGTGAAGAGTTATCCATACATCTGGGCAATTGGCGATATCGCGGGAATAAGTTCTCACGGCGAGGATTTCTTGCCGATGGTAGCCCCGGTTGCCTTGCAGCAGGGCAGATTTGTGGCGCAGCAATTACTTCGCATGCAACAAGGGCTCCCATTATTGGCTTTCAAGTATCGCGACAAAGGTTCAATGGCCACCATTGGACGTCACAAAGCAGTTGTAGAAGTAAAGAACCTAAAATTTGCTGGAATTCCCGCCTGGTATGCGTGGCTCTTCTTACACTTGTTTTATCTCTTAGGTGGCCGAAACAAGATCGGCACTGTGGCCGATTGGACTTGGAACTATTTAACTTTCGACCGTGGCAATCGTCATATAATGGATTCGGTATAGCGTCAAGGGTTAGTTACAAATTGTCCGGCCTATCTTGAAATAGCAGTTGCCACTGAAACTGATAAGTTAAGGCATGTGATTTCTAGCGGGAATGGGGAATTAATCATGGACTCATCAATGCGCAGGGTTCTCCGTCGCGCATCTGATGCGGTAACAATAAATCTTGATGAAATCACTCTCTTGCTCTCGGCTCGCGATGAAGCCCTAACACAATTATGTGAAGTAGCTGCTCGTGTTCGTGATGCTGGCTTGCGCGAAGTTAACCGAGCTGGAGTCATTACCTATTCTCCTAAAGTCTTCATCCCGCTCACTCGACTATGTCGCGATCGCTGCCATTACTGCACCTTTGCTACCACTCCGAATAACCTTCCTTCAGCATTTCTAGAGATGAGCGAAGTTATTGCGATTGCCAAGGAAGGTGCCAAGGCTGGATGTTCGGAAGCTCTCTTTACGTTAGGAGATCGTCCGGAAGATAGATGGGAAATTGCTGCGAGTTGGCTCTCGGACCGTGGCTATTCTTCTACGTTGGATTACGTAAGAGCGTGCGCCATTGCTGTGCTGGAAGAGACTGGACTACTTCCTCATCTCAATCCGGGTGTGATGAGCTTCGAGGAACTATCTCGATTAAGGCCAGTTGCTGCGAGTATGGGCATGATGCTTGAAACGTCTTCCACGCGGTTATTTACGGATAAGGGCGAAGTACATTTTGGCAGCCCTGATAAAGATCCAGCGGTACGTTTACGAACAATTGAAGATGCCGGTCGTCTCTCCATTCCATTCACCACTGGACTTCTCATCGGAATTGGTGAAACGCTGCTTGAGCGTGGGGAGTCACTCTTAAAGCTAGCTGAACTCGCTAAACGATATGGGCATATTCAGGAAATCATTATTCAGAATTTCCGGGCTAAAGAAGACACTGCGATGCGAAATGCGCCAGATGCAGATCAGCAGGAATATCTGGCGGCAATAGCGGTGGCACGACTTGTCTTCGGACCGCGAATGAGAATTCAAGCTCCGCCAAATTTATCTGAGCCAGAAGAGTTTGCTTTATTAATTGCTGCTGGCATCGATGATTGGGGTGGCGTTTCGCCTGTAACGCTTGATCACGTCAATCCGGAACGACCATGGCCGGAAATCGATCTATTGGCTGCGCACAGTCACACATCTGGTTTCGAACTCAAGCCTAGGCTGACCATTTATCCCGAGTACCTGAAGTCACCAGTACGTTGGATAGATCCCAAAGTCCAAGCGCACATTTCAGCGCTAGCCCAACCTGATGGTTTAGCTATCCCTGGTAACTCTCCCGTGGGAAGACCTTGGCAGGAAGTGAGCCAAAGTCTCACCAGCATCGGGCGCACAGATTTGGGGGATTCAATTGATACCCAAGGAAGAGAATCACAGCAACGTAGCGATTTTGATTCTGTTTACGGAAACTGGGAGAGCATTGCTGGGCAACTTTCCTCGCTAGATACTTTCACATCCCCAGCAGCTCACGGTTCGTTCATATCTGCACTCTCCAAAGTAGTAGACAATCCACGGTCCATCACGCGCGATGAGGGGCTCACGTTATTTGCTGCCGATGGAGTTGAACTTGATTTATTGGTGGCCGCGGCAAATGAGAAGCGATCAGAATTAGTGGGGGAAGACGTCACTTATATTGTGAACAGAAATATCAACTTCACAAATGTTTGTTATACCGGCTGCAGATTCTGTGCATTTGCACAACGTAAGACCGATGCGGATTCGTATCTCTTATCTATCGACGAAATTAAATCGCGAGTTGAGGAAGCCTGGGCGTTAGGCGCCAACGAAGTCTGTATGCAAGCCGGTATCCACCCTGATCTCCCGGGTGATACTTACTTCGATGTGGCTCGTGCCGTGAAAGCAGTAGCACCAGAAATGCATATCCATGCATTTTCACCCATGGAAATCTTCAGTGGATCTATCAAGATGGGTATCTCTTATCGTGAATGGCTCACGCAAGCCAAGGAGGCTGGGCTAGGAACGATTCCAGGAACGGCTGCCGAAATTCTTGACGACGAGATTCGTTGGATTCTCACGAAGGGAAAATTGCCAGCAAAGGCATGGCTCGAAATTGTCCGTGAAGCACATTTACTCGGGATCAAGTCATCGGCCACCATGATGTATGGCCACGTGGATAATGAATCTCACTGGTATGACCACATGATCACGATTAGAAATCTTCAAGACGAAACGGGTGGCTTCACGGAATTTGTACCACTACCTTTTGTCCATTATTCATCGCCCATATATCTCGCTGGTATCGCAAGACCTGGACCAACAGTTCGTGAGAACAGGGTCGTCCACGCCATGGCGAGATTATTGCTAGCTGGATCGATCAATAATATTCAATGCTCTTGGGTGAAACTTGGGCTCAATGGACCCGATGGAGTGCTCTCGCTTCTTGATGGCGGAGTCAACGACATCGGTGGCACTCTGATGGAAGAGACCATTAGTCGTATGGCTGGAAGTACTAATGGATCCATGCGAACCGTAAAAGAACTTGAAGAGATCGCCCAATTAGCGGGTCGTCCATCTCGCCCGCGTACGACTATCTACGGCGAAGTCTCCGCTGAAAGAAAATCAGTCGCTGATCTTGCCGATGCCCGGCAAATTTTTTCGGGTTCGAAATAGCGTCGTTAAACGTCACTCTGGGAGCGATGGTGGCGACCGCGCGCGATGAGGGCGAGAGTTGCCAGGAGTGAACTAAGAATCGCGCCGAAGAGAAGCGCGCTAGCTGCACTATTATAAGAAGAACTCGGTAATGAAATCTGGCTCACCAAAAGTGCGACAGAAAATCCAATTCCAGCAAGAATTCCAACTGCGGTGATATCCCACCAAGAGATCTCTGAATTGAGCTCGGCTTTGGTGTATCGAGCGATAAGCCAGGCGCCACCCACGATTCCGATTGGTTTACCTACGACGCGGGCAATCACAATTGCTCGCGAAAGTGAATCGGATGGTAGTGAACTGAGAGAGTCCAAGCTAAATGAAATCCCGATGGCAGTGAACGCGAAGAGCGGGAGTGCGAATCCCACAGAGAGCGGTTGGAAGAAGGATTCTGCACTTTCTACGTTGCTACGCTGTTCACCTATTGCATGTGGGTTAGTAAGTAGTCCAATAGCGACTCCGGCCACGGTGGCATGAATTCCGCTTCGGTACATCGCATACCAAGCGATCACCGCAAGCGGTACGCCGATCCAAGCGGGACACTTTCGAGAGTATTGGAGAATTCCATAGAGTGCTACGGCCGCAATTGCAGTAAGCAAAGCAACCCAAGCAATACTGGCGGAATAGAAGAAGGCGATGATGATGATGGCGCCCAGGTCATCTGCAATCGCAAGAGTCAGCAGGAATGCTCGAAGTGGTGATGGGATTCCGCGGCCAGCGACTGCTAGTAACGTCAAACAGAATGCCAGGTCGGTGGCGGTAGGAATCGCCCACGCTGATCGGTGTTCGGGGCCCGCGAGCGCCACAAAAATCAGAGCGGGAACGAGCATTCCAATACCAGCCGCAGAGATAGGAAGAAGTGCTGTACGAAGGGTTTGTAAACTTCCCGAAGTAAATTCGCGCCTTAACTCCAGTCCAGCCACTAAGAAGAAGATCGCCAGCAAACCTTCAGAAGCCCACTCCGCCACGCTTAAGTTGAGTGCTGACACTCCAAAGTGGAAATCAAGGAACGAGCGATAACCATCGCGCAAGCCAGAGTTTGCAGATATCAAAGCCGCAACCACTGCAATGAGGAGAAGTGAACCACCCACAGTTTCGCGCGCTAGGAAGCGGGTGACCCATCGCTGCTCTCGAAGCGAAGGCGTTTGGAAAAGTTTTGCCATCCTCAATCCTCGCTAGATGAATTCATACCTTGCGAAATCATCGCCATCACGTTCGGATCGGCAAGTGTGGTGGCATCTCCAACCGCACGGTGATCAGCCACATCACGAAGCAAGCGGCGCATTATTTTTCCGCTTCGAGTTTTGGGCAACTCCGCCACCACCAAGATCTGACGTGGACGGGCGATGGGTCCGATCTCCTTAGCCACATGTGCACGAAGCTCTTGCACGAGTTCTTCGCCGTTAGCGCCTTCGATACCACCGCGCAAAATAACGAACGCCACAATCCCTTGGCCAGTCATCTCATCATTGGCACCAACTACAGCAGCTTCAGCAACCATGACGTGAGAGACGAGAGCAGACTCCACTTCTGTGGTGGAGATGCGGTGACCTGAAATGTTCATGACGTCGTCGACTCGGCCAAGTAACCACATGGCGCCATCCTCATCGAGTTTGGCACCATCGCCAGCGAAGTAAATACCTTCGTAACGCGACCAATAGGTTTCCTTGTAACGCTCTGGCTCGCCCCAAATTCCGCGGAGCATCGCAGGCCATGGCTTATCGAGAATGAGATAGCCACCGTTTCCACGTTCTACCGGTACTGCGTTGTCATCAACGACTTTTGCGCTAATTCCAGGAAGTGGTCCCATCGCAGAACCTGGCTTCGTTGCGGTAACGCCAGGAAGCGGGGAAATCATCATGCCGCCAGTTTCTGTCTGCCACCAGGTGTCGATAATGGGGCACTTGTTCTTGCCGATCACTTCGCGGTACCACATCCATGCTTCTGGATTGATGGGTTCGCCGACGGAACCGAGGAGGCGAAGTGAAGAAAGATCATGCGATGCA
>JAPLBA010000047.1 GCA_026393015.1 Actinomycetota bacterium
GGCACGGTGAATTGCGCACGCGCCCTACAGGTTCACTCGTTGCCGATCGACGTGGTGCGGTAACTTCCTATGCGCTCTTCTCACTCCAAGAGCGCGGAATAATCTTTGTGCAACCAGGTACTGAAGTTTATGAGGGCATGATCGTCGGCGAAAATTCACGTGGCGAAGATATGGACGTGAATGCAGTTCGTGAAAAGAAACTCACAAATATTCGTTCTGCAACCGCAGATGAATTAGAACGTTTGATTCCGCCTAGACTTCTCAACATGGAACAAGCGCTCGAATTCTGTCGCGAAGATGAATGTATCGAGGTGACTCCAGCGACCGTGCGCATTCGCAAGTTGGTACTTGATCAGAACGAGCGTGGACGCACCGCTTCTAGGGCAAAGAAATCGAATCTGTAGTTGCTGGTGTACTCCTTCGCGTGGGCCGAGAGGTTTTACTAGCGCGAAGGAGCACTACGCATGCGGGCTTCTGGGAGTTTCCTGGCGGCTTAGTTGAGCCCAATGAATTGCCAGAACAAGCAATAGTTCGAGAATTTCATGAAGAGTTCCTGGTAGAGGTAAGAGTGCTTCGGAAAGTGGACTTTACTTATGCGCTTTCTACTGAGCGCGAATTGCACTTCTTCTTACTTTCAGCAGAGCATGATCCACAAGTAACGCACCATTCACACGATCAGATCGCATGGATCACAGAACAAAGCATTTTGCCAGGAGATGTGCTTCCGGCAGATCTGGCAGCACTACCAGTTATTTGGCAGGCACTTGTAGATGTCGTCTAAGAAATTCCACTTGCAGTAATAAGAGATTTTCAGAAACTTCTTCTTGTGGGGTCATGTGCGTCACGTTGCTCAGCATCAATGTTTCGTGTGGCCTTCCGGCCGCAAGTAAGTGAGATGAAAGTTGGAGCGAGTGAGCCACCACAACATTGTCATCAGCTAATCCATGAATGATCATCAAGGGGCGCGAGAGCTTGTGCGCTCGCGGATAAAGCGAGCTGATCTCATAACCCGCTTCTTCGCCAGTAATTCCCAAGTAGCGCTCTGTGTAAAAGGTGTCGTAGAGCCGAAAGTCACCCACCGGTGCACCAGCAATGGCGGCCGCGAAAGTATGAGGGGCATCCATGACGGCAAGGGCTGCGAGATAGCCGCCGAAGGACCACCCACGGATGGCAACCCGGGCCGGGTCGATAAGGCCGGGGCGCAAGGCAATCAGCGCCTCCACAGCCGTGACTTGATCTTGCAGCGGAATAGTTGCCAGATCGCCAGAGATGGCTTTCTCCCACTCCGGACCACGATGTGGGGTACCTCGGCCGTCGGCAATTAATACTGCAAATCCTTGATTCGCAAACCATTGAGCCTCGGCATAAGCGTTTTTTGCGGCGACCACCCGAAGCGCGTGTGGACCACCGTAAGGATCGACAAGAAGCGGAAGGTTTGTGCGTGCGCCACTTTCTGGCAGCAGTAAGGCTGCGCGTAATTCGTCTTTTCCAAGGCGAATGAACTCGGGCGTAGCATCATGGCTAGGCGTCCAGGCGTGTGACTGGATCTCCCACTTCTTCCCATCACGATGTATTTCTGTCTTCACGCCGTACTCATCTAGTGAACGCGATGAGATCACTAACGTGTGGTTGCGCGCTCTACCTGTATGCATGCCACCTACAGGTGAGAGCTGATCTAACTCGCCACCAAATCCGTACCACCATAGGTGGCTCTCTGTTGGCTCAAAAGTTCCAGTAAATGTGATGCCGAAACGATCGACATCGACTACGCCGGTCACTTGCAGACCATCTGGCGTCACTTGTCGTCCGTTAATTGTGAGCACACGAGTCTCACTTTCATCGTGGGCAAGGAGGAGTTCTCCTGAAGGCAACCAAGTGGGTACACCGGGAGTTATCTCGACCCAATGATCATCGCGCTGCGTGGCAAGTTCTGTTAAATCACCTGTATGAATGTCTAAGGCAAATACTGCCGCAGTGCGCTGGCTGCGATCCATGCAGTAAAGGAGTGGTGGACCGTATTGATTCCAATTAATTTCCACGAGATATTCAAATCCCGCGGGAAGAGCGATCTGACGAGAGATATCGCCATCGCACGTCATGAGCACGAGTGAAACAACAGCATTAGCCGTTCCTACTTTGGGGTACTTGATCTCCCGCGGGGTTTGTTCTGGATGCGCCGGGTCGCTGATGTGCCATGTGAGAACTTCGGATTCATCAGTTGACTGTACGAGGATCAGTTGTGAA
>JAPLBA010000026.1 GCA_026393015.1 Actinomycetota bacterium
AAAAGAGTGGCGGACGTAGGTAAACTTTTCCACTTTATCTCACATTATGAGACGACACTTGTCTTACTATTTGAGACGATTTACGCTCAAGAGCGAGCGGAATTAGTGATCGAAGCTCCGGCGGCCCTCAAAAGCTCGTCCCAGCGTGACCTCATCGGCGTACTCCAGATCCCCGCCTACCGGCAGCCCACTGGCCAAGCGGGTCACCCGAAGACCGAGCGGCTTGAGCATGCGAGCCAGGTAGGTGGCGGTCGCCTCCCCCTCGAGGTTGGGATCGGTCGCCAGAATAATTTCGGTGACGTCGCTATCGGCTAAGCGCACCATCAGTTCTTTGATGCGCAAGTTATCGGGGCCGATGCCCTCGATCGGACTGATAGCCCCTCCGAGTACGTGATAGCGACCGCGGAATTCGCGCGTCTTTTCAATAGCCACCACATCTTTACTCTCTTCAACAACGCAGATAACGGTGTGGTCTCGTCGCGGATCGCGACAGATGCGACATTGCTCTTCTTCGGCCACGTTGCCACAGGTGATGCAGAAACGTACGCGCTCTTTTACTTCGCGAAGTACCTCGGCGAGGCGACGCACATCGACGGGATCTGCTTGCAAGATGTGGAAGGCAATGCGTTGAGCGCTCTTTGGACCCACGCCAGGAAGACGACCAAGCTCGTCGATGAGATCTTGAACTACGCCTTCATACATACGCACACCTTACTTCGAAGCACTGACAAGCGCGCGCTATTCCTTCTCGAACTGCCCGATAATCTCGGCGCCCAATTCACGAGCGAGTAATTCAGCGCCTGATGTTGCGGTAAGAGTGGCGTCGTCGTCGCGCTCATCTTTGCGCTCGCTCTTCTTTTCGAGTGTGCTCTTCTTCGGTGCTTTAGATGAGGGCGATGCTTCCGATCCTGAAGGATCAACGATCGCTTCAATTCTTCGATCGAGGCCGACAACATCGATGATGGCTTGGCGGAGAATTTCATCGCTACCGGAACGCATGAAGGAATCGCGTGCACCAGAGTTTGAAAGCGAGACCGCCATAACCTTGTCATCCATAGATGCCACCTGCGCACCAGCAGTGATCAACGACCAGGTGAGGCGTCGACGTGCTTTTACGTTCTCAATGATCTCTGGCCAGAGCCGGCGCACACCAAGCAAATCGATGGGACCCGTGGGCTTTGCGGTCGGCGCACTCTTCACCTCGACAGGAGGAGCGGCTACTGGTGCTTCTTCCTCAACCTCGTCGATTGCGCGTGGTGGGGCTTTCTTTACTGGTGCGGCAACCGGCGCCAGCGCATCAATAGCGGGAGCTTCCTTAGGTGCTGCAATCAGCGCAGCGACCGGGCTCTTCACAGAGGTAGATGGGAGTGCGACATCTCCGCGGCGCTCTAAGCGTTCCAGCCTTGCTAATACCCCTCTTTCGCTCTCTTCAGAGCCAGGAAGAAGAACGCGAGCGCAGATCAATTCGAGAAGTAAACGTGGGGCGGTGGCGCCACGCATTTGCGTGAGACCTTCATTCACCACATCTGCAGCGCGTGAGAGTGAACCTCGACCAAAGCGGGCTGCTTGCTGTTGCATGCGCTCCAATTGATCGGATGACAATTCGCGGAAGATCGAGTGCGCAGATTGCGGAATGGCTTCCAAGACAATGAGATCACGCAGACGCTCTAGCAAATCTTGTGCGAAGCGACGAGGTTCGTGGCCTGCCTCAACTAGATGATCAATCGACTGATACACACTCGCGCCGTCACCAGCAGCAAACGAATCGACGACTTGGTCGAGGATTGCACTATCGGTGTAACCAAGAAGGGCAATAGCAATTTCATAAGTGACGCCATCAGGACTGGCGCCAGCCAGAAGTTGCCCAAGTACGGAGAGGGAGTCACGCACGGACCCACCACCAGCACGCACCACGAGTGGAATAACACCCTTGGCTACTTTGACACTTTCTTCTTCACAGATTTTTTCAAGGTGCTTCGTAAGAATTCCAGGCGGGACTAAGCGGAATGGGTAGTGATGTGTACGTGAACGAATGGTGGCAATTAATTTTTCAGGTTCGGTGGTGGCGAAGATGAAGACCACGTGGGGTGGTGGCTCTTCGACAACTTTGAGAAGTGCATTTGCGGCGCCCGGTCCGAGTTGGTGCGCCTCATCAATAATGTAAATCTTGTAACGCCCGGCGACCGGTGAGAAAAAGGCTTTCTCGCGAAGGTCGCGTGCATCATCAACCAAACCATGTGTTGCGGCATCGAGTTCAACAACATCGATAGAGCCGGGACCATTCGCAACGAGATCCATGCAACTCTGGCACGTGCCACAAGGATCAGGAGTGGGACCCTGCTCGCAATTGAGAGAACGAGCCAAAATGCGCGCGCTCGATGTCTTTCCGCAACCACGAGGGCCGGAGAAGAGATAAGCGTGATGAGTGCGACCGCTGCTCAGCGCATTGGAGAGTGGGACGGTGACGTGCTCTTGCCCAATGACGTCGGCAAAGCGCGACGGCCGGTACTTCCGGTAGAGGGCGAGCATAAGCACCTTTCGTAAAGGATCCCCCGCGCACCCGACAGAGCGTGCGTACCCTTGCTGCCTTCCGGCCCTGGGGGAGTTCCGCGCGGTGACGCCGCGCGGGGGATCTGGGGAAAGCATAGAGGCGGGCGCACACACTGTGTATCTAGGTGTGCCTCCCGCATGGAGCCCCGAACTGGCGACTTACCGGGATTGGGGGGCGGACCTTGAAGCCCCGTATGCTTCCACGCGGAGGATTCGCATAGTGGCCGAGTGCGCACGCTTGGAAAGCGTGTATAGGGAAACCTATCGCGGGTTCAAATCCCGCATCCTCCGCCAGTTGAAATCGATTAACCTTGAGAGATCGCATCTAGCGGGCGAGAAAGGTGGTTGATGAGATGGCCGAAATTGACCCCAGCGACAAAACCATAGTCAGTTACACAGTTCGCCACCACAAGTTCGACCCCGAGACCAATCATTTTCGCTGGTTCGATTTGAATACTTTTGATAGCGAAGCAGAGATGAACAAGCTTATGACTCAGATGTTCGAAGAGATCGAGGGTCGTCGGCTAATTGGGAAGGCTAGCGCCAAGGAACAAGTAGCTGGAAGAATTAACGAGCTAGGTACCCGGATGGAACATCAAGGCTGGTCGCCGTATCAGTCTCAGGATTAGTCACCTGTGGATAAATTAATGGATGCTTTGATGATTTGCGTAACTATGAAGGATGATATTCAAACGACATCCTAAATTAGTTAGTTCCGTTACTGGAACAATCATTTTCCTAATTACCTCGGTAGGCGACCCCAGTTTTGCAGCCTCTCCTGCGCCAACCCCTCGATTGCCAAAAGTAAGCTGCCGAATTGAAGTCGATGATGCACATATTTCGACTTCAATTTTGCGACATAGACGTGTCCTTGAGATAAAGATTAATGCAAAATCAATTTGCAACGTACGGCAAGAACATGTCACTTTAACTCTCGAGATATATAAAATAGGTCGTGTCTCGAACTATCTGATAAAACACGTAGAAACGAATCCTGCTCTACCAACTTCAAGTGGACTATTGGTGAGGATTCAAGACGCAACAGTCACATGCGCCAATTCAACTCCAAGCTCTTACTTTGGGATCGCATATTCAAGAGCATATATTCAGGGCAAATGGCAGTTCGCAGGTCGAACTCGAAGTGTTCATAATGCGATGTTAGCGTGTGGAAACTAGCGAACGAATACACTAGCCCCATCTATTTGAGTACCGACTCAATCAGTATGCAAAGCAAAACATAGCGCGGGTTTAAATCTCGCATCCTCTCCAACCTGGATCCGCGCACGTTTTGAGGGATCTAGCTACTTTTAGTGACTCAGCGTCATTTCAATTACTAAACGTAAAGCTCGACTGCACGGAATAGCCAGCTGGTTATAGCCTGAGATTGTGGATGTATCTATAGGCG
Source organism: Actinomycetota bacterium (assembly GCA_026393015.1). GTDB lineage: Bacteria > Actinomycetota > Actinomycetes > Nanopelagicales > Nanopelagicaceae. The sequence goes on from JAPLBA010000026.1 coordinate 3,956, forward strand.
ATGAAGACTCAGATACGAGCAGACTGAATCTGGATCAACTTACTCTCGAGTTGCTGATCGAAAATGAATCCAGATATAAAGCGCGTGCAAAGAAGTTAATGAAGCTGCATACTCTTCAAATAAATTTTGGAGAACGAATTGTTGAGTACTACATCAATGAAAATCAGGCTTATTTCAGTTTTTGGATTCCAGAAATCAACTCTTACCACGATTCGATTTCAATGGCCCTTCCCTTGAAGAAGAAGGAGAGAGAATCAGTTCTTCTTCATCTATTCGCCTGTAGTGAAGCCCAGATGCATGCATGACGGAACTGCATCGAGCTATTACCAGTCTGTGCCAGACCGAGTTCCGTTCTCACATCGATTAAATCCGTTTCGCAGAGTCAACTATTGGAGATTGATCCCAGTATTGAAACTCGTGCATAAGAAAAGGTATCTCACTGAGTCTAAGCACTTGATAGCGGAAGGTCGCTTTGAGGCAATAAGAAGTGGCCTTGCCATTCGGTATGAGATCAATGATGGGTCAGCAACCTTTGACGTATCGCCTGACGGCGGTTCAACCTATTTGAACTACTTAAGGGCACATATAGGCAGCAATCCCGACGAGGAAATTGACGATCTCATTCTCTCGATCACAACCATTGAAGCGATGATCCTGACCAAAAAGTGTGTTGTCTATGAATAACTAGAAAATTTCAAACGATCATGACTTCAGTCGACGCCGCCGCCAGTACTATGAAGTATGCGCGCCAAGAGGAAGAGATTGGACTCTTTTAATAGAATTGCGCTCGTCTTTCCGTTAGCGCTGGCACTGATCGCTCCGAGTAACCCGGGATTTGCCGCTACGAAGAAACCAACAGATCTACAAATCCTGGGAAATCAGACGGCGGTAAAAGCACGTAGCGAATTCCTTTTGCAACTGAAGAATGCTCCGAGTCGAACGCCGAATCTTGAATATCACATCGACCCCATGATTAATCCAGCGCTCTTAACGGGAATAAAAGTAGACACTTCACTCAGTGCAAACTTTTGGTCAGCGCTTCGTCCGATCGATCAGAAAGTTGTCGTGTACATCGCCTCAACGGAGAACTTCAAATTTTTAGTCGATGAAATTACTCCGAACTCCACTCCAGCTGGTTTATTCGGTGACTGGCTCGGGCATAAATACTTACAAGCACAAAATGAGCCACATGGATTCTTTGGCGGTGGGGCACCAGCTTTTGATAAAAACGATAATCCTGTTTTTATGGTCTACGCACCTAATGGACAGAGCCTTGGAAATGGATTCTGGACGCAGACAACATCACATGAATTTGTGCACGTTACTCAGCGCTACCTCATGGGTGGGAATATGTCGCCAATGCTCGGGTGGGTGATCGAAGGCCAGGCAGATTACATCGGTGCCAACTTTGCTACTCGGAATAGCTCCCAAGCTTTCGCGAGTTACTGGATCCAACTTATTTTTAGTATGGCTCGGCCTGACATGAGTCCCAAAACACTCGGATGGAATAAACAACAGTTCATTGATTGGTTCAAAAGTAAGGAAATAACTTTAGCTCCGGATAAAGCAGGTGATATTCCCGTTGAAAACTACGTAGTTGGCGCTATGGCAAGCCAGTATCTGTATGGAACGTATGGATATAAGAAAGTAAATGCGTATTACGACAAGCTCGGTAAAATCATGCCTGACTGTGGAAATGGTGACTCTACGACGAACGTGAAATGCACTCCAAGTCGCCAAAAAGCATTCAAAGACGCATTCGGCGTGACTATGGCGGAGTTCTATCCCAAAGTTGCTGCACACATCGTCGCAGAGATTGCATGGGCAAAAAAGAACCCTTCTACTTATCAGTCGGACTTGCTACGAATCGCACCTTCTCCGTGGAGCAACGCGAAGCCGCAACCTCCTTACGTGGCTCCCGCGAATTTAGGGCCTATTAGTAAGTATGGGAATCCCACACTTGAAAGAAATACAGGATCACCCGGAAGTACGCAATTCGTAGATCCGTACCCACCCAACATTGCAGCACCCGGTAGAAGCTGTCTTAATCCAAATGACAAGGCCACTCTCTACGGCGCCACCATGACGTGTATTGGTTCAAGCAGTGCGGCTAAGTGGACGCTTGATCCCGGCCAAGTTGTGGGGCCCGCTCCAAAACCTTAGATCTCGAGACCGATGTACTTCTTCTCAAGAAATTCGTGGATACCATCGAAGCCACCTTCACGGCCAAGCCCACTTGCCTTGTAGCCACCAAATGGCGCGGCCGGATCGGAGATCACACCGCGATTGATTGCAACCATCCCGGATTCCATTGCCTCGGCGACTCGCAGTGCGCGACGCAGATCTTGTGAGTACACATAAGAGATGAGTCCGTACTGCGATGCGTTGGCTAACTCGATGGCCTCTTCATCGCTTTCGATAATCACAATCGGTGCCACTGGCCCGAAGATTTCGTTATTCAAGATGTCGTTGTCTTTTGCGACCGTTAGTACGGTTGCGGGATAGAAAGCACCATCACCTGCAGGCACCACACCACCGGTAGCCACTTTGGCTCCACCGGCAATTGCCGAATCAACGAGTGCAGCAATCTTGTTCCGTTCTTTCACAGAAACACTCGGTCCAAGTTGCGCACCAGCCTCGAGTCCAGAAGCTACTTTGAGCCCGGCCATCGCAGCAGACATACCTTCGGTAAATTCCTTAGCGACTTTCTTTGCGACATAGAAACGGTTAGCTGAAGTGCACGCCGCGCCACCGTTGCGCATCTTGGCGATCATCGCACCAGCAACAGCAGCGGGAACATCGGCATCATCGAGCACCAGGAACGGTGCGTTTCCGCCAAGTTCCATTGAGGTACGAATAACGAGATCAGCAGCTTCACGAATGAGCACCGCACCCACTTCGGTAGAACCAGTGAATGAAAGATTGCGGACCCGTGGATCGTGGAGAATCTTGCTAATAGAAGGACCGGTAGGGACCGGAAGAATCACATTGACTACACCAGCAGGAAGGCCGGCACGATTAAGGATGTCAACAATTGCGAGCGCAGTAAGTGGTGTCTCTCCAGCAGGTTTCAAAATTGTGGTGCAACCGGCAGCGAGTGCGGGGCCGAGTTTGCGAGTTGCCATGGCAGCTGGGAAATTCCATGGAGTGATGAGAAGTGAGATACCGACTGGTTGATGTGTGACCAGGATGCGCTTGTCGCCACTTGGCGATTCGCGGAACTCACCATTGATGCGTACCGCTTCTTCAGAGAACCAGCGGAAGAACTCGGCGGCGTAAATGATTTCGTTGCGTGCATCGGCGAGAACTTTTCCGTTTTCGCGAGTCACGATTTCAGCAAGAGAATCTACTTCGGCGATCATCAATTCATATGCGCGGCGTAGAATTTCTCCACGTATACGTGGCGCAGTGGCGGCCCAACTTTTGGCGGCGGCCTCGGCAGCATCCACCGCAGCCATGCAGAGTGCATCATCTGAGGTCGCCACTTCGGCAATCACACTGCCATTGCTGGGGTCATAAACAGGGAGACGTCCGGTGCCTTGAGTCCAGGCACCATTGATATAGAGATCGCTGATGATTGCCATACCCTGAGGTTATCTGAAGGGCTTCTGCGAGGCACTTTTCTGGCGGTGGCGGTGGGATTTGAACCCACGGTGGAGTTACCCCCACACACGCTTTCGAGGCGTGCTCCTTAGGCCGCTCGGACACGCCACCAGGAGAGACGATACCAGGCTGAAAAGCGGGGAGAAATTCCGCCGAAAGTCGTGCGCTTACTCCCGGGGACGCTCCCTTTGCTCTTCAAAGAAGGCCTTCAATTGCTGGGAACACTCAACTTCCTTCACGCCAGAAATTACTTCCGGTCGATGATTAAGACGACGATCACGCAGGATGTCGAAGAGAGAGCCTGCCGCGCCTGCCTTCGGATCCCACGCACCAAAGACCACTCGACCAATACGAGCTAACACAATTGCTCCCGCACACATCACACATGGCTCGAGTGTTACTACCAAAGTGGCATCTTCTAAGTGCCATGTTCCAAGACGTTCGGCCGCATAACGAATAGCAAGAACTTCTGCGTGTGCAGTGGGATCGTGTTGTGCTTCACGTGCATTTCCAGCTTGCGCAATAATTTCGCCCGCAGAATTAATAATGATTGCACCTACTGGGACGTCGGCAGATGTAGCGGCAGCAAAGTCTGCGAGCGCCATCGCTTTATCCATAGTTTGCAAATAGATCTCAGGCACCACGCTCATTGAAAACTCCTTGAAAAATCCGCTTTATCGTGAACTAAAATCAAGGAATTTTTCAAACTCATTTCCGAATCCAAGTCGATGCGCGATCGCTTCAAGTTGTTCGTCAGGGAATAATTCCATGTCATCACAGAGCGCAGCCATTTCCATCGCGGAGAAACCGAGATCGCTAAAGATTCCGGCATCGCCTGCTAACTGATCATCGTCATCTGCATCTGGCATCGGAAAACCAAGTCGATCTAATGCTTCTGCGGCTATGGGCCACTCTGTTGCCATCATGACATCGCTGACAAGAATGCGCACATCTTCACCTAGTACGCGAATGGCGATAAAGCACTCATCATTGATAGACATCAAACAAATGGCGCCACCGTTTTGTGCTTCGTGTTGCAACTCTCTGATGAGCGCATCGATATTGTCGGCGAGATCTAAAGGCAGCGGGTTAACGACCCAGCGTCCGTCTTCGTGCCACGCGGCAAATGCAAAATCCACCGGGCTCTCAAGGACTTCATTAGTACTCATGAAGACTCCTTTCAGCACAATGGTGGCACGCGGAGAGGCGCTTGGATAGCCACCTCTTGGTAAGTGACCATATCCCCAACTAGGCTGACGCTGTGCGTATACATGTAGCGAATCACCCACTGATTGACCATAAATTGACCGCCCTTCGTGATGAGCGGACTGACTCCCCCACTTTTCGCCGGTTAGCCGACGAACTAGTCACTTTGCTCGCCTATGAAGCCACCCGCGACGTGCGCGTTGAGCCACTCTCAATTCGCACTCCAGTCGGTCCCACGATCGGCGTCCACCTCGCGCACCCACGTCCGCTAGTTGTTCCGATCCTGCGCGCTGGTCTTGGCATGCTCGAAGGAATGACCCGCCTCATGCCCACCGCTGAGGTGGGCTTTCTCGGGATGATCCGCGACGAGAAGACGCTACAAGCTTCCACTTATGCCACTCGACTTCCAGACGATCTCTCGGGCCGGCAGTGCTACGTCCTTGACCCGATGCTCGCCACTGGTGGCACTTTGATCGCAGCCATCAACTTCTTGATTGACCGCGGGGCTGACGACATCACTGCCATCTGCTTGCTCGCTGCCCCCGAAGGAGTGGCCGCAATGCGCGAGGCATTCGATGGCCGCACGAAGGTCCCGGTTTCCATCGTCACCGGAGCCCTCGATGAGCGCCTCAATGAGCACGGGTACATCGTTCCTGGCCTCGGAGATGCCGGCGATCGCCTTTATGGCGTCGTCTAATACCCATAAACCATTGAGGAAATAAGACTTTCGCAAGCGCCCCGAAACCGGCAGAATCTTCCCATGCCTATAGTCAGTGTTCTTAGTCTTAAAGGTGGGGTCGGCAAGACCTCCGTTGTCCTTGGGCTGGCCGGAGCGGCCACCGTTAAGGGCTTAGCCACCCTGGTAATCGACCTCGATCCGCAGGGGAATGCCACTTCTATCTTGGCCGCGCAGAAGCCGAAGAAGACCGCCTCAGATGTCCTGGCGCACCCGACTCTCGACACCCTCCACGAAGCACTCACCGCCTGCAGTTGGGAAGTGGCCCCTGGCGAAGTCGATGTCATTTGTTCATCGCCCGATCTCATCAAACACGACTCTTTCCGCGACGCTGCCAACTTTCACCCGCATCTCGGAAAGGCGCTTCGCCGCCTTGAGGGCTATGACTTGATATTGATCGATTGCCCACCATCGCTGGGTTCCCTCACCCGTGAGGCGCTCTCCACCAGCGATCAAGCGCTCATCGTGGCGACGCCTTCCTACTTTGGTTTGCAAGGTGCTGAACGCGCAGCTGTTGAAATCGAAGAGATCCGTAAAAAGCACAATCCAACCCTTCACCTTTTGGGCGTGCTGGCTAATCGCGTGCGTTCAGTCAGTGAAGAGCATGACTTTCGGATCGCCGAGCTTGGTGATCTTTTTGGCAAGCAAGTGCTTAAGCCTTCAATTCCAGATCGCATCGCCTTCCAGCAAGCCGAAGGTTATGGCAAGCCGATTCAAACAATGAATAGCGCGGGCGCTCGCGAAGTAAGCCAAATCTTCGAAAAGCACCTCAACAAGATTATGAAAGCTACGCGGTAACGTACTCGCAGTAATTAGCCTTCGTAATGCTTTGAAATCTCAGTGAAGACTTCGTCCATAATGGCGAGCCCTTCCTTCGCTTCAACTTCAGAGACGTTACATGGTGGCACAACGTGCATGCGGTTGTAGTTAGTGAACGGCATCAGGCCGCGCTTCTTACATCCGGCAACGAGTTCATTCATTGCAGCACTAGTTCCACCGTACGGTGCGATTGGTTCGCGCGTCTTGCGATCCTTCACAAGATCGAGTGCCCAGAAGACACCCAGGCCGCGTACTTCGCCGATCATTGGATGACGCTCTGCGAGCGCGCGCAGCCCTGGTCCTAAAACATTTTCGCCAATATGGGCGGCATGTTCGACCATGTATTCTTCTGCCATCACATCGAGGGTCGCCACTGCCGTAGCGCACGCAAGCGGGTGACCGGAGTACGTTAAACCGCCTGGGAATACGCGTTGATCGAAGGTAGCTGCGATGGCGTCAGAGATCACAACGCCACCGAGTGGAACGTAACCAGAGGTCACGCCCTTCGCGAAAACGATGAGATCTGGCTCTGCACTCCAGTGTTGGTAAGCGAACCACTTGCCTGTGCGACCAAATCCCGCCATTACTTCGTCTGCGATCCACATAATGCCGTACTTATCGCAAAGAGCACGTACACCTTCGAGGTAACCAGCTGGCGGAATCAATACACCTGCAGTTCCCACAACCGATTCCATGACGATGGTGGCGATGGTGTTTGGTCCTTCAAAAGTAATAACTTCTTCCAGGTGCTTCAGCGCACGCTCACACTCTTCAGCTTCGTTAGTTGCCCAGAACGAGGAACGGTAGGCATACGGTCCAAAGAAGTGCACGTGGCCATGAGCGAATTCGTTGGGCCAACGACGTGGGTCTCCTGTTGCGTTAATAGCGGCACCAGTGTTGCCATGATACGAACGGTAGAACGAAAGTACTTTTGTGCGACCGGTATGGATGCGCGCCATGCGAATCGCATTTTCTATTGCATCAGCACCACCGTTGGTGAAGAAGACTTTGTTCAGATGATCACCCGCGCGTTCCGTGATGCGCTTAGCCGCTTCGCCGCGGGCTTCGTTTGCATGTTGCGGCGCAATAGTGGAGAGCAGAGCTGCTTGATCTTGGATGGCTGCAACAACCTTGGGATGTTGGAAACCGATATTCGTGAAAACTAATTGGGAAGAGAAGTCGAGGAAGCGATTGCCGTCGTAATCCCAGAAGTAGGAGCCCTCCCCACCAGCTACTGGCAGTGGCGAGATAGCGCCTTGAGCTGACCATGAGTGGAAGACGTGGGCGCGGTCGAGTGCGAAGACTTCTTTACCGCGGGCTGGGTTTGCTGGGGGTTGGCTCATAAGTGCTCCTTCGTTCCCACTATCCAACCACGAACTCTCCCCCGCCGTCGGCCGCGACTAGACGCCGATATCTTCGTTCCAGAGCTCTGGGCACTCACGGACGAAGTCCTGCATGAGTTGGTAGGTCTCTGGGTCATCGAGTTGCACGATTTCCACGCCTTGGGACTTGAGGAAACTCTCGGTCTCTTGAAAGGTCCGGCTCTCACCGATGACGATACGAGGAATCTTGTAGAGCAGAGCAGTACCGGCACACATGAAGCATGGGGAGAGTGTGGTGTAGAGGGTGGCGCGGGCATAGACCGAGGCTGGCTGACGGCCAGCATTTTCGATGCAATTGGTCTCTCCATGGTGAATAGAACTGCCCAACTGCACACGTCGATTGTGACCCACCGCAAGTACCTTCCCATCGACCACTAGAGCAGCGCCGATCGGAATGCCGCCTTCCGCACGGCCGAGCTTTGCCTCGTTAAGTGCGTGTTGGTAGAACTCTTTGTCGTTCATCGTTTCTCCTTAGAGTCGTCGATAGGGCTTGAGATATGCACCGGGATAAGGAACGTTTCTGCCCGTAATAGCCAAACCTGCAATCACTGCCAAGTAGGGAAGTGCGAGCAAAATTTCGAAAGGCAAGTCGGAGAGCGCTGGCACTAACCGCAATTGCTGTTGTGTTGCCGAAACGAGGGCGAAGAGAAGTGCACCGGAGACCGTGCGCCAAATACCCCAGCGACCAAAGATCACTAATGCGATAGCAACCCAGCCACGACCATTGATGATGTTGATGGTAAATGAGCCTAAGAACGCGAGAGTGATGAAGGCGCCGCCGGCAGCCATCAAGGCGCCACCAAGGGCTAATGCAAAGTAACGCGTGCGCGCCACTGAAATTCCAGCAACATCTGCAGACTCTGGATTCTCGCCCACTGCACGAATTCGGATTCCGATACCGGAACGCCAGAGCAACCACCAGAGCGCTGGCGCGAGAATAAGAAACGCAGCGTACGTGAGCCAATATTGGCTAAATATTGGTCCGGCGAAATCAAAGGGCTTCCATGGATCTACTCGAACCATTCCATCTTTGTTAGTAAAGAGAATGCGGTTCGCGGTATTTGAGGCACTAATGAGAAGCAAGGTAAGGCCCAAACCAGCGACGTGTTGGTTTACTCCGAGTGTGATAACTAGAAATCCCATGATGCAACCAACGATTGCTCCAGCAATAATTGCCGCGATTAAGCCGGTCGTCAGGCTCCCAGTTTGTGCGGCCACCGTGATGCCAACAAAAGCACCGGTGTACATAGTGCCTTCGATGCTGAGGTTGAGCATTCCAGCCCGTTCTGTAATTACTTCACCTAACGAAGCAAATACCAGCGGCGTAGAGATGCGAAGAGTTGCGCCGATAATTCCTATCAGGGTCTCAATCACGATGTTTCCCCTTATCAAGAACTATTCGGTACTTCATAAAGACAAGCGCGGAAACGACAGTTGTGAGCAATACTGCTTGCACTACTTCGCCGATGGTCGATGGGATAGATAGCGCGCGACTAGCCGAGAATGAACCCACATTGATAATGCCGAGTACAAAAGAAATTAATAGAACAGCTGGAAAACTCAGAGCCGCCAAGGTGGCTACTACAACGCCCGTATAACCAAAGCCAGGAGAGATGCCGTCTGTGAGCTGGTGTGCAACGCCAGCGACTTCGCCTGCACCCGCAATGCCGGCGATGGCACCGCTTGCAAGGGCTGTTGTAAAGAGAGTCTTCTCCACTTTCAACCCGGCAATGCGTGCGGCTCCAGGAGCGAGCCCGACTGCGCGCATCTTGAGACCTCCTGCAGTGCGACCCACCACCCACCAGCAGATTGCTAATGCAACGATGCCAATAATGAGTCCTAGGTGAATGCGTGACCCTGGATAGACCCTTGGGAAGAAAACATTTTCAGAGAGCACCTGAGTTTCCGGAAATTTTGTTTTAGGATTTCGCCATGGTCCGTTGAGTAGTCCAGTGACTACTAAGAGAGCCACCGGATTGAGCAAAAGTGTGGTGACTACTTCATCAATACCCAGCCTTGAGCGAAGTAGCGCTGGAACGAAAGCCCAGAGCATGCCACCTAAAGCACCAGCGATCACCATAAGGATAATTCCCAGCCAGTGTGGAATTCCATCAGCGTGCAAGCCCACAAAGGTGGCACAAATTGCACCAGCTAATAGTTGTCCCTCGGCGCCGATATTCCAGTAACCCGCTCGGAAGGCGAGCGCCACCGCACCACCCGTAAGCACTAACGGGGTGGCCGAAAGAATTGCTTCGGTAATTCCAAACTTGCTTTGAAGTGGGGATCCAAGCAAATACTTAAACGCTGCGAACGGATTAGCCCCAGCCCAACGAATCATGGCTGACGAAATTATAAAAGTGAAAATAATGGCGATGGCAATTAACACGGGCGAGAGCCACCAAGATTTATTGGCGCGAAGCGCGATACGGAGTTTCACTTTAAACACCAGCCATCATGGCGCCAATAGCAATACGATCAAAATCCTTGCGTGCGACTTCGCCGACAATTTTCCCTTTGAAGATCACCAGAATGCGGTCGGAGAGTTCCAAAATTTCATCGAGATCCTCGCTCACCAACAGGATCCCCACTCCAGTATTGCGCTCGACCATAAGTAGTTGCCGCACGTAACGCGTAGAGACCACATCAAGACCCCGAGTAGGTTGTGAAACCACCGCAGCAAGTGGACGCTCACCAAAGAGTCGAGCTAATAATACTTTTTGCATATTGCCACCACTCAAAGTCCCAATGGCCTGATCTGGTTTAGCCTTTATAGCAAAATTAGTAATGGACTCTTCGGCGAATTTGCGAATCTTTCTTTTAAGTAAGATCCCAGGCTTTGAAAAAAAGTGCAGTCGATCAAGAATCAAATTCTCTTCTACCGTAAGTGCACTTACCGCGCTCGCATGGCGATCTTCGCCTAGGCGCCCAAAACCTGCTTCGGCAAATGCGGAGGGGGATCCACCCTTAACTAATTTTCCATCAACATGAATCTCACCAGTTTGATGTACGAACACACCTGAGAGGGCTTGTACTAATTCGCTCTGCCCATTGCCCGAGACGCCAGCGATTCCGACAATCTCTCCACGGCGTACTTCTAAACTCAATTCGGAAATCACGTCATGTCCACGAAGGTGCACTGTGAGGTCCTTGATCGCTAAGACTGAGGTTCCTTGTGACGATCGCTCTCCAGTTTCGACTATCTCCTGCTGAACGCCTTCAACCATCAATGCAGTAAGCGATGCGATTGACATTCCACTTGCGTTTTCAGTGGCCACGATTTCACCGCGACGGAGCACTGAGACACGGTCGGCAACTTGAGATATTTCATGCATCTTATGCGTTATGAGAATGACAGATAGACCGATGGTGTCTCGCAATCGACGGATGACATCTAAGAGTGAGTCCACGTCTTGGGGACCAAGTACTGCTGTTGGTTCATCAAGAATAAGAACTTTGCATCCACCAGCGAGCGCCTTGAGAATTTCTACCCGCTGCTGCATCGCTACTGGAAGCGAATCGATTCGAGCATCGGGATCAATCTCGAGTCCAATTTCTTCGCAAAGAGCAAGTAGTTTCCGACGAGCACCTGCAAGATCGAGCGAAAAGAATCCAGCATCTTGCAAAGCGAGATTTTCCGTGACCGTCATGGTTTTCACTAAAGAAAAATGTTGAGTCACCATGCCGATTCCAGCAGCGCGTGCAATTTTAGGGGACGTAATTGACACAGTCGCACCATCGATTGATATTGAGCCAGCATCGGGTTTTGTGAGTCCGTAGAGCAATCGCATCAAAGTGGTCTTGCCCGCACCATTTTCACCAAGTAGAGCGTGAATTTCACCAGCGCGTACCTCTAAATCCACATTCTCTACGGCAACCACATCTCCGTAGATTTTACGAAGACCATTCAGAGAAACGGCCGACGCAGCGACTGAATATCCAGTTACTGCATCGGCCGTGCTCATGCTGAACCTTTCGAATTACTCGGTATTACTCGGTATTACTTTGCGGCTTTTACGGTGGAACCAGCTGGTTGTCCTTCGCTGATATCAACGCGGAAAGCACCCGAGCGGATCGCTTCGAATTTCGCCAGTGCTGCATCAGCGAGGGCTTGAGGAACGCCACCCTTGACGCCTTGGTTGATTTCGGTGAGCGTTGCGCCGCCCTTACCAACCATGGAGAAATCCTTCAGATCTTGAGAGGTGTAAGACTTCGCCTTGACCTGAGCCACGATGTAATCAACCGTGGGCCGCATATTCCACACGTTTGAACTTACTACTGAGTCAGGTGCCACAGACTTCTGATCCATCTGATTTCCAAAGGAGAGAAGACCCTTGCTTTGTGCAGCTTCGATCACGCCTGAGCGCTCAGCGAAGAGGATGTCGGCGCCAGCAGAGATTTGTGCAAGTGCGGCATCCTTTGCAGCTGCTGGATCAAACCACGAAGAAATGAATGTGGTCTGGACCTTCACCTTTGGATTCTGCATTTGAGCACCAGCAATGAACGCATTAACAATGCGGTTCACTTCTGGCACTGGGTAACCGGCAACGATGCCGATGGTGTTTGTCTTAGTGAGTCCACCAGCGAGCATGCCGGAAACAAATGCAGGCTCGTGAATCCAGTTATCGAAAACTGAGAAGTTGGTGCCGGATGGTCCGCCACCGGAACCCATAACAAATGCAATGTTTGGGTAATCCTTAGCAACCGCACGAGCGGCTTCTTCGTTGCCATATGAATCACCGAAGATGATGTCTGGCTTATCTTCTTCTGCAATTTGGCGAAGTGTGCGCTCCATTGCGCCAGAGGCATAACCAATCTTGTCGACCATCTTGTATGTGATCTCGCCAGCCTCTGCCGCTTGCTTGAGTGCAGCGTCAACGACGCCATCCCATGGCTCTTCGATGCTTGATGAGAATGCGCCAGAAACTTTTAGAGTTGCTGGAGCGGCAGCATCTGCAGCTGCCTCGGTTGATGAGCCGGTGCTACCGCCACATGCGGCCAGCACCAACGTGATCGCGGCGGCGCCGGCTAGGGCGATTCCACGACGAATGTTCTTGTAATCCATGAACCCTCCTGAGGGACCTACGTAGGTGAGGTAAGAGTGGCGCGAGATGCCCTCTCCTCACTAGGGACATAACGTCAATTATTTATCGTTTGTATTGACATAGCGTCACGAGTAGCAGAGCCTTGCACCATGCTCACCCTGGCCGAGCTCCTTCGCATGCCCCAAGTTGAGCGTGCCCGACCCCTCGTGGTCGCCGGTGAGGAGGGTTTATCGCGTTCGGTGAGGTGGGTCCATACCAGCGAGATCTTCGAAATTGGCCCGCTACTCCAAGGAGGTGAAGTCCTGCTCACCACCGGACTCGGGCTAGTCGGACGACGTCCCAGCGAGATTGCCACCTATGTTTCGAACTTAGTGGACCGCAACGTCACAGCGCTGGTGGTGGAAATCGGGCGTACCTTTTCAACCCTTCCACCGACACTGCTTTCCAATTCCGCGAAATATGGCCTCACTCTTATTGAGCTCCATCAAATCGTGCCATTTGTTGAAATCACTGAAGCAACTCACCGCGAAATTATCAGTCGCGAACAAGGAGCTAAACCAAGCCAATCTGGACCAAACAACCTCTTCCTCGAACATCTCGCTTCGGGAGCAACTATCCGATCAATTATCGAGCTTGCAAATCGTATTTCTGGAGAAGTAGTTTCTTACGTCGATTCGGCAGGAGAAGTGGTGGTCGCTTCTGCTGAAGAAATTCCGACAGGCTCTCCCTCAACTTCTACTGAGGTATTTATCAACGGACGACTACGTGGTGCCATTCACATTTTTGGATCCAAGACGAATTCTCATCAAGGCGTAGGCATAGCGACAGCTCAATCACTCGCAGTATTACTTTCACGAAGTGATATGCCCGTAGCTTTAGTGCGACGGGAATGGTTGCTCAGTTTGATGGCCTCACCGGATGATCCGGAAATAGCCTCAGATATAAGGGCTAAAGCTGCTGGCTTAGAACTCATCGGGAATACTTTGCAGCCAGTGATCTTCTCGGGTTTCTCAATCAATGATCGCTCTCCACTGCTTGCTTCACTTGCAAGTTCAAGAGTAGGTCTAGTGATCGACCTTGATGATTGTCTTGCAGTAATTTCAATAACTCCGAGAGAACGTACAAAAGAGCGGGCTCGACGTGATCTACTCGAGGCAACTCTTAATTCATTAACAACCTTGCTAGATATTTCACTTCGTCAACGTCTTCGAATAACTGCAGGTGATCCAGTAACAGATATTTCCTCACTCGGCCGCAACATGCGTACTGCACGAAGTGCAAGCAGAATTAATGAATTGCTGGGCAACTCCGCCTCCATTCGCTATGCCTCAGAACTTGGCGCCCACCAGTTACTTGCTAACTCGGTTCCTGATCGAACTCTTGAGCTTTTCGTCGATGAACAGATCGGCGCTCTCATAGATGCAGATGCACGTGGAAGTCGCGATCTAGTGGGAACTTTGGAAGCCCTTGCTCGCGCTGGCTTCTCTAAGACGATCGCATCGGGGGCCCTTGGAATCCGGAGACAGACCCTCCATAACAGACTGGGAAAAATTTCCGAGGTACTCGGTCCCACTGCGCTCGAGGATCCTGAGAGAAGATTTAGCCTCCAAGTAGCACTCGTCGCCTGGCGCCTGCGGATCAGTGCGGCCGCTCGAAGCTAAGAGAAAAAAGATTTTCTTGCTTCGTCCCTTTTGTGCTTGACCACGGTCAAATAGAAACCTAGCGTCAGTTTCACACTTCCCTTAGACCCAGAAAGACCCAGAAAGACCCTGCACCAAAAAGTAATGCCCAGATTTACCCCAAAAGTCCATTAATTCGAAATGAATGGAGATCCCTTTGAAGCGTCGGGCACTCGCCGTCGTCGCAGGAGTCACAGCTGTACTCCTCGCGGCATGTTCTAGCTCATCCTCATCATCTACTGCTGCCAAAGAAGCCGCTCCCGCTGTGGAGAAGCTCAAGGTTGCCTTCGTCTACATCGGCGTCCCTGGTGACGCTGGTTGGACCTATATGCACGATCAAGGTCGTTTGGAAATGGAAGCTGCACTCGGCGATCAAGTTGAGAGCACTGCCGTAGAGAATGTTCCAGAAGGCCCAGCCGGTAAGAAGACTTTTGAAGATCTCGCCCGTAAGGGATACAAGTTGATCTTTGGAACTTCATTCGGCTACATGGATCAAATGCTTGAAGTTGCTGCTGCTTACCCAGATGTGAAGTTCATGCACGCAACCGGTTACAAGACTGCTCCCAACATGGGTACCTACTTCGGCGCTGCTGAGGAAGCTCGCTTCCTATCGGGCATGATCGCCGCTTCGGTATCGAAGAGCGGTCGCCTGGGTTACGTTGCTGCGTTCCCGATTCCTGAAGTAGTTCGTGGAATCAACGCATTCGAACTCGGCGCACAAGCGATTAATCCAAAGGCCACTACCAAGGTTGTATGGACCTCAACTTGGTATGACCCCACCATTGAGAGCAAAGCTGCTCAATCGCTCTTGAATGCTGGCGTTGACGTACTTGCCCAACACGAAGATTCACCGGCCACGGGCCAAGCTGCGGAAGCGGCAGGTGCTCGTTGGCTCTCATACAACAGCAATATGCAAACCCTTGCTCCTAAAGCTTGGGCTGGCGGCCCAGGTTGGGATTGGGGCCCCTTCTACACCGCACAAGCAAAAGCCGTCATTGATGGCACTTGGAAGAGCGAGCAGTACTACGGAAGCATGAAGGATGGTTTGATCAAGCTCTTTGGACCAGCCGCTGATGTTCCGGCAGACGCCGCAGCAGCTGTGAAGGCCGCGCAAGATGCCTTCCTCGCTGGTACCGCTCATCCGTTCGATGGTCCAATCCTTGATCAAGCCGGCAAGACACAGGTCGCTCAAGGTGCAACAGCACCAATGGATGCCTTGATGTCCATGCAGTACTTCGTCAAGGGTGTTCAAGGAACCATCGCGAAGTAATTCAGCAATACCCCTTCTAAGGACGAACCTGGATCAGGCATGATTCAGGTTCGTCCTTAGATTTTGTCCCATCTAGATATTTCGCTGGTAAGTAATTGAGGGAGAGATTGTGATTGCAGCCCGCCATGTCAGCAAATCCTTCCCAGGGGTTCTTGCCAACCAAGACGTCTCCTTCGACGTATCGGCGGGCGAGGTTCATTCACTTCTGGGAGAAAACGGCGCGGGCAAATCAACTCTTGCAGCAATTCTTACTGGGCTCTACCAACCAGATGCTGGTCACGTGGAACTCAATGGGGCACGAGTAGCGCTCAAGAGCCCTCGCCACGGTTTAGCACTTGGTATCGGAATGGTGCATCAACACTTTCGCCTTGTTTCACAATTTACGGTTGCCGAAAACATTTCTCTCGGAGACCGAAAGCAAAATTGGATTCTTTCCACAAAAAAAGTGGAAGAAGCAGTTCGCGAAATTGGTGAACGCTACGGACTACCAGTAGACCCAAGGGCTCGCATCAACGAACTCACAGTCGGCGAGCAACAACGAGTCGAGATTATTAAGACGCTCTATCGAGGCGCACAGGTCTTGCTGCTCGACGAACCCACAAGTGTTCTTACACCACAAGAGGTCACCACTCTCTTTGACTCAGTACGAACGCTCGCCAGTGAGGGCAAAAGCGTCGTTTTCATTTCACACAAACTTGGCGAAGTCATGGATATCTCTGATCGTGTCACTGTGATGCGGGATGGAAAAGTTGTCGGCAATACTGCAGTGGCAGACACATCTCGCGAAGAGCTCGCTCGCATGATGGTAGGTAGAGATGTTGATCTCTCCGCGATCCGAGCCACCAAACCTGCTGGCGCACCGCTACTTGAAGTACGTGGCTTAACTGCAAAAAGCGCTCGAAGCCACGTCTCTGACGCATCAATTGTGGTGAAGGCTGGGGAGATCGTCGGTATTGCTGGTGTCTCAGGAAATGGCCAACGCGCACTGGCCGAAGGAATTGCCGGTCTGACGCCACTTATTGATGGGCACGTAACAATTTGCGGCACAGATGTCACCAGCAAGGGTTCAATTGCGGCTCGTAAAGCTGGACTTTCATACGTTCCAGAGGATAGAAACGGAACGGGGTTAGCGCCTTCGCTCTCTATCTCAGAGAACATGTTGCTTACCGAAGACCTTCCATTTCTTGTAAATCATAAGAGTGCCGTTGCTAAGGCTGAGGAAGCCATCACTACCTACAGCATCAAGACTCCTGGGGCATCGACAGCAACCCGAATGCTCTCTGGTGGAAATGTGCAGAAAGTTCTTCTTGCGCGTGAACTGGGACACGACCCGCAAGTATTGATTGTTTCTTCTCCTACTTGGGGATTAGATGTGGGTGCGGTGGAGTTTGTGCGAAGCAAATTAAACGAACTCCGAAAAGAAGGCCGTGCAATTCTTCTCATCAGTGAAGATCTTGATGAAGTGCGTGCTCTCTCCGATCGCATCTACGTCATCTTCGAAGGCAAGATCGTGATGGAGTGCCCTGGTGAAGGTGCCGATGTCACCACACTTGGTCTGGCGATGGCGGGGGCAAGAGCATGAAGATTTCGTTAGAGCGACGGCGCGCAGTCAAGCCATGGCACCTCATCGGGGTGCCGCTTCTCTCCGTCATTTTCGGCATCCTCGTGGGCGGGCTCTTCTTGGAAGCCACGGGGCACAATGCCATCCTTGTTTTCAAGACGATGGCGCAAACTTCATACACGACCCTTTATGGAATCGGTGACACTCTCGCTGCTGCAACACCACTCATTTTCACTGCGCTCGCTGCACTTGTGGCTTTCCGAGTAAATCTCTATTCAATTGGCGCAGAAGGACAACTCTTCGTCGGCGGCATCTTTGCATCAGGCGTGGGAATCGCAGTCGGCACATCTTCGTCGGTACTCGCAATTCCTGCTGTACTCATTGCTGGCATCGTCGGCGGCATGGTCTGGATGACTCTGCCAGCGCTCTTTCGCGCATGGTTTGGCACCAGTGAAATCATCACCACGCTCATGTTCAACTTTGTTGCGCTCTTTCTTATGCGATATCTCATTTATGGTGCGTCTACCTACTGGCGGGATCCCACTTCAACAAACTTCCCACAAGGGAAGAAGCTCGATCAAAATGCCTGGCTACCTCGCTTTGGTACGCAGAGCATTCACTGGGGACTCGTACTAGCGTTGGTTGCCGCCGTCGGTATTTGGTTCCTCCTTCGTAAGACGCGCTTCGGTTATCAGATGAAAGTGCTTGGAGATGCACCTAATGCGGCGCGCTACTCGGGTGTTCCTGTAAAGCGCATGACTTTCACGGTGCTGATCATTTCCGGAGGTTTGGCTGGTTTAGCTGGCGCGAGCGAAGTTGCCGGCCGCGCGCATGCTCTAGACCCGAACGGTCTGGCCATTGGCCTTGGCTATGCAGGCATCATCGTGGCCACTCTTGCTCGACTTAATCCATTTGGAGCTGTCATTATCGCCATCGGGTTTGGTGGTCTCCAGAACAGTGCATCTGCACTACAAAGTTTGGGTACAGAATCAGTTCCGTCGGCAATCGCCACCACTTTGCAAGGCTTGATCCTCCTACTTGCCCTTGCGGGTGAACTCTTCGTCCGTTACCGACTAAAAATCTCAAAGAGAGTAGAGGTGTCGGCATGACACAAGAATCCGTATTGATTCTTACTCTTGCAGGCGCAATCGGTACTGGTACGCCACTTGTCTTCGCCGCGATTGGTGGAGTAATCAGTGAGCGTGCGGGCGTCATCAATCTGGGCATGGAAGGAATGATGCTCATTGGCGCAGTGACAACATTTCTCGTAGTTAATAAGACAGGTTCTCCCCTTCTTGGTTTCATTGCTGGCGGTATCGCGGGCGCTCTCTTAGCTTTAATTCATGCAACGTTGGCAATTTCTCTCCGTGCCAATCAGATCGTTTGTGGATTAGCCCTCACGATCTTTGGCACCGGGCTCGCATCCTTTATCGGTAAACCGATTGAAGGAGCCGGTCTGGAAAAGAGTTTTAATAAATTAAAAATTCCGTTCCTCAGTGACATTCCTGCGGTCGGAACAGTGCTCTTTAAGCAGGATGTGCTTGTTTACTTCTCTTGGTTTGCGGCTCTACTTGCATCCCTCTATCTCAACCGGACTCGTACCGGTTTGAGTCTGCGAGCGGTGGGCGAAAATCCAGCAACTGCTGATGCCATGGGACTCAGTGTGGTTCGCATGCGTTACGCACACGTGATTGTCGGTGGTCTACTCGCTGGCTTTGGTGGTTCCTATGTCATTCTTCGAATCGTTCCGGCTTGGAGCCAGGCTGGTACTACAAACGGAATTGGCTGGATTGCATTGGCGCTTGTGGTCTTTGCATCATGGCACCCTTTGAGAGTAATCGGAGGTGCCTATCTCTTTGGTGTCGCCCTGCAAGCAAACTTTGCTCTTCAGGCAAAGGGCATCACCGTGATACCCGCCGAATTTTTGGCAATGCTTCCTTATCTCCTTACAGTGGTAATCCTGGTGGTGCTTACCGCAAACCGCAGAACACGTGGCGCCGGAGCCCCAGCAGCACTTGGTCTTCCATTCGTACGAGATGAACGCTAACGAGAGTGACACGAATTTAATGAATCGGATCAGAGTCGAGTTCACCACTGAGCCTTTCGTTATTGGTCGCACGCCAGAACATGCCAAAGCTGCCGAGATGGCCGCCGCTGAAGCTGGGCTGGAGACAGAATTCGGTCCCTTTGGTACCAGCGCCGTGGGAGATCGAGCCGAAGTAATGGCCGCACTGCCAGCCATCGTCGAAGCCGCTATCGATGGGGGCGCAGCGCGCATCAGCTTTCAAGTAACCACTTCAGATTCAGTTCCTCGTAAACCCGGGATCCACGACGCGCTCGAGCGTCTCCTCCTGCGAGTAGAGGTGGAGATGGGAGCCGGTCTTGAGGAGCTCTCTCGCGAAGATAAGCAGCGAGCCGTAAAAGTCCTGGAAGAGCGCGGCGCCTTTAACCTGCGTGGCAGCGTGGAAGATGTGGCCGATCGCCTTGGGGTCTCCCGCTTCACCGTCTATAACTACCTCAACGCCACCTCATAAGACCCTCATAAGACCCGTCTAAGAGCCGGTAGCTTCCCAAGGAGGGGTTTTCAACAGATTGTTGACCCCACCCTCTTCGCAACCTACCCTTAATAGGTGCCAACGCTTGGGGAGATAAACGCGTTGGGCGCCGCACAGGCCGAGGAGCTCTTCGCGCGCTGCTGTGTCGCCCCGACTTTTTGCGCCGCCATGGCTGCGGCCCGACCCTTCCAAGACCTTCCTGCCCTGGAACACGCGGCTGACCAAGCAAGTGCAGATTTGGATCACGCCGGCCTGCTTCTGGGATTTTCTGGACATCCGCGCATTGGAGATAGAAAGCCACACTCTGCATGGTCATCGGCCGAGCAATCAAAGGTTTCGCAGGCAGATATCAAAATCCTTGACGACTTACGTGCGGCTAACTTTTCCTATGAGGAAAAGTTCAATCATGTCTTTCTTATTTGCGCCACAGGCAAGAGCGCGGAGTACATGTTGAACGAATGTTTACGGCGGATAGATAACGATCCTGATGTAGAAATCGAAGAAGCGCGCGAACAACTCAGACTTATCAATCGTATTCGCGTTAACAAACTTCTGGAGGAATCATGAGCGGACTCTCAACTCACGTACTCGATACTACGACTGGGATGCCAGGTATCGCCATCAAAGTAATTCACTCAATCAACGGCGTCACCCAAGCGAGCGCTACCACTAACTCTGATGGCCGGGTACCTGATCTCCTTGAAGGTAAGTCCTTGCAGGCCGGAAACCACACACTCACTTTTGAAGTTGCTTCTTACTTTGCCAAAGACGCGCGCGAATCTTTCTATTCAAACATCAACATTGATTTTGTTGTAACAGATATAACTCGGCACTATCACGTGCCACTTCTGCTGAGCCCATTTAGTTTTTCTACGTATCGAGGGAGTTAATAATGAATATCGTTTTAGGCGATAACCGTTATGGCAAGGCGGAAAATAGAGTTGTTCGCATCACTCGCGAGCAAGGGACTCATCACATTCTTGATCTCAACGTCTCTGTACAACTGAGCGGAGATCTCGAAGATACCCACCTCACCGGTTCAAATGCAAAGGTTCTTCCTACTGATACGCAGAAAAATACCGTCTATGCTTTTGCCCAGAAATTTCCTGCAATGGAGCCAGAGACTTTTGGTCTCACGCTTTGCGAACATTTTTTAGATACCCAAACACACGTCTCTCGTGCCGAGGTGCGCTTAGAACAATTTATGTGGGAGCGCATCAACGTTAATGGAAAGCCGCATCCTCGTGCTTTTCAAAAGAATAGTTCAATGAAGCGCACCGCTCGCGTAGTTGTAGAACGCGGAGCAAACGAAGAAAAAGTGGCTTACGTCAGCAGCGGTCTTGAAGATCTCGTAGTGCTCAAGACGAGTGATAGTGAGTTCACTGGATTTATTAGAGATGAGTACACCACGCTGCCAGATGCCACGGATCGCATCATGGCCACTCAGGTAAGTGCCAAGTGGCGCCACGATAGTCACGACTTCTCGGCTATCAAGAAGAAGGACTTCGGTAAGAGTTTTACGCAAGCGAGTGACACTATGGTGGCTGTCTTTGCTGACCACTATTCATTGTCGCTTCAACAGACCCTCTTCGAGATGGGCAAAGAAGCAATTACTCAACAACCCGAGATTTCAGCCGTGCGCCTCAGCCTTCCTAATAAGCATCACTTCCTTGTTGACCTCTCACCTTTTGGCCTTGAGAACGACAATGAGGTCTACTTCGCCGCTGATCGCCCGTACGGCTTGATCGAAGCGGTCGTCACGCGAGACGATGCATCTGACGCCGGCTTTACCTGGCCGGCTTGGTAGGGGAGATATTTCATGGAGTTCTTTAGACCGGCAACACTGATTGACGCTCTTGCGCTGAAATCAACTCACCCCACTGCCTTATGTATCAACGGCGGTACCGATGTCATGGTCGAATTGAATTTTGATCGTAAGCGTCCAGAAACACTCCTCGATCTCAGCGCCATTTCAGAATTGAGTGAGTGGAGCGATCAAGGAGATTCCATTCTCCTTGGCGCGGGAGTTCCCTACACGCGGATATATCAAGAATTAGCCAAAGAACTTCCCGGCTTAGCAATGGCTTCACGCACTGTCGGCTCGTTACAGATTCGCAACAAGGGCGGCGTCGGTGGCAACTTGGGGTCAGCATCGCCTGCGGGAGATGCACATCCACCACTCCTGGCAAGCGGTGCAGCTGTCAATGTTGCGAGCGTTAACGGAACTCGGGCAATCGATATCAATGAGTTCTTTTTAGGTCCGAAGAAAAATACGATGAATCCCGACGAAATTATCACTAGCGTTCTTATTCCTAAGGCACGCGGTGGGCAGCAATATTCAAAGATCGGTACCCGCAATGCCATGGTCATTGCAGTCTGTTCGTTTGGTATCGCGATAGATGCGAAAAACAAGAGCGTTGGTACCGGTATCGGCTCTGCGGGGCCAACGCCTTTGCGTGCTCATGAAGCAGAAAGCTACGCAGCTACTCATCTAGATTGGGCAAATGGCAGCGCTGTGACCCCAGAAATGATGAAGGAATTCGGTGCTCTTGTCGCTGCCGCATCAAGGCCCATCGACGATGTACGCGGTACCGCGGCATATCGCCGACACTCACTTGCTGTTATTTCGGGACGTTGTTTGAAATGGGCTTGGACCTCGACACAAGATATGAGGAGTAAGTAATGAGACTCACGTGTACGGTAAACGGAAAAGTAGAGACCATCGATGATGTGTGGCCAGGCGAGAGTTTGCTTTATGTACTTCGCGAGCGCATGGGCCTTCCGGGCGCCAAGAATGCATGTGAGCAGGGCGAGTGCGGGTCTTGCTCGGTGCATCTCGATGGAATTCTGGTCTGCGCATGCTTAGTGGCTGCCGGTCAGGTAGAGGGTGCCGAAATTAAGACGGTAGAAGGATTAGCTGGAGCCACAGATCTTCATCCAGTACAGCAGGCCTACCTCGATGCGGGCGCGGTGCAATGTGGGTTCTGCACTCCAGGTCTTATTGTCGCCACCGTCGATTTGCTCGAGAAGAACGCTGATCCGAGCGATAGTGAGATTCGCGAAGCCCTCGCCGGTAACCTCTGTCGCTGCACGGGTTACTCGAAAATTCTCGATGCTGTGCGTCTCGCGGCTGTCCGTCTTGAAGGGGCAGGTAAGCATTGAGCAAGACACTTATTACCGGTGCCTACATCGCCACAGTTGATTTTCAAGATCGCGAAATCAATGGTGGGTGGGTAGCAATTGATGGAAAGCGCATTGTGGGGATCGGTGCGGGCGAAATCCCAAGCGATTACTCGGCTTTCGATCGAATCGATGGTGCCGGTTGTTTGCTCACTCCAGGTTTTGTAAATACACACCATCATCTTTATCAATGGGCCACTCGAGGTATAGCAACTGATTCCACGCTCTTTGAATGGTTAGTGGAGCTCTATCCGATTTGGGGACATCTTGATGCGGAAGTCACGTATGGCGCAGCTCAAGGGGCACTCGCTTCATTGCTACTTTCGGGATGCACTTACACCACCGATCATCACTATGTCTTTCCTGCAGAGGGTGGAGATTGTCTCGCTGCCGAGATCAAGGCAGCCGAAGGTTTAGGAATTCGTTTCCATCCCACGCGTGGCTCTATGGATCTCGGGCAATCAAAGGGTGGTCTGCCACCAGATAACGTCGTGGAAGATCGCGATCAAATCTTGATTGCTACTGAAGATGCCATTCGACGTTTTCACGACTCATCAGATGACGCCATGGTCAAGATTGCTGTTGCGCCTTGCTCACCCTTTAGCGTTACCGGCGAACTTATGAAGGAAGCCGCCGAACTTGCTCGTCGAGAAAATGTTCGGCTACATACACACCTTGCAGAAACACTCGATGAAGAAGATTTTTGCCAGGAGAAGTTTGGTTGCTCCCCCACTGACTATGTGGAATCCCTTGGATGGCTTGGCTCTGATGTATGGATGGCACATGCGATCCACCTCGATGATTCAGCGGTAGCAAAATTTGGTAAATCTGGAACTGGTGCGGCGCACTGTCCCTCTTCGAACGCTCGGCTTGGCTCCGGCATCGCACGCGTGCAAGACCTAGTACGCGCCGGTGCGCCGGTGGGGCTTGGCGTTGACGGTGCTGCGAGTAATGAAAATGGTGAACTACTTACCGAAGTACGCGCCGCTGCTCTCTGGGCTCGCCTCAAAGATGGCCCTAAAGCCATGAGCAGTCGTGAATCACTGACGCTTGCTACCCGAGGCGGCGCAAAAGTTCTGGGTCGCGAGAAGGATCTTGGCTCCATCGAAGTAGGCAAATTGGCTGATCTTGTGCTCTGGAAATTAGACGACATCGGACACATCGACATTGTCGATCCGATCGCAGCCTTAGTGCTTGGACCAAAGGCCGAAGTCACTGCGCTGCTAGTGAACGGTGAAGTACGAGTACGACACGGTTTAATCACTGCAAAGTCCCATGAAGATATTGCTGCAGAAGCAGCACGCGCGAGCAAGCGTCTCTTGTCGAGTGCACAGAAGGCAGGCTGAAATGAGTAACTCAACCCTTCCCACCAAACAACGTGATCACATTGAGGCACCCGTACTGGGTGGACTTGGAGAGAGCGTTGCCCGTCCCGATGGCACCCTGAAGGTCACCGGCGACTTCGCCTATTCAAGTGATCTGTGGGCAGATGGCATGCTCTGGGCCTCGACTCTGCGTTCTCCCCACCCTCACGCACGTATCAAGTCGATCAACATCGCACCAGCGCTCAAGATCAATGGCGTCTCGGCAGTTCTTACACACGATGATGTGCCCGGCTCCAAGTTGTTCGGTCTTGAAATTGTCGATCAACCCGTGCTTGCTTTCGACACCATCAAATACCACGGCGAGGCAATTGCGATCGTGGCTGCCGACCACCCCGAAACAGCAAAGCGCGCAGCACAGGCGATTGTTGTTGAGTACGAAATCCTCGAACCCGTCGTCGATGCTGATTATGCGATTAGCGGAAAAGCCCCAATTATTCATGTCGGCGGAAACATCACCCGCCACGTACCAATTATTTTTGGTCCACAAAATCTCAAAGCTGATGTCGTCGTTAAAGGCGAGTACGAAGTGGGCATGCAGGATCAAGCACCGCTCGGTCCAGAATCTGGTCTAGCAATTCCCGCCGACGATGGTGGAATTGATCTGTATCTCTCGACGCAATGGTTGCATGTGGATCGCGGCCAACTCGCAACAGTTCTTGGTTTGCCGCCAGAGAAAGTGCGTCTCACGCTCGCTGGCGTAGGCGGTGCATTCGGTGCTCGTGAAGATATGTCGATGCAGGCACACATTGCACTATTGGCGATGCGCACAGGCAAGCCTGTCAAAATTGTTTATTCTCGGGAAGAATCTTTCTTCGGACACGTGCATCGCCATCCAGGAAAACTTCGCTATGAACACGGCGTCACCAAAGAAGGAAAGCTCGTCTATGTAAAAGCAAACATTGTCCTTGACGGCGGAGCATATGCCTCGTCTTCACCGGCAGTGTGTGCAAATGCCGCATGTTTTGCTGTAGGCCCTTACGAAGTTGAGAGCGCCACCATCGACGCATACGTTGCCTACACAAATAATCCACCATGTGGCGCCATGCGCGGTTTTGGAGCAGTGCAAACAGGTTTTGCCTACGAATCACAGATGGACAAAATTGCAGAGACCCTAGGAATGGATCCGATTGAACTGCGCCTGAAGAACGCCATGGTTCGCAATTCGCTGATGCCCACCGGACAACCTGTTGATTCAGCAGCACCAGTTGCCGAAATTCTAGAGAAGCTGCGCGATATGCCACTTCCCCCGCTCACCACTACCACAGATGGCTTCGATGTCATTGAACTCCCAGGCGGTGCTAGCAATGTCACCCATGGTGAAGGTGTGCGGCGTGGCATCGGTTACGCAGTGGGCATTAAGAATATTGGCTTCTCTGAAGGATTTGATGACTATTCCACCGCCAAGGTGCGCTTACAAATAATCAATGGCGAACCTGTTGTTGAAGTACATACGGCAGCTGCTGAGGTAGGCCAAGGATTAGTCACCCTGAAAGGTCAGATCGCCCGCACAGAACTCGGTGTGCAACGAGTCGTTATACGTGTGAGTGATACTCAGGTAGGTAGCGCGGGATCGACGAGTGCCTCTCGTCAGTCCTACGTCACCGGTGGCGCGGTCATGACCGCATGCAGAGCCGTAAGGGATGAAGTACTCCTTTATGCAATGGAGAAACTTGGGCATCTACATCCGCACCTTCTCCACTTCCGTGCTAATTACAAGATGATCAATGGCGAGATTCGCGACGGCGAAGATCATCTGGTTTCTTCGCTGGCAGATCTCGTCAAGGATCGTGTCTTTGAATGCACTCGCGAATATCGCCATCGCCCCACCACGCCAATTGATCCCATTACTGGTCAAGGTTTACCTCACGCGCAATTTGCTTTCGCTGGGCATCGGGCTGTTGTTGATGTGGATATTGAAACTGGCATGGTAAAAGTTATTGAAATGGCTACCGTGCAAGATGTCGGCAAGGCTTTGAACCCACAAGCTGTTGAGGGCCAAATCGAAGGCGGCACCGCACAAGGTCTCGGCCTAGCCATTCTCGAAGAAATTCTAGTGGTGAATGGAAAGGTCAAGAATCCTTCATTCACGGATTACTTGATTCCCACCGTGTTAGACATGCCACCTGTGCGCTCAATCATCCTCGAGTATGCAGATGAGCACGCGCCTTATGGTTTGCGTGGTGTCGGAGAAGCTCCCACGATTTCCAGCACACCTGCTGTTGTTGCAGCAATTCGACAAGCTACGGGATTGGCGCTCACACGAGTTCCTGTCCGGCCAGAGCACATCACTTCTACAATATAAATATAAGCGATTTATAACAGAGAGTAGATCATGAGTAATACGAGTCCTGGGTACGCAATCACCATCCGCTTGGAGGGACCCGCCTCCTCTTCCCCTACCACGAGCATCACCGCTGCAGTTGCCGCAGCAGGTGGCTACATGACTGCCTTGGATATTGTTGAGTCCTCTCACGATCGCGTCGTTGTTGACGTCACGTGCGACGCTCGTGATGCTGAGCACGCGGAGTCCATTACCGAAATCATCTCCGCTCTTCCAGAAATCAAAGTTCGTAAGGTCAGTGATCGTACTTTCCTCCTGCACCTCGGTGGCAAGCTTGAAGTCCATTCAAAAGTGCCACTCAAGACACGTGATGATCTATCCAGGGCTTACACCCCCGGTGTTGCACGAATTTGTTTAGCAATCGCCGCTGATAAGTCAGATGCCAGACGACTTACGATCAAACGAAACACTGTCGCAGTAGTCACCGATGGCTCGGCTGTCCTTGGTCTTGGAAACATCGGCCCAGAGGCCGCGCTTCCAGTAATGGAAGGTAAGGCTGCACTCTTTAAGAGATTTGCTGATGTAGATGCCTGGCCGGTCTGCCTTGATACCCAAGACGTGGATGAGATTGTGCGCACTGTGCAATTAATTGCGCCGGTCTACGGCGGAATCAATCTTGAGGATATCTCTGCGCCACGTTGCTTCGAGGTTGAACGTCGCCTCAAGGAGTTACTTGATATTCCGGTCTTCCATGATGATCAACATGGCACTGCCATTGTGGTTCTTGCAGCGTTGATTAATGGGCTGCGCCTGGTAAATAAGGACCTTTCAAAGGTAAAGATCGTGCTCAATGGTGCGGGTGCGGCAGGCGTAGCTATTCTCCGGCTGTTGATGCTTTCTGGCGCAAGTAACATTATCGCTTTCGATAGCAAAGGATCGATCTACGACGGGCGTGCAAATCTTGACTCCGCTCGCCAATGGCTTGCAGAAAATACTAATCAATCAAAGTTCTCTGGCGATCTCACAGGTGCCATGAAGGGCGCCGATATTTTCATTGGAGTAAGCGCACCTAATGTGTTGAGTGAAGAAGCTGTCGAAGCAATGGCAAAGGACGGCATCGTCTTTGCCCTCTCAAACCCAGATCCAGAAATTGATCCACTCATTGCCCGCAAGCATGCGCGCGTGGTGGCAACTGGTCGCAGCGATTATCCAAATCAAATTAATAACGTACTTGCCTTCCCTGGAATTTTCCGTGGATTGCTCGACGCCGGCGCCTCAAAGATCACCGACGAAATGTTGGTAGCGGCCGCGGAGGCAATTGCGGCCTGCGTGAAACCAGAGCAACTTAATGAGAGCTTCATTGTGCCGAGCGTTTTCGATGCTGCAGTCGCACCTGCTGTCGCCAGTGCCGTCCGAAAGATTGCCGAGGAAGGGTTAAAGAAATGACAGTTGCACCTTCGAGTGTCGTAGGGGCCGACCAGGTCCTTACCGCTGACGCATTGGAATTCGTGCTCCATTTAGATCGCCTCTTCCATGAACGTCGGGACGCACTCCTCGGTGCCCGTCTCACTCGCCGAAAGCAACTGGCTGCTGGGCAGAGCCTGGATTTCCTCCCCGAAACCGCCCATATTCGAAGCGCGCAGTGGCAGGTGGCTCAGGCTCCTACAGATCTCCTCGATCGCCGGGTGGAGATCACTGGACCTACAGATCCCAAGATGGCAATCAACGCTCTTAACTCGGGAGCTAAGGTCTGGCTCGCTGACCTCGAGGATTCCAATACCCCCCACTGGAAGAACGTGGTCGAGGGGCAAGTAGTGCTGCAAGGAGTCGCGCGAAAGAGCCTCTCCTTTACTTCGCCAGAAGGAAAGAATTACGCGCTGAAAGAGGGTCCATTAGCGACGCTCGTGGTGCGCCCACGGGGTTGGCACTTCGATGAAAAACATCTCACAGAAAATAATCGCCCAGTTGTAGCCGCCATTTTTGATTTTGGGATGCACTTCTTCCATAACGCAAAAGAGCTCATCGCGCGCGGCTCTGGTCCCTACTTCTATTTGCCAAAGATGGAGAGCCACCTCGAGGCACGGTTATGGAATGACATTTTTGTTGAAGCACAGAAAGTACTTGGAATTGCGCAAGGAACTATTCGCGCCACTGTTCTCATTGAAACTATCCCGGCCGCATTTGAAATGGAAGAGATCCTCTACGAGCTAAAAGATCATATGAGTGGACTTAACGCCGGTCGCTGGGATTACCTATTTTCTATTGTGAAGAATTTCCGGGATGCGGGCGTGAAGTTTGTGCTTCCGGATCGCGCTTCATTGACCATGACGGCTCCCATGATGCGCGCATATACAGACTTGCTGGTTTCTACGTGTCATAAGCGTGGAGCTTTCGCGATGGGTGGCATGGCCGCCTTCATCCCCAGCCGTAAAGACGAAGCAGTCAACAAGATTGCCATCGAAAAAGTAAGTGCCGATAAGAATCGTGAAGTAAACGATGGTTTCGATGGTTCTTGGGTAGCACATCCTGATCTTGTTTCGCTCTGCGCAGATATTTTCACCACAGTGCTGGGAGACCGACCTAACCAAGTGGCTCGGCTACGCCCCGAGGTAAACGTCACCGCCGCACAATTGCTATCAGTGGATCAAACTCCTGGGTCAGTAAGCGAAGCGGGATTACACCAGAACATTGATATTGCCTTGCAATACTTGGCCGCTTGGCTCGACGGCAATGGCGCCGCATCTATTCACAATTTGATGGAAGATGCCGCCACCGCAGAGATCTCGCGTTCGCAAATCTGGCAACAAGTGAGGAACGCGGTCACTTACTCAGATACCTCGAGAATTGCCACCAAAGAATTAGTACAAGAGGCTCTGAATACTGAGGTAGCACGCCTTGAGGCTGCGGGATTTGACCCAAAGAAATTGGCGGAAGCGGCACAACTCTTTGCACGAGTATGTCTTGATGACGTATACGTCGACTTCCTCACATTGCCAGCACTCGAGATGATCGACTAAATGAATTGCGATCTCGTTCTTCGTTCTTTACGAGTGGTGACACCGGAAGGAGAACGAAGCGCGGCTCTGGCAGTGAGCAACGGAAAGTTCGTCGCGGTCTCCGAATTCGACGCACATTTTGATTGCGACCAAGACTTCACACTTTCTGGCGTAATCATGCCGGGCATCGTGGATACGCATGTGCACATCAACGAACCTGGTCGCACAGAGTGGGAAGGCTTCGAGACCGCCACCAAAGCAGCTGCGGCAGGCGGCGTCACTACCGTGATCGATATGCCACTCAATAGCATTCCTCCCACCACATCAGTTGCAGCTCTCAACACGAAGAAAGAAGCAGCGCTAGGAAAAACTTCGGTCGATGTGGGTTTCTGGGGCGGATCTATTCCAGGAAATACTGGAGACCTTATTCCGCTACACAATGCCGGTGTATTCGGATTCAAATGCTTCTTGCTTCATTCTGGAGTTGATGAATTTCCAGCAACCACCGAAGTTGAGTTCGCTGAAGCGTTAGAGATCCTCGCGAAAGTTGATGGTCTTATGGTGGTGCACGCAGAGGATGCACACGTTATCGAGGATTCCACTCGCGCAGGATCACGCGATTACCAGGAATTTCTTGCATCGAGGCCAAAGGGTGCGGAGAACGAAGCCATCGCACAAGTCATTCGAGAAGCACGACGCACAGGTGCCCGAGTGCATGTACTACAT
>JAPLBA010000103.1 GCA_026393015.1 Actinomycetota bacterium
GCCCACGCATCTCGTCACGTCGAATCACGGTGATCCCGAAATCCTTCACTCGGGCGGCGTACTCCTTAGAATTTGCGAAATCACTAATCCCGATTTGGACGACTTTCTCGCCTCTGAGTCCGGCTTCGATTAATCGGCGAACCGGCGAGCCATTTGAGATGCCGTCTCTTACGTCATAGTGAGCATCGAGTGTCACCAAGCCCAAGTGTTCAAAACCTCCCACTCCGCCTGCAACTCCGCCTGCAACTCCGCTGGCAGCGGAAAAAGTCATCGCGTTATCGCCGCCAAGTGCAACAAGTAATTGAGTGCCAGGTAGCGCTTCGCTGACCTTTTGGATGACTCGCACTTCGCCCTCGGGCCCGTCAGGATCGGTTACGTCTCCTAAATCTGACCCGGAAATGTGATCGGCAAAATCTATTGCGTGGGAGGCCGACCAGGTGGAGTAGCGAGCAAGGGCTGCACGAACCGCTGCAGGGGTCATATGAGAGTTATTAGGAGTGACAGCGCTCGTATGGGTGCCGACGCCCAGAAGGCCCAAATCAGCTGATTTCAGCCCGTCTTTGAACCAATCGTTGGCTCGTGGCCAACGTGGGTCGTGATGGAGTTCCATGATGCGAGACCCGCTCCCGTAGCTCTGATTGCTCGGCTAGTGTACTGAGAGGTGCGATAGGCACGTCTATAAGGAGCGGTATGAGTAGCACGGTAGTGATCGGAGTAGCACGGTAGTGATCGGGATCCCAGGACTCTCTCCGACAGATGTGGTTGCTATTGCTCGTCACGGAGCAAAGGTAGAGATCTCAACGCAGGCTCTTAGTGCCATGGAGGCCTCACGCGCAACTGTTGATCAACTCGCGGCCAGCCCTACCCCCGCTTACGGAATTTCCACCGGCTTTGGCGCATTGGCAACCAAGCACATCGATCCCGAGATGCGCGCGCAGCTGCAGCGCTCTCTCATTCGTTCGCATGCCGCTGGTTCGGGGGAGCCAGTCGAGAGCGAAGTGGTACGAGCCATGATGGCTCTTCGGCTTTCTACGATGTGCACAGGACGTACTGGTATTCGCGCCACTACCGCAGATACGTACGCCGCTCTTTTGAATGCCCACATCACTCCGCTCGTCCGAGAGTACGGATCTCTCGGCTGCTCCGGAGATCTCGCGCCGCTCTCCACATGTGCGCTCGCAGTGATGGGTGAAGGCGATGTGCGCCTTGAAGATGGCACAGTTGTTGATGCAGCGCATGCGTTAAAAGACGCTGGCATTACGCCCGTTGAGTTTGTAGCTAAAGAAGGACTCGCACTTATTAACGGAACAGACGGCATGCTCGGTATGTTGATCATGGCAATAAACGATATTGATGCCCTACTCAAGACCGTTGATATCTCGACCGCGATGAGCATCGAAGCACTTCTTGGAACCGACCAAGTTTTTGCCGAGGAACTGCACGCACTTCGTCCGCAAGTAGGTCAGGGTCTTTCTGCAAAGAATCTTCGTCACCTTCTAGGAGAATCTCCACTGGTTAAATCACACGCTGGGCATGATGACACCCGTGTACAAGATGCGTACTCGCTTCGTTGTGCTCCTCAAGTTGCAGGCGCCGCACGAGACACTGTGGATCATGCGCGGCTCATCGCATCGCGTGAATTGGCCAGCGCTATCGATAATCCGGTGGTGCTTCCCGATGGCCGGGTTCGCAGCAATGGAAACTTTCATGGCGCTCCGGTGGCATATGTACTCGACTTCTTGGCAATCGTGATTGCAGATGTGGCATCTATGGCTGAACGTCGCACCGATCGTATGCTCGATAAGTCCCGCTCATTTGGTCTCAATCCTTTCTTAGCCGATGACCCAGGGGTAGATAGCGGCCTCATGATTGCGCAATACACGCAAGCTGGCTTGGTTTCCGAAATGAAGCGCCTCGCTTCACCGGCATCGGTTGATTCCATTCCGTCTAGTGCAATGCAAGAAGACCATGTATCGATGGGTTGGCATGCGGGTCGCAAGTTGCGTCGCGCCGTAGATGCTTTTGCTCGAGTGATCGCAATCGAAATCATGACGGCCGGTCGCGCGATCGATATGCGCACACCACTCCTTCCATCACCGGGCACTGGCGCAGCTCTCAAGGTGCTACGTGCGAAGGTGCAAGGGCCTGGAACAGATCGTTGGCTGACGCCAGAGATCGAAGCCACGGTGGAAATGGTGAAGAGCCAAGCATTACTCACGGCAGTTGAAAGAGAAATTGGAGAACTTGTATGAGCAGCGCTCCTCACTCTTTGCCTGGGGCCGGACCTGGTCCACGCCCTGTCCGGGCCGCGCGCGGTACCACTCTCTCCACTTTGGGCTGGCAACAAGAAGCAGCGCTTCGTATGCTGCAAAACAATCTTGATCCAGAGGTCGCGGAGCGCCCTGATGATCTCGTCGTCTATGGCGGCACTGGTAAAGCAGCGCGCGACTGGGCATCCTTTGATGCACTCGTCCGTACTCTCACAACGCTCAAAGCTGATGAAACGATGTTGGTGCAATCGGGTCGTCCAGTCGGCGTCATGCAGACCCATGAATGGGCGCCTCGTGTGCTCATCGCTAATTCAAACTTGGTGGGGGATTGGGCTACGTGGCCAGAGTTTCGCCGGTTAGAAGCGCTGGGTCTCATGATGTACGGCCAAATGACGGCCGGATCGTGGATATACATCGGAACGCAAGGAATCTTGCAAGGAACGTATGAGACTTTCTCGGCAATAGCTAATAAGCGCTTTGGTGGCACGCTCGCTGGCACACTTACCCTCACAGGCGGCGCTGGCGGAATGGGTGGCGCACAACCACTTGCTATCACGATGAACGATGGCGTATGTCTCTGTGTCGATGTTGATTCCACTCGCCTGCAACGTCGCGTCGACCACCGCTATCTCGATATCTGGTGTGCCGATCTAGATGAGGCAATCAAGTTGGCACTTGATGCGAAGAAGGCACGCAAGGCTCTCAGTATTGGCGTGCTGGGAAACGCGGCAACAATTTTCCCTGAGTTACTTCGCCGTGGCATAGAGATCGATATTGTCACCGACCAAACATCGGCACATGATCCGCTCTCATACCTTCCTGAAGGCATTGAATTAGATGACTGGCACTTTATGGCCGAGAAAGATCCAGAAGATTTCACATTGCGTGCACGCGCTTCGATGGTCAAGCAAGTGGAAGCGATGGTGGGCTTTATGGATGCCGGCGTCGAAGTATTTGATTACGGGAATTCCATTCGAGGGGAAGCCAAACTTGGCGGCTATGACCGCGCCTTTGCCTTCCCTGGTTTCGTGCCGGCCTATATTCGTCCACTCTTCTGCGACTCTTCTGCGAGGGTAAAGGACCATTTCGCTGGGCCGCGCTCTCTGGAAATCCGAAAGATATTGCGGCCACCGATAAAGCGGTGCTCGAACTTTTTCCAGAGAACGAACCCCTCGCGCGATGGATGAAGAAAGCTTCTGAAAAGGTGGCCTTCCAAGGCTTGCCGGCGCGTATCTGCTGGCTTGGATATGGAGAGCGACATCTTGCTGGCGAACGCTTCAATGACATGGTTGCTAAAGGTGAAGTGGAAGCCCCCATCGTCATCGGTCGAGATCATCTAGATTGCGGTTCGGTGGCTTCTCCTTATCGTGAGACTGAATCAATGCTCGATGGTTCAGACGCCATCGCAGACTGGCCCTTGCTCAATGCGTTAATCAACACCGCTTCTGGTGCTTCATGGGTTTCGATTCACCATGGCGGCGGCGTAGGCATCGGCCGTTCCATTCATGCCGGCCAGGTGAGCGTGGCCGATGGCACCGCGCTTGCGGGTGAGAAATTACGTCGAGTACTTACCAATGATCCGGGAATGGGCGTCATTCGCCACGTAGACGCAGGGTATGAACTTGCTGAGCAAGTAGCGCAGGAGCGCGGGGTGCGCATTCCTATGCACGAGCACGCACCTCTCAACGAGGGATAGAAATGAGTTCTACGGTAGTCACCGGAATTGGTGAGTTGGTGACCAATGATCCCACC
>JAPLBA010000010.1 GCA_026393015.1 Actinomycetota bacterium
TAAAGTGATTGATAGAAACGATGGTGCGAATGCCGTAAACGTCGCGCACATTACGGATGTGACGCTCGAGATTTACCAAACCGGCTTCGAGAGCCGCGAGGTTCTCCTTGGTGAGTTCATCTTTTGCAGCTCCACCGTGGAACTTAAGTGCGCGAATGGTGGCCACAATTACGGAAGCTGATGGACGCAAACCAGACTTGCGACATTTAATGTCAACAAACTTCTCTGCGCCAAGGTCGGCACCGAAGCCTGCTTCCGTCACTACGTAATCGGCGAGCTTCATCGAGGATGTGGTGGCGATGACGGAGTTGCATCCGTGCGCAATATTTGCGAAAGGTCCGCCGTGCACTATTGCTGGAGTGTTCTCAAGCGTTTGCACAAGGTTGGGAGCGAATGCATCTTTGAGAAGCACGGTCATCGCGCCATCTGCATTGAGATCGCGTGCCAGCACTGGCTTCTGTTCGCGAGTGTAGGCAACCACGATATTTCCGAGGCGACGCTTGAGATCCTCGAGTGATGTTGCCAGGCAGAAAATCGCCATCACCTCGGAGGCCACCACAATGTCGAAACCATCTTCTCGTGGGTATCCGTTTCCTGGCCCGCCGAGTGAGACCACGATGTCGCGGAGCGCCCGATCGTTCATATCAACCACGCGCTTCCAGGTGATTCGGCGAACATCGATGTCGAGAGCATTGCCGTGGTGAATGTGATTATCCAAAAGTGCTGCTAGCAAGTTGTTAGCCAGCGCGATGGCGTTGAAGTCGCCAGTGAAGTGGAGATTGATATCTTCCATCGGCACGATCTGTGCATACCCACCACCAGCGGCGCCGCCCTTCATACCGAAGACTGGACCAAGTGATGGCTCGCGCAAACAGACGAGTGCGTTCTTGCCGATCTTGGTGAGCCCATCGCCTAAGCCCACAGTCGTCGTGGTCTTTCCTTCACCCGCTGGTGTGGGGCTGATTGCGGTGACCAAAATCAATTTCGCGTGTGGACGCTCTGGAAGTTTCGCGAGGTAATCGAGTGAGATCTTGGCTTTGTAATGGCCGTATGGCTCGAGCGCTTCTGCTGGAATTCCAAGCTTCTCACCGATCTGGTTGATCGGAAGCATCGTGGCAGCTTGAGCGATTTCGATGTCGGACATGTTTAGCCTTTCGCGGCTTGAGTGGCCGCAATGATCGCGGGAAGGATTTGATGCAAGTCGCCCACGATTGCGTAATCGGCATACGACATGATCGGCGCATCGCCATCGGTGTTGATGGCAATGAGCGTCTTACTATTCTTACATCCAGCGATGTGTTGCGTAGCGCCACTGATTCCGCAGGCGATATAGAGATCTGGTGCGACTTTGGTCCCAGTCTGCCCTACTTGCTCGGCATGTGGACGCCAACCAGCAGCAGTCACAACGCGCGAGCATCCGACCGCGCCACCGAGTAATCCGGCAAGGCTTTCGATGAGTGTGAAATCTTCTCCGACCCCACGACCGCCAGAGATAATGACTTTCGCTTCGGCAAGTGTGACGCCACCGGCGGCCTCGCCCGTGCGATCGATAATCTTTACCAAGGTGTCTTGGGCAGTGAGTTCCGGTGTGAAGGCGATTACTTCTGCGCTCGCAGGCGCAGGAGTTGCGGCGATCTGGTGAGGAAAGATCGAGGCGATCATCATCGAAGTGTGCACCTTGGCGTGCTCGATGAGGTTTCCACCCCAACGCATCCGCTTCACAGTGCTAGCTCCCAAATCGATCTCCGAGCAATCAGTGACCACTGGAAGATCGAGCATGGCGCCTACGTGTGCAAGCACCTCATTACCTCGAGGAGTACCGCCGGTAATGAGGGCACTAGGCGACGCGCTCTTCACCACCTCAGCAACAGCGCGGCCAACTGCCTGCGGGGTGTAATCCGTAAGCGATGCATGGGTGGCGTGATGAATCTTGGTGACGCCATACTCTCCAAGGAGCGCAGCATTTGCTTCGCCGCCCACCACAACTGCTTCGATGCTTGAATCAAGTGAACGAGCAAAAGTGATTCCTTGCAAAGAAATGTCGTCGATAACTCCGCGATCGTGATCAATAAATACCAGGATCATGAGAGGACTCCAATCTCACGGAAGATTTCGACAAGCTTTTGAGCACCGGCGGCATCCGCAGAGAGCATGGTGGCGCCCTTTGCTTTCACTGGAGGCAACTCCAATTTAACTTTTTCGATCTTTGCAGCAGGTTTTTCAACTTGGAAAACATCCATCGGCTTCTTACGTGCCTTGATGCGACCTGGAACCGATGGATAGCGCGGGATAGCAATGCCATCTCTTACCGTGAGCACAGCAGGTAGAGACACCTCGTAGATTTCACGCATATTTCCGACTGCGCGCTCGCAACGAGCAATGCCATTTTCTACTTTGAGTCCTTTGACGTTTGTGACGATTGGGAGGCCAAGAGCGTGGGCAACTCGAATACCCGTCTGATATCCAGCGGTATCGGCAGATTCCGATCCGAAGATGATGACATCAAACTTGGTCTCTTCTTTCTTAATTGCTTCGATGATCACATTGGCAGTTGCTTGCGGATCCCATTCACTGCCATCGGTCTCTAACACAATGGCTCGATCGGGACCGATCGCCATCTGGCTACGAATCTGCTCCTCTGAATCCAGATGTCCCAAAGTGAGCAACGTGGTGGTGCCACCGAACTCTTCATTGAGCCGAACAGCAGCTTCCACGGCTGACTCCTCATGCGGGCTCAGCGTGTATCCGAGGTGGCGAGTATCGATATCTGTGTGATCCTCGTTGAGGGCGAAAGTATTGCCCGCAAGAATCACGCGCTTAATACAAACAAGTACATCCATCAGGACATGATCCGTTCGTTCTTAGCATCGAAGAGTGGCGTTGATGAAACGCTGGCAACTGTGACGGGGTAATGCTCACCGAGGTATTCCACCACTAGTTTCTCGCCGATTTTTGCGTGCTGAGGTGGTAGATAAGAGATGAGTACGTGCTTACCAAGTGATGGGGCACTTCCCGCGCTGGTGACGTATGAACGACGACCATGTGAATCGGTGATGATGCCGCCATCGGGAGTGAGGATGGGCTCGCGCCCAAGCATGTAACGCTTCTCGCCACTCTTGCTGGTGTGATCATCAACGGTAAGCGAGCAGAGAATCGCAGCGGGATCTTCTTCGCGGTGCTTGAGGTGGGCTGCTTTGCCAACGAACTCTTGCGCTTTAAGTTTCGCAGTCTGCATTCCGGCTTCGACCACGTTGTACTCCGTTTCGAGTTCGGCACCGTAGGCACGGTAACTCTTCTCAAGACGTCCAGTAGTGCCATAGACGCCAATACCTGCAGGTATGAGCCCGTGTGGCTTTCCGGCATCCATGACGAGATCCCAGAGTTTTGCTCCCTGTTCCATCTGTACGTAGAGCTCCCAACCGAGTTCACCTACGTAAGAGATACGTGAAGCAAGTACTCGTAGTGGTCCCATCTCGATGATGCGGCAGGTTCCGAAGGGAAAACCTTCGTGTGAGAGATCGTCTTTAGTGAGCGTGCTGAGAATCTTGCGGGCAAGGGGACCCCAGATACCGAGCGTCGTGTAGGCGGTAGTGCGATCGTTAA
Organism: Actinomycetota bacterium; assembly: GCA_026393015.1. Lineage (GTDB taxonomy): Bacteria > Actinomycetota > Actinomycetes > Nanopelagicales > Nanopelagicaceae. The sequence goes on from JAPLBA010000010.1 coordinate 3,604, forward strand.
TTTGCGCGCTTCCATCGGTGGGAAGCAAATCGCTAAACCACTTTTTATCTGCCATACCGTGTGCACCACCGGTGACTACGCGGAATTGATCGTGTGCGAGGCGCATGATGGTGAGGTCAGACTTAAACCCACCGCGCTCCGAGAGAATAGGTGTATAGATAACTTTGCCGATAGCCACATCCATTTGGCGCACAGCTGCGCGTTGCACTACATCGAGTGCTGAAGGACCAGTGACATCGAAGATAGCGAACGCGGTGAGATCAACGAGGCCGGCGCTTTCGCGCATTTGTAGGTGCTCAGCGTTGATGATCGGCGACCACCAACGTGAATCCCACTCTGCACTACGTGGCATGACGGCATCGCCAAATTTTGCGAGAAGATCTTTATTGGATTCATACCAGAATGGACGCTCCCAGCCGACAGTTTCAAAGAAGACCGCACCAAGTGCCTTCTCGCGCTCGTAGTAAGGCGAGAGGCGGACATCTCGATTGCTAGACCATTGCTCAGCTGGGTGCACGATGCCATAAGTCTTATTGAAGCCTTCGGCTGTGCGTTCCTTAATGTGGAAGGTAGCTTTTTGGTGTTCGTGGAAACGAGCGATGTCAGATGAGTGCATGTCGATCTCTGATTCGCCGAGCACCATCCACTCTGCAAGTGCCTTGCCTACTCCTGGTCCTTCTTTTACCCAGACAGCGGCCGCACTCCACAAGCCCTTTACCTCAGGAGTTTCACCGACGATGGGCATGCCATCTGGGGTGAGCGAAAGGATTCCGTTGATGGCGTACTTCTCGCCCACTGACTCATCGCCCACAATTTCTGGCATCAATTCGAGTGCTTGCTCGTCTTGTAGATCGAAATCTTCTTGAGTGAAGGGGAACTCGGTGGGTGAGAGCGCAGCTTGCGCGTTAGATGGCAAATCTTCAGGTGTATAAAGAATCGCGCGGTGGGCGTATGAACCTACTTCGAGGCCGGAACCATGTTGACGCTCGTACATGTTGGTATCCATGTCGCGCACGATGGGGTGTTCGATATCTCCCTTGGCATCCTTGAAGCGCGGTACTGGTCCGATGTCCTTCATCTGGTGCACTGCTGGAGTGAGTGGAATAGCAGCGCCAGCCATGGCAGCAAGCTTGGGGCTCCAGCATCCGGTAGCGATGACTACGAAATCGGCTTCAATCTCACCCTTATCGGTAATCACGCTCTTAATACGGCCGTTCTCGACCTTCATGCTGAGCACTTCGGTATTGCCGAAAGATTGAAGGGCGCCCATTTCTTGTGCGCGCTCGCGCATGATCGTGCCACCGCGTACGGAATCTACGACACCAACTGAAGGCGTATAGAAGGCGCCGAGAATGATGGTCTCATCGATATAAGGAACGAGTTCCTTCACCTCTGCGGGGGTCACGATGCGCGAATCGTTCACTCCCCAAGATTTTGCAGACGACATACGTCGGTGCAACTCTTGCATGCGCTCTGGGGTGCGAGCCACTTCGAAGCCACCGCACTCTGTAAAGACACCAAGCTCCTTATATTGCTTCATGCTGTCCAGGGTGATGTGCGTCATCTCTTTTGAGTGATCGGTAGGAAAGATGAAGTTTGATGCGTGTCCCGTTGAGCCACCTGGATTAGGGAAAGGTCCCTTGTCAATCTGCACTAGATCGCGCCAGCCCAGACGCGCTAAGTGGTAGACGATGCTGTTGCCGACAATTCCGCCACCGATGACGACGGCTTTTGCATTGCTTGGCAGTGATGACTGAGATGACTGAGATGACATGTGTGTGGCCTTCCCTCTGTTAGATAACTTTCCGAAGTGATGCTTCAAAACCATTGATATGCGTGGACATTTCTTTCGCTGCGCGATTTGCATCGCCATCTCGAATTGCATCGAGTAATGCTTGGTGTTCTAGTACTGCTTCTGCCAGATTTTCAACGCGATCAAGTGCAAGGAACCAGATGCGGAGCGCATGCATGTACTGGCGTTCACACATCTGAGCGAGGAAATCGTTATGTGCACTTGCATAGATGTGATGGTGAATCCGTTGATCGAGTTGAATCAAGTTGCGGTGATTGGGTTTTCCGCTGAGGTGTGTGAGTTCGGCGAGGAGTGCATTCGTTTGAGCGCGATCCGTTCACACATCTGCGCCAGGAAGTCATTGTGTGCACTTGCATAGATGTGATGGTGAATCCGTTGATCGAGTTGAATCAAGTTGCGGTGATTGGGTTTTCCGCTGAGGTGTGTGAGTTCGGCGAGGAGTGCATTCGTTTGAGCGCGATCACTCTCGGTGGAGCGCTCGGCGGCGTAGCGAGCAGCCTCAGGTTCAAGCAGTGCACGGATCTCAGAAAGCGCTCGCAGATCTCGGGTATCTATCCCGGCAACAAATGCTCCGCGACGTGGGTAGACATCGATCAGATGTTCGTGGGCCAAGGTGCGCATGGCTTCTCTGATGGGGGTGCGTCCCATACTGAGGCGTTCCATCAGAGCGGCCTCACTGATCACCGAGCTCGGGGCGAGTTCCAGCGTGACGATTAGTTCACGAATAGCGAAGTAGGCCTGGTCAGCGAGGGATTCAGCACCTTCTCGACCGGGGGAGACCAGTATTTGGTCGCCAAAGTCAGCGAGGGAGAGAGACATACCTCAATCGTATATCAGTCGTCATATTACGCACAATCCCCATGTTGCAAAAAAAATGAGGGCCGAGCGTGAGCCCGGCCCTCATTTTTCAACTTGTCGCTTATTCGAGCGGACCGATCACGATGGCGTAGGTGCCATCGGTCGGAGTCAACACCGTGCTCTTGGCAGGGTTGACGTGGATTCCAACAGTAGGGTTCGTTGGATCACTTGCATCAGGTTGGCGGTAGCCGATGACAACTTCGCCACGACTACGACCGGCAGCTACCAGAGTTGCAAATGTGGTCTCAACATCGAGGGGTACATAACTCTGAACTGGTTTAGAACTCAGGAATGTTCCCTCTGGTCCAAAGAGTTCCTCGAACACATGATAAAGACCAGGAGACTCCGAGAGCTGAGACATCATGAGGCTGCCGAGGCGATCGCTGACAACAAGATCATCCACCACGACGACTCGAGCGAGTTCCACATTGTTACTGTCTTGAATCTCAGCGATAACACGTGCATTTGCAACTAATGAACCGGGGAGATTCTTGACGTGATTCACTTCGAGCATGGTAAGCAGTGTCAAGGCATCTGACTCAGCTGGCGTAATGGTCTTGCCTCGGTAACCAAATATGACGATGTGATTGAACTCTTGCGAGTTAATAACCTCGATAAGTTCGTCGATGTCGCCGGTCGTTCCCTTGGCGGTGACGGTGAGGTTAGTTGTTTCCAATCCTTTGAGTTCGTCAGCGGTTACTTTCGAAGTTTGCGCGAAGACAAGTGCTGTTGATCCAGGAACTCCGAAATTACCAAGTTCCAAAACAACCTGCTTGGCCATCGGGCTCCAGCCAATAATGAGGATTTTATCCGGATTAGCATTGCTACGATCTCCCACTTGTGTGAGCGCTTTAATGCCTGATAGATCCGAACTATCTCCAGCCCAAAGAATTTTATCGTCATCTTTTGCGATCGCGATGATCTGATCGCCATCAGCAATAATCGTTTCGACGGGAGGCGTAATGTTTACTGAGCCGTCCGAGTGGCGAATGCCGATGGCGCTGCTTTCACCGAGCCCAGTGATGACCTCGCCGAAAGTCTTACCGATAACTGCTGGAACGTTAGCGAAGTAGATCTCATCGCCTTCAAAGTCCAGCATATCTAGGTAGACGGCAGCCAAGCCGGGTTGGCGAATTGCATGCGCAGTTACTCGAGCGATGAGCTCCTCAGAGCGCACAGCAAGGACGTTACCCCCCGTTGACTTATAGAGAGCTTCAGCAGTTGCTGCATCATTGACGTCGGCAACGATGGACACCTTGCCCGTCATACCAATGTTTGCTAACACCGAAAGAACTGCAGTTGTCGCTGCCGATGGACCCTTGTTTCCAAGAACGATCACACTTCGGGAATTATTGATGCTGCTTTGAGCCAAAACGCGAGGGCTTGAAGGATCACCATTTCTCGTGATGATCTTTGTATTCTTCAACTCACCTACACGGAGCTTGATTTCGTCGTCCATAGTTTCGCGGGCAACTAAAGAAATAATGAGCGCGGTGCTGGGCTTATTGGCATTTGCAACTTCTAATTGCTGCAAGATTGGAAAGACCTGTGGACCCCAACCAAGGATGGTTGTGTGACCGCTCTCGTATACCGGCCCCTTCCCCTTCTTCAAATCTGCAATGCGCTTATTGACTGTGGCAGTGATGAAGGCAAAGAGGGTGCTTGCGATTACCAGGCTAAATACGGTGACCAGGATGGTGAAAGCGCGGGCATCCCAGGTGTTGGTCTTAAAGCCACCCTTGCCTAGTACTGCGTAGAAGCTCTGCCAGTAATCATCAAGGATTCTCAGAAACCCCTTCGATCCGGCCTCGTTAGAGAGAATGTTGTCGTGGGTTTTCGTTGGGAGAAGTCGAAGAGCAATGGTGAAAGGAATGCTCGAGATCGCCGCTGCGACGAGAAGCCAAGTAATCATTGCCTTGGCACCCTTAGCTAGGGTGTTATCGAAGCGATAGCGCTGCTTTTTAAAAAAAGAGGGCGGCTTTTCGAGATCCTCAAGAGTCTTCAGGTTGGGCCCTAGTGAGCCGCCTCCGTAATTTCTAGGTGTTCCAGTGTTTGTCATGGGGTACAGGTTATATGTAGGACACGGGCAGGGGAACATAGTGAGACCGGCTCAAAGTATTTTTTCGTCCGGGGAAGTGAACGTTTGGGGTTAGCCAGCACCTAGTTTGGGGCTAACCATCACGTAAAAGTGGGGTTTACCCAGCACCTCAGAAGAACTACAAGAATGTAATTTAAAATCCCCAAAAATATTTTTAAAATTTGCCGTATTTCGCTTTACAAGTATGTATAGGGCACTTACGTTGCCCCACAAGACGAGGAAATTGGCTCGTCAAAGTACAAGTACTATTAACAAAATATCGGGATCTATCCAACTACGGAAGGTAACACGGACATGGCAAAACGGGGACCAAGCGGCGGATCGTCAAGCAAGGACGCATCAAGCGGAGGCTCACGCAGTGCTGCCCCGCACAAGGCAGTAGTTTCACAGGCAAAAGCCGCTCAAGCTGCCGCCTCACGTAGCGTTCCCGCTGCCGTGCGCCATGCGCCGCCAGTAGTGAAGCCACCTGTTGCCCCTCCTGTTAAGCACGTCGCTCCCGTCAAGCACCCAGACCCAGCCGTTGAGGCCAAAGCACTTGCCGCTGCAGAAGCGAAAGCGGAAGCAAAGGTAGCCGCTGCAGAGGCCAAAGCCGACGCGGCTGTAGAGGCAAAAACCGCCGCGGCTGTGGGCAAAGCAAAAGACGCAAAAGACGACGACTCCACGCAAATAATCGCCCCCCGCGATTATCGCTTGGCAGCATATGCCGCTCTTGCAAAGCCTGTTGCCGAAGTCACGAAGGCAGCAAACGATGCCGTCGTCTCTGTAGCCCAAGCTTCGAACGGCACTGCTATCTCTTCCACCGTTGACCCCAATGGCACGGTATCTGCGCTCGCCACTGATCCTGAGGGCATGATCATCACTTTGGTCGCAAACCCCGATGGTACGACGTCCATTGCGGCTGAAATGACCGGAAATACTCTTCAAGCAAACGTTTCCTCCGACAGAATTATCACTATCACTGCTGTCTCCCCGGACGCAGTGACTGTCAAGACCGTTGTGTCAGAGAATGCTGCTCCAGTCGTCACCGTTACTCCAGTTGCTGCAAGCGATGTTCTAGCTAGCACTGTTCTCACGGATGGCACGACCGTTGTTCAAACCGCTAGCAACACCACTTTGGTTGTTGCTCCTAGTGGTTCTACTTCTGTGATCGCGCCTAGTGGCGCAACCACCTCTGCTTTTTCGGATGGCAGTGTTTCAGCATCATCTGGCGGCACAACTACCACCGTGTCTACCGGCGGAAGTGTGAGCTCCACTACGACTGATACCTCCGGTACGTCAACGATGACGATTGCGGATACAGGAACCACGACGAGCACAACCACTGACACGGGTACAACCACAACCACGGCTACCGACACTGGTACAACTTCGACTGCGGTCACCGATACTGGTGTCACCTCAACCGTCACCTCCGATACTGGTACCACTTCAACGGTCACGACCGATACTGGTACCACTTCAACGGTAACAACGGACACTGGCACAAGCTCGACGGTCGACACTGGTAGTACTACGGATACCGGTACCACCTCGACGGTTACAACCGATTCTGGCACGACCACGAGCGACGTCACGGCTACCGGCACCACTACCACGATGGTCACCGACACAGGTTCAACCTCCACTGTGGTTACCGATACAGGCACGACTTCTACTGTGGTCACCGATACAGGCACGACCACGACTGAGGTCACTGATACGGGTACTTCTACGAGCGAAGTTACTGAAACCGGTACGACGACTACGACGGACACCGAGACCGGAACGATTGACATAATCTGCACCGATACCGGTTCGACCACAATCGTCTATACCGATACTGGTACCACAACCACTGAGGTTACTGAGACTGGTACGACCACTTCTGAGGTCACCGATACTGGCTCAACCACGACCGAGACCACTGATACTGGTACAACCACTGTTGATGTCGCTGATACTGGTGTGACCGAAATTGTTATCACTGATACGGGTGTGACGACAACGGAGACGACCGATACGGGTACGAGCTCAACTGTTGACACTGATGGCACCACTGATTCCGGTACGACGGTGGTTGATACCACTGATACTGGTACGACCACGACTACGGTCACTGATACTGGTGTGACCACTGTTGATGTCACGGATTCTGGTACGACCACGGTTGATATCTCTGATACGGGTGTGACCACGGTTGATGTCACTGATTCGGGTACGACTTCTGTTGATGTCACTGATACGGGTTCTACG
>JAPLBA010000071.1 GCA_026393015.1 Actinomycetota bacterium
TTATCACCAAGTTTCTGTCCCGCGTATACAGCGGTTGTTTGAAAAGCCTTTTCTGCTCCAGCTGGTGCTGGTCCTAGTTTGATACCAAAAATCTGTGCGTTAAAGCTTCTAGAAAGTGATTTATCCGTCCCAGTAAGCCAGGAACCATCATTGTGAACGTCGATCAAGTATTGCGTGCCACCGGAGTGGGGTGCGCCCGGTATCTCGACGATCTCGGCTGCGGCACCATTTGGAATTCCTTTGGTTGGAAATCCGGTGAAGGGCTGATACTTAGTTCCCGAGAAGGATTTAACTTTATTTACAGTAAGGGTTTTGCCAGTGGCGTCAAAGGCCTCAACGCTTGTGATGCAATCATTGGTGACGGTAGCGGAGCAAAACCCTAAGGTTGCCGAATATTTGAAGTATTTGACTTTTGCGCATTCAGGATCTGTGACCGCTTTACACCAACGGTTGGCCAAGACATTGCTCGTACCAATGCCGGTGCCGTCTGCTTCCTGACCCAAAAGATACGAGTCGCCGGAGTTGGGAGCAGCGCCAATGCCATCGGCGAGAAAGCCTAAGTATGGAGTGGTGAGGACATCGGCTGGCAGAGGAGCGATCCATTGCTCATCTGGGATGGAATCAGCGTGTGCAGGAGAGATGATGACCGATACCAGAGCGATGATGGAGAGGAGCAATAGCCCGGTGCGCTTCATAAATATTCCATCCATGTTGGGGACATATCTTTACTACGACTCAACCAAAATGCTAGTGGAAAGAGTTGAAAAGTGCCCGCTGCGAGTGCAGAAGTGGTTCCTCCTAGGAGGTGGCGGTAGCGCTCTCAGGTAGGGCAGTGGGAGCCGGTGTCGCAGAAGGCGCAGGTGGAGATGTTGGCCGAAGCGTGCAGAACTTCGTGTACTTCGGAGCGATGGCCGGCAGGCTGCGCAGGGATCCACTGCCGTCAAAAGCGTTAATCCGTAACTGCGCATTTTTGGCGGCACAGGACATCTGTGACCATTGATAGAGCCCCCCGCCGATGACTCCGGGACCAGCCAGTTGCATGGAATCCACCATGCCGACGACCTCTTTTCCATTACCACTAAGGCCTCCGACAACGTTAAGTCGCGCTTCGGGGCCGAGGTGTACGCGCACGCCGTTAATGGTGTGGGTTGTGTACGCCGCGCCGCGTGCTAACTCTCCCGTTCGCACATTCCAATACGTCATGGGCTGCCAGACTGCGAAATCCTTCGCAAGAGCCGCCCATGGGAAGTAGGGCCACGTGTTGGGTTGGACTACATCTAAGTTGTAAGGAGTGTAAGTCAGTGCAGCTAATGCCATATCTGGTAGGGCTGCATGCAAACGATCGGAGAGCTCTATTAAGCGTTTATTGCGCTCAAAGGTCTCTCCGACCTTTCGTGATTCGATATCTAAAGCGAATGAGTCAACACCAGGAAGCCTTGCAGAGGCTACTGCCCTAGTGAAATCTAGATTTACATTAAGTAATTGTGGGTAGTACCAAGCAACGACATAAAGATTGTTCCGTTTCGCACATGAAATCAGTTGCGCTAAATATTCTGGATCTAAGATCGTTGCAGACCCGACGGGCATGGCTGTTTGAATAAAGAGTGTGCGCGCACCATACGACGCAGCTTCATCAATACTCTCGCAAGTGAACGGCTGATATGTTGCGGTGAACTTCTTGCTCTTAACATGCACCTTTCTCCAAGAGTACATATCAATCCAAAAACCAAGACCTTGATACGGGACAAGTGCAGCATCACTCACAGGTAATGGAGTTGGATAACTCGCACTTGCATTTATCATCGAAACCGGACCCGTACCTTTAGTATTTGATGCGCTCACCGCGAAGGTGTAGGCGGTTCCACTTTCCACATTGGTCGTCGAAAAAGATGTCTTGGTCACGCGTTGATCTGAACTCCAGGTGATGCCCCCGTCGAGACTCCACATCACCAGGTAGGAATCGAAAGGCAGACCCTTGCTGGGTGCAAGCCATCCGAGAGTGATCCGATCTGGTCGGGTATCGACTGCCATCAGGCCGCGCACCGCGCTCGGTTCAATGAGGGAAAGCTTCACTGTGGCTCGGGTGGGTTTGGAGGCCGCAAAGGCGGGTAAGAGTGCGGTAGGCAGGAGTATGAGCGCGCCCAGCAGGGCGGCAAGGCGCAGGTGCTTTCGCATACTGGCCCCTTCCGCTAAATAATGCAGATGCAAACGACTTGCATTAACCTTCCATCATGAGCCTCACCAGCGTAACCAGCCCGACTCGTCCGAGCCTTCGCCACGCTCTGAAGTTCGATCGGAGCGAGTGGCCGGCGCTCTTTGGCGTACTCGGCTTTGTCGCGATGCTCCATATTGTCGGTTGGGGTCTCTTCATCTACTTCAATTCCAATCCGAAATATCACGCTATTACAGATAGTAAAGGTGCGCTCATTTATGCGAGCGCAGGTGCCCTGGCCTACGGATTCGGCTTACGTCATGCCTTCGATGCTGATCACATCGCCGCCATCGATGACACCACGCGTTTGATGTTAGCCAAGGGTAAGAAGCCACTTGGCGTGGGACTCTTCTTCTCCTTAGGCCACTCAACAGTCGTCTTGGTACTTTCAGTAGTTGTTGCCTTCGCCGCGAAAAAAGCTGTGCAATGGCAATCCTCTTTCGCAGACGCGGGAAGCACCATTGGCGCCAGTGTTTCCGGATTCTTTCTCTACTTAGTAGGAATTCTTAATCTAGTAATTCTTGTCGGGATTATTAAGGTATGGCGCAATGCCAAAAGTGGAAAGTTCTCACACGAACACCTTGACCAAATGCTTAATGATCGCGGATTGATTAAACGATTCTTTAAGGGACGCTTCGCCAGGGGATTCGATCACTCGTGGCAGCTCTACCCCATCGGACTACTCTTCGGTCTAGGTTTTGATACCGCAACCGAAGTTGCATTACTTGGTCTCTCGGCCACTGCCGCGGTGGGAACTGTGGGCGGTTTCCTGCCACCACTAGCGATCATTGCACTTCCCATTATTTTCGCTGCGGGCATGTCATTGATGGATTCACTTGATGGCATCTTTATGGTGAAGGCCTACTCGTGGGCTTTCACTAGCCCACTGCGCAAGATTTTTTACAACCTCACCACCACAACACTTTCCATCTTTGTCGCCCTCGTTATTGGTACTATCGAATTAGTGAGCGTGTTGGCCGGACATACATCGATAGGCAAGTACGAACCTTTCAAAACCATCGCGAATATCGACCTCGGGTCGTTGGGCTACTTTATTGTCGGATCTTTCGTGGGAGCCTGGGCGCTTTCAGTAATTATCTGGCGTACAGGCAAGTACGAAGCCAAATATTCATCTGGCATTAGGGAGACCGAACATACTCACGTCGAGCTGCATATCGACTAGAGTGTTTCTGGAGGTTCATTATGCCTACAGAACCAGTTGCTGAAAATCCGCTCGCTACCGCCCTCTCTCAACTTCGCACCGCTGTTGACTACTTAGGGCTCTCCGAAAGTGAGTGGGCCACCCTCTCAACTGCTCGACGCGTTCTTGAGGTGGCCGTGCCACTTCGTCGCGATGACGAGCGAGTAGAGATGTTCAAGGGGTATCGCGTGCAGTACTCCACGACCCGCGGTCCTTCCAAAGGTGGGATACGTTTTCACCCAGATATTGATCTAAATGAAACCATCGCACTTGCAATGCTCATGACGTGGAAGTGTGCCCTCACTAACCTCCCCTTTGGTGGCGCTAAAGGTGGGGTCGCCGTTGATTCAGGCACGCTCTCATTGCGGGAAAACGAACGCCTCACGCGTCGATACACCAGCGAAATTCTTCCCATCATCGGACCAGAACGCGATATTCCAGCTCCCGACGTCGGAACAGATGAACGCAACATGGCATGGATGATGGATACCTACTCTGTGAATGCCGGGTATTCAGTGCCCGGTGTTGTTACTGGTAAACCAATCGTGCTCGGAGGTTCACTCGGCCGTAACAGTGCTACGGGCGACGGTGTGGCTATTGCAGCTCGCGAAGCATTGAAGTCACGCAACATCCCCATCGAAGGCGCTCGCGTTGCGATTCAAGGTTTTGGAAAAGTGGGTTACTGGGCTGCTAAGGCCGTAGAAAAGATGGGGATGAAGGTGGTGGCCATTACTGACGTTTCCGGTGGAGCCACAGGTTTTGCCACCATTGATGAACTGTGGGATGGCATTAAGGAGCATGGCACGCTGGCAAATATCCCAGGTCTTGATCGCATCACCAATGAAGAGCTCTTGCACTTTGATTGCGATGTACTTATTCCGGCAGCGCTTGCCGACTCCTTGACAGGAAAGAGTTCTCTGGGTGTGCGCGCCAAAGTTATCGTGGAAGGTGCAAACGCACCCACCACACCTGCGGGAGATGACATTCTTAACGACAAGGGCATCCTGGTGGTTCCAGACATCTTGGCTAATAGCGGTGGCGTCATCGTCTCCTACTTCGAGTGGGTGCAAGATAACCAGGATTATTTCTGGACCCTGGACGAAGTTGCCGAGCGCCTCAACAAGATGATGATGCGCGCGATCAGCGAAGTGCATGAACTATCCGATACCAAGGGGATTAGTTGGCGAACGGCTGCGCACGCCATTGGCGTGGGAAGAGTCGCTGAGGCCCATAAGCTCCGCGGCCTCTACCCCTGATCTACTCTGGAGAGATTCACTCTTTCCTCTAGCCGAAACGTGGTTTTTCAGCCACGATAGGCGCCATGAGTAGTCGTTGCAGCGTGGCCTCCATCCTGGCCGAATCCGCCCGTCGTTTCCCCACTAAAGATGCCCTTGTTTTAGGTGCCGTGCGGGTGCCGTATGCCGCGGTCTGGGGCCAAGCCCTGCGCTACGGAGCCGTCTTGAAATCTCGTGGAGTAGAACCAGGAGACCGCGTTGCGCTCTTGATTCCGAACATCCCACAATTCGCATTCGCCTATTACGGAGCACTCTCCGTGGGCGCAAGCGTGGTTCCAGTGCACTCACTTCTCAAGCACGATGAGATGGAGTACATCCTGCGTGATTGCGGTGCCAAGATCATGATTGGTGCTGCTCCACTTCTCGGTGAAGGCGCGGTGGCTGCAAAAGCTGCTGGCGTTGAATTGCTCGGAGTCCTTGATGGTTGCCCCGATGGAATCGAACGCGTGGAAGCGCTAGCTGCCACCACCACACCGCTTGACACTTATCTTCCTCGAGATCCACAAGATGAAGCGGTCGTGCTCTACACCTCGGGAACTACCGGGAAGCCGAAAGGCGCCATGCTCACGCACGATAATATTTTATGGAACGTAAACACCATTGCCTTTGACACTATCGAATTGAAATCGACGGACGTCATGCTGGGTGCGCTTCCACTCTTTCACTCTTTTGGACAAACGGTGGTTCTTAATGGTGGATTTCGCGTCGGAGCATCAATTGTGCTGGTGCCGAGATTCGAAGCAGGTCCGGTACTCGAATTAATGGTGAGAGAAAAGGTTTCTGTGATGGCGGGCGTACCCACCATGTTCATTGCTTTACTCGAAGCAGCAAAGACAAACCCAGATCGTCCGCCATTGCGAATGGCTGCCAGTGGTGGTGCTGCTATTCCAGTAGCAACCATCGAGAAGGTCAAAGAAGTTTTTGATATTGATATCTATGAAGGATATGGACTTTCAGAGACATCCCCTGTGGCCACATTTAATCAAGAGCGTTACGGCCGCAAGCCAGGAACAGTGGGCTGCGCCATTTGGGGTGTTGATGTAGAGATTGCCGATGCTGAAATCGTAGATCGCATCGTGCTAGTTCCACAAGGTGAGCGCGGGGAGATCGTTATTCGAGGTCACAACATCTTCAAGGGTTACCTTAATAATCCGAAGGCAACGGCCGAAGCCATCATTGACGGGTGGTTCCGTAGCGGAGATATTGGCATCAAAGATGAAGCAGGATTTATCAGCATCGTGGATCGCACAAAGGACATGATCATTCGTGGTGGATTCAATGTGTATCCCCGTGAGGTAGAGGAAGTTATCATTCGCTATCCAGGCATTAAGCAAGTGGCTGTCATCGGAATTCCAGATGATGTTCACGGCGAAGAGATTATGGCGGTCATTGTTGCCGAAGAAGGTGCGGTGGTCGCAGGAGAACTCATCGAATGGACCAAAGAGCACATTGGTTCATACAAGTATCCTCGCCACGTGGAGTTTGTCACCGAGATGCCACTGGGACCCAGCGGAAAAGTCTTGAAGCGCGTACTGCTGGAGCAATTTACAAAGTAATTACGCCAGTGGGCGGTTATTTGAATCTGGAATATTGCGCATCGCGATCAAAATGAGATCAATTAAGCTCCAGACACCGCACCCACCAAGAGTGAGCAGTTTTGCTATGCCCAGTCCGGTGTAACCGAGGTAGAAGCGATCAATTCCAATTCCGCCAAGGAAGATGCTCAGCAGCAGCGCAGTCATGTAATCCTTATCGGAAAATACCCCTGGGATCTGCTTGAGAAAGTAGGTGGCCCCTGATGCATCATCTCGCACCATCAGATCACCTGATATCAATTTTGCCTGTGCCCAACTTTGCAGGGTGATGTAATCGACCGAGCGCGGCTCTTGTCCGGGTAAGAAGATGGTCCAGGTGGGATTTTGCATGGTGGTCTCTCCTGTAAAAGTAGCAGCGTATGTAGGTGAGAAGGGTGAATCAATATTTTCGGGGGATCTCTTTTTCAACCCGAGGATTCCAAAAATCAGAAGCCAAATCGGAGCCAAGTAATTTGTTGGGAAATAGTGATTTAAAAATTGGTTCTTGAAGGTCCATTCAAATCCATCACCAAATTTTAAGAATACAAGAATGAAAATCAACGGGAACATGATTAAAGAAAAGAGGCCGATTATGGCAGAAATGATCCTTAATGCTCTTACCTTAAAGAGCGAACCAAAGAGTAGAAGAAGTAGACCCACCAAGACGAGCATCGAGGCAAGCGAGTTGAGCACAAAATAGATGTTTAGCAGCCTGTAGCTGGAAGCTTCGTAACTGAGTCCTTCTTGGAACGACTTGAAAGATTGCCAGACCCACTGTGGTGATTTCCAAAGTTCATTCCAAAAAAGACAGACTAGAAGAAGTACTCCAGCACCAGCGGCGGCCACTATGGAAAGAGGTTGAAGTTTCGCCTTCATAGGAGCAACTCAATCACATTTGTGGAAATTCTGTTAGAGAGCACTGGCGGACCACTCCTGCATGTCATTCATGATGCTTACCCAACCCTTATAGTCGATCATTTCTGGAGTGGCTCCACCCAATGTCTTTCCTAAATTTGCACGAAATTCAGGAAAATCGAGTGCTGCTTGAGCCAGCGTGTTTGTGTAGGTACGGATAGTAAAAAGGATGTCTCCACTCTTGGGAAACTTCCGCAGAGTTTGGCGCTCTCGACGAAAATAGAGATGGTCTGGAAGGTTTTCTTTCGTGACATTAATGGAGTCTGCTCGTCTCACTGGTACTGGTTGATGCAAATCGGGGGTGTCCATGATGGTCCAGTTCACTCTCCACATGGGACGATCAACTGACATCTTGTCGAAGAGGCTTTGCGTTGCTACGCCGATTTTTTCAACATAATGAGGAACTGGCTCGTGTATACCCAGCAAACTCTTACCTATTTTGTCCCGCGGATCCCACCGACTAGGAAAACAGATGCTCCCAGCTGTTAATACCCAATCTTGCCCCCGCTGAGTCATGAGGCAGAGATCTTCCTGCACTAGCAGAGAAGCAGCCTCCAGTGGATGGAGTTGATGATCGACTGAGATTGGTGCTGACCATTCGTTCGGATATCGATTCGGTAAATAGGCCAGAAGCTCATCTAAGACTTCTATCGAGCCCGCATCTCCTTCTGGCGTCGATACAAATACTCGGTCGCGCCTTTCTTGCAACAACTTTCTCTTGAGGGAAATGTCTTCATTATAAAATTTGTCGATCTCAATCCAGTTGTGCATATCAAGCACTCGCGCGCCAACATGCATACGATCTGGTTTGCCATTAACAGGGTTGTACACGAGTGATACTCCTTGACTCAATTAGTACGGTTGGTTTAGAGAAGCCTGTATGCACGGTGAGCGTTCTCGGTGGCCATCCAATTCAAATACTTCACCGCATCGGCCTCTCCTAGGCCATCAGCATCAACCCAACGCTGAAGAATGTTTCCCATAGCAACTCTCCAGACATGCGTCCCCAAAAAGTAGAGCTCGGGTAAGCCAAATGCATCAGATGAAAAGAGGATTTTACTCATGGGAGCCATCTCAACGGATTCTGCGACGATGGTGGGGCTAGAAAGGCCTGTCCAGTGACCAGCCGCTCCGGTGTCTAAGTAAACATGCGGATAAACTTGGGCTAAGTAGCCGGCTTCACGCACAAAAGGATAACAATGTAAGAGCATGATGCTGACGCCGAGATCTACAGTTCTACGTAGGAACTCGGTCATCTGAGTGGGATCGCACCTGTGCATCACGATATCTGAATCGCCGTAGCCGACATGGAATTGAATAGCGGTCTTGTAATCAACTGCTTCCCAAAGAATATGGCGAAGTAAAACCGGATGATTCATCCGAGGTCTCTTCTGCGTAGCAACCTCAGCTAACCATTCGCCGGCAGCTTTTGTTACCTCTTGTTTACTGGGACGATCTGGATCAAAATCCAAGCCGTATCGATAAGCCATGACAGATTTAAAGCCAACAGCATCTTTTGCAGCAGTGGCAAGGGCGTTTGCATAATCTTGAATAAAACTCTCTGCCGATGTATTGAGCGCCATTCCCTCAGCGACTGTTTCTAATCTCACAATTTCACGAGCGTATGTTCCTGGAGTGATCATGGACATCTCGTGTGGAAGGAGCACGTTGTCGCTCTTAAAGCCAGAATCTACGAGAAAAGTCTTAATGCCTGTTGTTGGTAGCAGAATCTTGGTGACTTCTTCTTGCCCGAGTTCGTATCTACGTGAGAAGTATTCATCAGGCGAACAGTGCTTCGGTAAACCAAGCAAAGGTGCGCAAAGTGACCGCATCATAATTCCTACCGGTGAATCAAAAATCGTCATGCCATGAGGTTCCGGCCAATCAGATTCGGTAGAAATAATCTCGAAATCTGCGCGCTCTACATTACCTCTCACAACGCCGTGGCAGTGATTGTCGGTGAGTGGAATAGAAGCGGCAAGGTCTATAAGTCGCTGGGTCATGGATGCTAGGCTACCCGCCAGATCGCGAAAAGGGATCCTTTGTTTGTGGACTTTTTATCGGTGCGTGAGGAGTGAATGTGACTAACGGCGAGATCGTGCTCTTTACCTGGAGCGATTATGTAGGGTTGATGCGTTGTCGTGGTGTTCCACTCGCAGAACTCGATCGCCGGATGGAGCATGGGCTCGGTTGGGCAGTTGCCGGTCAAGCACAATCTCCTTTTCCTGACCTCGCACCAAATCCGTGGGGCCCCATGATGGAAGTGCGACAAGTTCCGATAGCGTCAACTAAGACCAGAATCGACATTTGGGATGATGCACCACCCTTTCACTTCTATCTCTGTGATTCGCAAGTGAATGGTGGCAAAAATTGGGATTGTTGCACCCGTGGATTCTTAAAGAGTGCACTTGAGGATTTCAAATCTGAGACCGGATTAGACTTCGTCGCAGCATTTGAACATGAATTCATGTTGATGGATGACCCACTACCTGCGGCACCTTCATTCACCGTTGAAACCATGCGCAATGTCGCGAAATTTACGCAGGACATGACTTACGCATTGACCCAAGCCAACATTGGACTAGAAACGGTAGAGCCGGAATTTGGTGAGCACCAGTACGAGGTCACCTGTGCCCCCGCTGTGGGATTAGCAGCTGCGGAGAGAGCCATTATCGCTCGAGAAGTCATCCGAGAATGCGCTCGACGTTTGGGTATGCGTTCATCGTTTTCTCCCAAAGTAAAAGCTGATGGAATTGGAAACGGCGCTCATGTGCACTTTAGTTTTCAAGATTCCAGTGGAAAAAATGTCACTTCAAACCCTGGTGAGAAACATGATGCGAGTCTGCTTACACAACAGTTTATTGCAGGCGTAGTGAGACATATGCCGGCGATCTGTGCGCTCACTTCGCCGAGCCCTGTCTCCTACTTTCGACTTGGTCCGCAACATTGGTCGGTGGGGTATGCAAGTTTTGGTGTGCAGAATCGAGAGGCCGCGATTCGCATTTGTCCATCGCCATCTATGGATCCTGCGGAAATGGTTCGAGGATACAATTTGGAATTGCGAGCGCCTGACGCAACGGCAAGCCCGTACATCGTTTTAGGGGCACTCGTTCGTGCAGGGTTACAAGGAATTCGCGAGAAGCTCGAGATTCCGCAAGCTCTTGGGGTTGATCCCGGCTCGTTGACCGATCAAGAGCGCAAGGAGTTGCATATTCTCCCTCTGCCAGGATCCTTGGCGGAAGCATTGGATCTCATGGATGCAGACTCGATCGTGCGAGAGTGGATGCCGAAGGTTATGTACGACTCATACGTTTCGGTGAAGCGTCTCGAAGTTACATTGATGGCGGACTTGGATCCCGTTGAAATATGTGAAAGATACGCCAGAGTTTATTAAACGAGCAGATGCTATTTCGGAACCATGGCGAGAATGCGGGCTGGGGATCCTGAGCCATCTACCAGCGGTAGTACGCCTATGAAGACGAGTGCCCCAGTGGGCGGCAGTGACTTGAGATTAGTGAGATTTTCGATGTGCCACACATTGTGTGGGAGTGTGACATTCGAATGAACTGGAAAATGCGTATCTATACCCCGATCGATGCCTAAGGTGTCTAAGCCGATACCGACGACTTTTCGTTCATTCACCAGAAACTCACTTGCTTCGACGCCGAAGCCAGGGAAGTGCATGCCATCTTTCTGGATGCCATATTTCTCTGGGTCTGAGTAGAAGTCTTCCCAACCTGTCCGAAGTAAAATTACGGAATTATCGGGGATGCGACCGTGCTTTTCTTCCCATTTAAGAACGGTAGAGAGCTCTAGAGCGCCATCTGAGTTACCGGCGATATCTCCCGACGCATCGATCATGATTGCTGGACTAATCAGTGACTGAAGTGGCAATTTGTCTACAGTTCCGTGACCTTCAACGAAGTGACACGGAGCGTCTACATGCGTGCCGCTATGTTCATATAGATGGACTAGCCGAGCAAAGTATCCATCGTGAGCGACAGTAACGAGGGTGTCGGCTTGAGGCGCCGGTGCGCCCGGCCACATTACTGTGGCCGGGCCCAACGGCAGGGTCAAATCTACAACTGTGTAGCTACTGTTCATGCACTAATTATTGCATATCTGTTTCGATTAGATTTTCATCAGCGTTCATTTTATCGCCCATCTTCTTTGTTAACTTAGGCGCGGCAAAGACTGCGATTATGCCGATAAGGAGCCAGGCAATTGTGATGATGTCGTAACCCTGACCTGCACCTGTAGTGGGTAGCGGCCATACATTTCGGAAGAAAGTGTAACCCAACATGAGGAGACCAAGAAGAGGAATGATGATCTCATATTGAGGAACTCGTTGCTTTCCAGAGAAGAAAAGGAATTTGATAGCTCCGATTGTGGCTAAGCCATAAACGATGAGCAGAATCAAAGTTCCGATAACACCAGAGCCAACAAATACGTCGAAGGCAGCGGCATTAAACATCAGCCTCCATGCGATAGTGAAAACTGCAACAGCGCCGGCCACCCAATAGACCGCCGTCGTGGGGACTTTAGTCTTTGCAGATACTTTGGAAAACATGGCAAACTCTGCATCACGGCTGAGAGCGAAGAGCATACGGGCAGCCCCTACCACGCAGGCCAAGAGACAACCCATTGCCGAGATAGTGACACCAAGAGTGATGATTATGCCGAGCCAATCACCCACATAGGCCTTACCTAGATCGCCTAAGAGAGAGCCCGATGCGACAAAGTTCTTCATACCTTCGGCGTTAGCTCCGAAGCCCATTACTTCAACTGCGGTAACTACTGTGAAGTAGATACCGCCAAAGATCACCACGCCAAGCATGGCTTTGGGAATATCGCGGCGTGGAGCGTTTGCTTCTTCGCCCATTGTGGCTGCGGCTTCAAAGCCAGCGAAGGAGAGAAAGCCGAAAACGACTCCGAGGAAGACGGTGCTGAAGTCTGCACCTGCAGGGACAGTGAACACGCTCATCGTGAAGGTCTCCCCGTGGGGAGCGTTACCTGTAAGAATCTTCACGAGCACCACAATCACTGTGAGCAGGATCAATGCGACAGTCAAACCTTCTACCAGGAGAAGCAATCGTGTGCCCCGCTTCACCGAGGTAACAGCGAGCGCAACAATTGCCACTAAGCCGAGGCCGCCGATAATGAAGGGAAGCGCTACCCCTGGTTCTTTAACGATTCCAAGTTGTTTCAACAGTGCAGAACCGAATACTCCGGTGGCCATTGTGCTGACGATGGAGTAAAAAGTGTAAGTTCCGAGCAATCCCCAGCCTGCAACAACTCCGGGGCGAGCACCGAGAGTTTTCCCAACTAATCCATAGACCGAACCTGCATGGTTGAAAGATTGGCTTAAGCGAATAAAGCCATAACTCACTAAAACGACGCCAATAGCGGCGATAAGGAAGGCGAGCGGAACGGCTGTACCGACAACGCTCGCAGGGCCCTGTGGATTGATATTGGCCGCCATCGATGGAGCCATCAGCGCAATCGAAATGCCGACGACCTCCCAGATGGTGAGGCTCTTAGAAAGTTTTAGATCGGTTTGGTGCATGAGTGCAACCCCTCGACTCTCACGGGTGGCTGAAATAGCCTCCGACTCCGTCAAGTATCGCCACCTTGGCGTTGAAAAGAAGGTATTTCGGAAAGAAATTCAGAGATATTGAATCGATGAGCGGAAAATATTGCGTATTTCTGCACGTGTGTGGAAAATTTTCTACAAAATGTTGAATTTAGCGGAGAGGGTGGTGGGTGACTGCACCGGTGGCGCGGTCAATGTGTAGCAAGGAGTAATTCTCAACCGGTTGGCCTGGGCGCTCGCGTACTGCACTTGACCAGATTGAAGTGACCCCGCTCTTATCGGTATCCCAGGAGAGGTCGTAGTAATCCTCGCGCTGCGAACTTGGCCGTTTTTCGGGACGGTAGGCAGAAATTACCGATAGGTGGTCGGTAGTAAGAATGAAGGCGTTCAAGCTGGAATATTCAACTGCGCTTACTTCAGCGAGAAAATTGCGATAGGCGCCTACTAGATCGCCACCATTGCTTCTTAGTTTGGTGATGATCGCACCGAAGTACTGTTCGGAATCGCCTTCACCTTCTAGCTCTTCGAAAATATCGTCATCAATAAGAGAGCGCAGTAGTGGGCCGCGAGTAATGCCACCATTGTGAATGAAGGCCATTTCACCGAGTGGCGTTGATTTAATAAATGGGTGTGTATTTGGAATACAGACTGGAATACTCTCGGTAGCCCAACGTAGATGCACGATTGCGTCTGTACTTTTTGCAATATCAACTGTCGGTGCTTTAAAGGCTGCCTCTTCATCGCGATGACGAAGGACCTGGCCATGTTCATCACACCAAGCCATTCCCCAACCATGCTCGTGCTGACGGCTGAGTTCGATCAGATTAGGTTGATCGCTCCCAAGCGCCTCTGACGTTGAAAGAGGATTCGGAGAATGCCAGGCGAAGAGTCGACACATAAGTGTGATCTTAGGTGATCAAAAGGTTGAGAAGGTATACAAGCGTGCCCACTCATCACCCATACGAGTAGCTTTTTCATTTTCCGCTCTTCGGGTGGCTAAATATGCCCTGGTCATCAGCTCTCCAAGTCCTTCGGTGAGGATTGAATCGGCTTCCAAGGCGGAGAGCGCCGCTAACTGAGAGGCTGGAAGGGGGCGAATATCGCAGGCAGCGCGTTCTTCATCTGTGAGAAAGACTGGATCACGATGAGCCGGAGCGGGTGGTTGTAGATTTCTCTTGACGCCATCTAGCCCTGCCAATATCACACCGGCGAGTGCTAGATATGGATTTGCGGATCCATCGCAGGCCTTCAATTCGAGATTAATTGATTCCATTTCACGCCCAGTAAATGGACTTGCAACTCGAACAGCACATTCACGATTGTCATAACCCCAGGAGATCGTATTTCCAGCCCAAGAATGTGGCTTGAGACGGTGGTAGGAAACGTATGAAGGACAAGTAAGTGCGAGTAGAGCGGGAAGATGGTCAAGGACTCCAGCAACAAATGACTTTCCAAAGTCTGAAAGTTTCGTTGGTTCATCTGCGTTGTAGAGAAGATTGATCCCTTTCGATTTAGACCACAGAGAAAAATGCAAATGCGCCCCAGATCCGATGCCATCAGCAAAAGGTTTTGGCGCTAGTGAAGCGAGTAAGCCATGTTGTACCTCAGTAGTTCCACGCACGGTGTCACGAAACTTGAGGTGTAAATCAGCGGCACGCAAAGCTTTATCGTATTTGATAGCAATCTCTTGTTGACCTGGGCCATATTCGTTAATTGCCTGCTCAACAGTAATTCCTTGAGCTACAAGGTTATCTACGATGTCATAGACGACAGAACTTGCCCTATCTAATCCTGAACTGGAATAGCAGGGACCATTTTGCCATGGCACAGGACCATCAAGACCCTGCTCTGCGATGTAGAACTCAGTTTCAAATGCGGCCATCACTTCAATATCTAATTCAGCAGCTTGTGCAATCGCACGCTTTAACACTGTGCGAGTACAACCACCCCAGTCAGTTCCATCTTGTTCTTTCAAATCGCAGAAAACCCCGACAGTCTTATCTACCCATGGCAAAATGGTAAGGGAGTCAAGGTCTGGGGTGATGCGTACTTCACCTATGGGTTCCATACCATCTACTGGAATCAAATCTTCAAAGAGATTGACGGCGTTCTGGGCGCGGGTAAGTCCCACACCCTCAGTGATTTTTCCAGCAAATTGCGAGCCATGAACGGTCTTAGCCCGGATCACGCCTGCAAGATCACAGTAGAGAAAGCGGACAATACGAATATCCTTGGCGGTGACGAGTGCAACTGCTTCTTTTTTCTTCACAAGCTCTCCTGGGGTTAGGCTTTACTCCATGAGTATGACAATAGCGGCAGCGCCTGGGGAAGTGGCTGAGCGCATTCTCCTTCCTGGTGATCCAATGCGAGCCAAGTGGATAGCGGAGAATTTCCTCACCGATGCACAGCAGTTCAATGCCATCCGAGCTATGTACGGGTTTACGGGCACGTATAAGGGGGTGCTGGCTGCGTACGGCACACCCTATTCCGAAGCTGCCAAAA
>JAPLBA010000040.1 GCA_026393015.1 Actinomycetota bacterium
ATCCGGAACCGAAGGACCAGATCATGCGCTCTTCAGGGAATTGCACAATGTATTTAGTAGTACTGCATGGCCATGCAACATCGGCTTCTCCTGGAGCAAGCGGTGCGCCGACTGAGTGAAGTGCTGGAACGAAAGGTGCATCGCTGCCCATTGCTTTGAGTACGCCGGAACCTACGCGCGCCATGATGTGCATCGAGACCACAACGTAAGCGCTGTCAGTGATTTGTACTCCGTACATCGGGAACTTTGCATCTAGCGGGCCCATACAGAAAGGAATCACATACATAGTGCGACCGCGCATGCTTCCGCGGTAGAGGTCTTTCATGAGGATCTTCATCTCGCCTGGATCCATCCAGTTATTGGTAGGACCAGCGTCTGCCTTATCTACTGAGCAAATAAAAGTGCGATCTTCTACGCGAGCAACGTCGGTGGGATCCGAGGCGCACCAGAAAGAGTTTGGCTTCTTGGTAAGGCGCACGAAAGTACCCGCGTCGACCAATTCAGAGGTGAGTTCCTGCCACTCGTTCTCAGAACCGTCGCACCATCGAATGTTCTCTGGTGTGGTGAGAGCGGCAACTTCCTCAACCCAAGCATTCAGGCGAGCATTTGTACTAGGGGCCATGAATGACCCTCCTTCCAGGGAGTTCGACCATATCCCGGGGGAGCCCCTGATTGCGAGTGGGGACCGGGTGAAACGACTCACAAATAATGAACTGTCGCGAATGCTCAGTTGAAGGGTAGGTTCAAGTACGTGAGCGCTCTCTCAGCTGTCCGAATTGTGATTGTGGGTGCCGGGCCCGCGGGCTACTTCGCCGCCCAAGCGCTCCTCAATCAAGAGGACAAACCGGTCTTAGTAGACATGATCGAAAAGCTTCCCACGCCCTGGGGTCTTGTTCGAAGCGGCGTAGCGCCCGATCATCCGAAGATCCGGACTGTTTCTAAAGTCTTTGAAAAGATCAGCGAAGACCCGCGCTTTCGCCTGATGGCCAATGTCGAAATCGGTAAAGACGTCACCGTTGCGCAATTACAAGATGCCTACGACGCAGTTGTCTTTGCAAGTGGCGCAGATCTTGGACGAACGCTGGGAATTCCTGGAGAAGATTTGCCAGGTGCCATGACGGCGGCAGAATTCGTGCCTTGGTACAACGCACATCCAGATTTCGCAGATTTCAAAGTAAATCTCAACGGAAAGCGCGCCATCGTTATCGGCGCAGGAAACGTCGCCATGGATGTTGGTCGGCTCCTTGCAGTTGAACCTGAAGAATTAGCAAGTACGGATATCTCAGATATCGCACTTGAAGTAATTCGAGCGGGCAATATTACAGATGTCACAATTGTTGCGCGCCGTGGCCCCGAGCACGCAGCGTTTACATCACCTGAGCTCCGTGATCTCTTGGAACTTGAACATACCAATGTCGTAGTGAGCGCTGCAGATGTAGCAGCTGCTCATACTCGGTTGGAATCATGGGAAGAAATTCCCAAAGATGTACGACAGAACATGGAAGCCTTCACCAAACTCACCACTGATGCCCCCACGGGCAATAGGCGCACTTTAGAAATTAAATTTTTCCTCGCTCCGCTCGAAATCATTGGTACAAACCATGTAGAGGCCGTGCGTTTTGCGGTGAACGGAATCAGAGGCACTGATGTCGTTGCTACAGGAGAAGAAGTAACATTCCCAGCCGATCTGGTCGTTTCTGCTGTGGGATATACATCGGTGGGAATCGATGGCCTGCCATTAGAACGTGGGAAAGTGCGCAACCTCGATGGCCGTGTGCAAGATGAAACCGGCGCACATATTCCAGGTATGTATGTCGTCGGCTGGGCCAAACGCGGACCGAGTGGTGTGATCGGTACCAACAAGAGTGATGCGACTCAAGTAATGGAACGACTGCTAGAAGATCTTGGCACTGGCAATGGTGTTCCAAGGAATGGAATTACGCCACCTCCTCATGCAATTGATCTTGCAGGATGGAAGCTCATCAACGAGCGAGAAATCGCACGTGGTGGCGAGACGCGTCCGCGGGTGAAATTTCCCATCCGGACAGAGTTAATTCAGAACGCGCGTTAACTCTCAAAACCCAGTACGCTTTCAACTATGTCAGTTGAAAATCTATCCATTGGTGTTATCGGCGGTACAGGCGAACAAGGTCGTGGACTTGCAAGACGTTTCGCAATGTCCGGACATAAAGTAGTTATCGGTTCACGAGATGCTGCGCGTGCGAATGAAATCGCTACCGCAGAAGGCATCGCTAATCTCACGGGAAGCGACAACGTCACGGTTGCGCGCGAGTGCGATATTTTGATCATCGCCGTTCCGTGGGCTGGACACGAAGCCACTCTCAAAGAATTAGCCGGCGATCTCGCAGGTAAGATCGTGATCGATTGCGTAAATCCACTGGGCTTTGATGGCCAAGGAGCTTTTGCGCTCGCACTCCCCGAAGGCAGCGCCTGCCAACAGGCCGAAGCGATCCTCACAGAGAGTCGGGTAGTGGGCGCCTTCCATCACGTCAGCGCAGTGCTCCTCCTTGATCCTGAAGTTGATGAAATTGATACCGACGTCCTCGTTCTCGGAGATGATCGGGAGGCCACTGACCTCGTTCAAGCCCTGGTCGCACGCATTCCTTCTATTCGTGGCATCTACGCGGGCAGGCTTCGCAACGCTGGTCAAGTGGAGTCCTTCACCGCGAATCTGATCTCCATGAACCGCAGATATAAGGGTCACGCAGGTCTACGTATCACCGACGTGTAGCCGGTTTGGGGCGTCTCTCACCTACCCGGTAGAGTGCTCCATCTG
>JAPLBA010000081.1 GCA_026393015.1 Actinomycetota bacterium
ACCTGCTCACTGCCAAACCATTTCTATACGTATTCAATGTGGATGCAGCCGAACTTGCTGACTCAGCATTGCGCGCCGAACTTGCTGCGCTCGTGTCACCAGCTGAAGCGATCTTCTTAGACGCAAAGACTGAAGCTGAACTAGCTGAACTCGACGACGTAGACGCACTTGAATTGTTAGAGAGCATCGGGCTTACCGAGCCAGGATTGGCAACCTTGGCACGAGTAGGTTTCAGTACTCTTGGTTTGCAGACTTACCTCACTGCTGGTCCCAAGGAAGCGCGCGCTTGGACGATTTCTAAAGGTGCCACCGCTCCTGAAGCAGCTGGCGTGATTCACACAGATTTCCAACGCGGTTTCATCAAAGCCGAAGTTGTCTCCTTCGCTGACCTGGTTGACGCCGGATCAATGGCAGAGGCAAAAGCGCGCGGCAAGGTGCGGATGGAAGGCAAGGAATATGTCATGGCGGATGGCGACGTAGTCGAATTTCGCTTCAACGTCTGACCCACACTAATCAAAGGATGACCGTGCAAAGCAGAGACGATTTAAGAAACGTAGCAATTATCGCCCACGTCGATCATGGCAAGACCACGCTTGTTGATGCAATGCTCTGGCAGTCCGGCGCTTTCGCTGCTTACAAGGAGCAGGGCGAAGGTAAGGATCGCGTGATGGATTCCATGGATCTCGAACGCGAAAAGGGCATCACTATTCTCGCGAAGAACACCGCGGTAAAGCGTGGTGACATGACCGTGAACATCATCGACACCCCAGGCCACGCCGACTTCGGTGGCGAAGTAGAGCGCGGACTTGAGATGGTGGATGGTGTGCTGCTCTTGGTGGATGCCTCTGAAGGCCCACTTCCACAAACCCGTTTCGTGCTGCGTAAAGCACTCTCCAAGAAACTTCCAGTCATCTTGGTTATCAACAAAGTCGATCGTTCAGATGCTCGTATCGCGGAAGTTCTCAACGAAACATACGAACTCTTCCTCGATCTTGATGCGGATGAGAAGCAAATTGAATTCCCTATTGTTTATGCATGTGCCAAGGCAGGTCGTGCCTCGCTCACCCAAACTGCCGATGGCGGTATGCCAGAAGAGATTGATCTCCAGGTACTCTTCGACGTCATCAAAGAGACCATCCCAGCCCCCACATATACCGAGGGTGCACCACTTCAGGCGCACGTCACCAACCTTGATGCTTCTCCTTATCTCGGCCGTCTAGCGCTCTGTCGCGTACGCCAAGGCACTATTTCTAAGGGCCAAACAGTTGCCTGGATTCGCACTGATGGAAGCGTGGAAAAGGTCAAGATTTCTGAACTTTTGATCACCGAAGGTTTGGAACGTGTGCCAGCTCTTTCAGCAGGTCCCGGCGACATCATCGCCGTTGCCGGCATTGAAGAGATCACTCTCGGAGAGACTCTCGCCGATGCGGAGAACCCCATCGCACTTCCACTTATCACGGTGGATGAACCTTCAATTTCTATGACAATCGGTATCAATACTTCTCCGCTTGCGGGTCAGAGCGGTAAGAAAGTAACTGCTCGTTTGGTGAAGAACCGCCTTGATGCCGAGCTCGTAGGTAACGTTTCCCTTCGCGTGCTCAGCACTGAACGCCCAGACACTTGGGAAGTGCAGGGGCGCGGTGAACTTCAGCTTGCGGTCCTCGTTGAACTCATGCGTCGCGAAGGTTTTGAACTGACTGTTGGTAAGCCACAGGTGGTTACCAAAATGGTCGATGGCAAGATGCATGAACCTATGGAACGACTCACCGTTGATATTCCGGAAGACTATCTTGGCGTTGTCACGCAATTGATGGCACTTCGTAAAGGGCGCATGGAACAGATGGTCAATCACGGAACTGGTACATTATAAAACAAATCATGGTTACTATGGTTATGATAATTATAATG
>JAPLBA010000148.1 GCA_026393015.1 Actinomycetota bacterium
GTGACCGCAGCCATCGGCGCATCTTGCGATGCAATTACCACTGTGGTGTTACCGGAAACAATGATCGGAGCGATGGTATCTACTAGCCCCAAGAGCGATGGTCGGCTTGGTGCAATCGCGGCAACGACGCCGGTAGGTTCAGGAACTGAGAAGTTGAAGAACGGCCCAGCGACCGGGTTGCTTGATCCGACCACCATGGCGATCTTGTCGCTCCATCCAGCAAACCAAATCCAACGATCGATGGCTTCATCAACTTCAGCTTCTGCCTTCTTTGCACTCTTTGCCCAGGGTGAGACTTCGTCGATGAATTGTGCGCGACGCCCTTCCATCATTTCAGCGATGCGGTAAAGAATCTGTCCGCGGTTATATGCCGTAGCGCCTGCCCATTTCGGTTGGATCGCGCGCGCAGCGGTGACTGCATCACGCGCATCCTTACGCGAACCTTGAGCGGCATTGGCGATGAACTTGCCCTCGGGGCTCTTCACTTCATAAGTGCGCCCCGATTCAGAGCGCGGGAATGCGCCACCGATGAAGAGTTTGGCGGTGCGATTGAGCGGCATTGGCGATGAACTTGCCCTCGGGGCTCTTCACTTCATAAGTGCGCCCCGATTCAGAGCGCGGGAATGCGCCACCGATGAAGAGTTTGGCGGTGCGACGTACCTCGATGTGTTCGCTCATTATTTGCTCGCCGCCTTGAGGTAGGGCTCCAGGCCTTGTCGGCCGCCTTCCCGTCCATATCCGGATTCTTTGTAACCACCGAAGGGGCTGGTGGCATCAAATTTATTGAAGGTGTTTGCCCAGATAACGCCAGCACGTAAACGGCTCGACATTTCGAGGATGCGACTGCCTTTCTCGGTCCAAATACCTGCGCTGAGTCCGAAAGGCGAGTTATTCGCTTTCTCCACGGCTTCATCTGGGGTGCGGAATGTAAGGACGCTCAATACTGGCCCGAAGACTTCTTCGCGGGCAATGCGGTGAACCTGCGAGACGTTGGTGAAGACAGTTGGTGGGAACCAGAATCCCTTCTCCGGAAGAGTGCACGGTGCGGACCATCGGTCGGCGCCTTCTGCTTCGCCCGCATCGCTGAGTTCACGAATCTTTGCGAGCTGGGCTGCTGAGTTAATGGCGCCCACATCGGTGTTCTTATCCATCGGATCACCGATTCGAAGATTCTTCATGCGCTCGTAGAGCAAACCAAGAACTGTTTCTGCAATGGACTCTTGCACGAGCAAACGAGAACCAGCACAGCAGACATGACCTTGGTTGAAGAAGATGCCGTTGACGATGCCTTCAATCGCTTGATCAATAGCTGCATCATCAAAGACAATATTGGCGGCTTTTCCACCGAGTTCGAGAGTGACTTTCTTATTCGTGCCGGCAACTGCTTGCGCAATGTAGCGACCCACTTCTGTGGAGCCAGTGAACGCCACCTTGTTGATGTCTGGATGATTGACGAGTGCACGTCCGGTCTCGCCAGCACCAGTGACGATATTCACGACGCCCGCAGGAAGATCTGCTTGTTGGCAAATCTCGGCAAAGAGCAGTGCAGTAAGAGGAGTGGTTTCGGCAGGTTTAAGCACCACCGTGTTGACGGCGGCAAGGGCAGGTGCGATCTTCCAGGCCAACATCATGAGCGGGAAGTTCCAAGGAATGATTTGCCCGGCCACACCAAGAGGTTGTGGATTCGCGCCGAGGCCGGCGTAGTCCAGTTTGTCGGCCCATCCTGCGTAATGGAAGAAGTGCGCAGCGACGAG
>JAPLBA010000064.1 GCA_026393015.1 Actinomycetota bacterium
ACCTGCAGGTCACCATGGCCCATCGCGGGTTTGCTTGGTTTGAAGTAACGATCCATGGGCTGGCGGCACACGGTAGCCGTCCCGATCTCGCAATCGATGCGATCGCTCATGCGGGACATTTCTTGGTAGCTCTCGATGCGCACGCGAATGTGCTCGCATCTTCTCCGGGGGATCCACTCCTTGGCCCAGGAAGCATCCATGCTTCGCTCATTAAGGGTGGCGAGGAGGCCTCGAGTTATCCTGCAGCGTGTGTCATCACTATCGAACGTCGCACTATCCCAGGTGAGACAGATGAGATGCTCACTGCAGAAATGTGTCAACTACTTGATGGTCTTGTAGAACGTATTTCCGATTTCTCGTACACATTAACCCCAGGGCTTTCTCGCCGACCCTTCAGTGCAAACCCAGATGCCGAAATTGTGAAGAAGACCCTCGCCCACGTTGAAAATGTTTTGGGTGCGCCTCCCGTCATTCGGGCAGAGCCATTCTGGACTGATGCTGCACTGATGGAGGAGGCTGGAATTCCTTCGCTCCTTTTTGGGGTTGATGGCGACGGGGCGCATGCGGCCTCCGAGTGGGTCACACTCGATTCGCTCGGGAAAGTTACCACTGCGTTAATCGCGATCGCCCTCGACTTCTGCAACTAATACTTGCGAAAGAAGAAACAAATAACGCTTAGTAACTTTCCAGAAGGTGCGGAGCGGGCGACGGGGCTCGAACCCGTATCCTCGCACTGGCAAGTGGGAGATGTTGCCGTTTACACCACGCCCACCCCGCGCGGGTAAGGCTGATGTAAACGGCCGCAGAAATGACGAGCTTCTTGAAAGCTGTGGAGAAGTTGGTGCTTGTGTAGAAGGGGTTACGGGAGAGCGAGCGCGCCGATATCACTCGGCGCTACGCCACAGCATCCACCGACGATTACGGCGCCAGCTGCGCCCCATTGATTAAGTAGCGCATCACCGAAGGCAGATCCCTTGCCACCGATCCATACATTATTTTCGGCATCCCACACATTTCCTGCATTGGGGTAAACCACAAAAGGTAATTCTTTACCCGCACTTTGCAAGAGTGGAGTGATGTACTCAGGAGCGGTGCAATTAACGCCCACCGCCACTGCATCGGAATGACCGGCAACTAAGAGCGCCGCATCTGCAAAGAATTGGCCCGCGTTAGTGCGCAATTCGTTAGCGCACGAGTAAGAAACCCAAAAAGGAATACCTGCGTTGAACTCAGTGAGTAAATCCAAGAGCACTTCTACCTCTTCAGTATCGGGCATCGTCTCCAGAGCAAGCATTTCTGGCCTGCTTTCGATCAAGATCTCTATGCGACGCTCGTGGAAATCGCGAAGCACCTTCTTTGAGACGCCATAATTCCCTCGGTACTCCGATCCATCAGCAAGCGACGCCCCAAAAGGTCCCACACTCGCCGCTACCCAGACGTCTTTCTTCCCGCGAGCTAGTTTTGCCAGTTCGGTCGAGAGTGTGAGTGCCAGTTCGGTCTCCTCCTCGCTCCACCCCAACTTCGCGCAGCCGGTAAAGGAGACTTGATAGGCAGAAGTGATCAGAATCTGCGCGCCGGCATCAACGTATGCCTTGTGTGCCTCCGCAATTTCGGCAGGAGCAGTGCGCAGTAACTCTCCAGTCCAGAGCAGTCCGTCGAGTGTATGTCCGCGTTCTTCTAGGGCCGTGGAAAGTCCGCCGTCGAGAATGCGTGGATGTTCTTTGAGCGATTGGCGCATCGCTCTCGGTGTCAGCAGCATTAGGGGCGCCAGAGGTCAGCGCGATCCTTGGCCCAAGGCGCGATTTCCCAGCGGTCGATCTTTGCGGCATTCTTCTGAAGCGCAGAGCGATCTGCGCGAAGAAGTACTTCGGTGAGCGCAAGGTGAGCGCGGCACCGCAAAAGGGCACGATGTTCCAGCGCCATTGATTCTGGAGTTTCATCAGCCTCTTCAAATGTAATGCCATTGCTATCTTTCACATCAAACCACGGCCAGAAATATCTGCCGGCGCGCACAATGCGCCAGGCACGAGTGAGGTAGGTACCAAAGCGATCTGGCGTGAAGTCAGGAACCTCAGAAATCCACTTCTCGCTATCGACTGGGATATGTGCGTTGGTAGCGCAAACGCATTCAAATTTCTCCTTCGCAGAAAGTCCAAGCGCTAAGAGTGCCGATATACCTTCGCCCGAAACACAAGTGAGTTTCGAAAAAGATGTAACCGCTTGCGAAATGATCTCCACCCACTCTGCAAGTGATGCCCCAGCATCGATATCACTTGAGAGACCATGCCCAGGGAGGTCTATTCTTAATGAACCGTCTGGGGGAAGTAGTTCCATCGCACGACCTGGCCCATGCAATGTCAGCGTTGTTGCATCCTGAGGGCCGTTCCAATGAATGAGTCCATCGAAGTGAGTGGTCTTCACGGCGATGAACCCGGCAGATGAGTCTTCGTTTAACTTGCCGGGAGCGGGTGCCACATTTTCTCGAAGTTTGCTGATCGCCCAGGCTTCAAACTCGGGGGGATTTTCGGCGAGCGCAAAACTCCACCCTTCCGGCAATTGCGGTAGTCGGCCCAGCTGCTTTGCAAGTGGATCAGCTTTGTACGTGGAGATGTGTACAGGTGCGCACTTGGTGTCGGCTGGTGGAATATCGCTATCTGCTTGTAGGACTGCGTTGTAGCCGAATCGATAGTTATCGCCGGCATCAAGTACTTCAGCGATTCCTGGGGCGGCCTTGGTGGGATCCTGATGCGCCACTGTCATGCGACTTGTGTGGCGACGATCAAACCATGGGAAGAACCACGATTGCTCGAGCATGCGGCCCCAGAGCCAGGTGAGATGGTCTCCATAAACTTGGGGAAGAAAACGAGGCAAGTAACTGCTGGCGAACATCGCCTTCTCTTCATCGCTCCAAATGGGATAACCACCCGAAACGAGCATGGAGAGGCGCCCTGGATAACGCACATGGAGATTCATCGCGATGGCACCACCCGAGTGGAATCCGTAGCCACCAGCTTGTTTGAGACCAATGGCATCCATGAATTCCGCTACCCCGTCGGCGAAGTCGGCAAGTTTGGGATCAGGATGATTAAGGGGCTCGGAGTTTCCATAACCGGGGGAGTCGGGTGCGATGCAGGTGAACTCTTTGCCCCACTCCAACATTAAGCGCTCATATTCGGCCCCAGACCGTGGGCTCTGATGAATCATCAGGAGCGCTGGACCGCTTCCGCAGACGCGGTAGTGGACACGGCGGGAACCTTGAGAGTTATTGATGGTGATGTAGTGGCGTGAGATCTTCATGGGGAGCAAATCTGCCACGAATCTTCCCCAAAGGGAACGTGATTACTACCTCAAGAAGGACTTATGTTTTTGGAAGGCCGCCAAAGTGCGTTCCACATCCACGCGATCGTTGTAGAAGTGTGGGGAGATGCGGATATTTCCATCGCGACAGGAGGTGATGACCTTCTCTCCTTCAAGGATCGCTACGTGTGCATTCTCATCTGTGGATGCGACTGCGAGCATGGCACCGTGCAAGTGGGCCGCGGCCGGAGTAACGACCCTGCCTCCCATCGCCTCGATGCCAGCGCGTAATTCATCATGGATTGGAGCGACATAGTCGGCGATATTTTGCATCCCAATTTCCATCACCATTTCCAGACCCGCAGCTACTGGGTAGAGCGATGGAATTGGTGGTGTACCAGATTCGAAGCGACGCGCGTCGGTAGCGGGATCGTATGAATGAATATCCATCTTGAAGATGTCACGCGCCGCGAACCATCCCGTGTTAAGCGGAATCAGATGCTTGGTGGTCTCTTCGCGAGCGTAGAGAAAGCCAAGTCCGGGAACACCGATGAGGTACTTGAGCATTCCGCCGACCACGAAGTCTGCCTTGATTTCAGCAAGATCCATCGGGATCGCGCCCACTGCTTGGTATGAATCTAGGAGTACAAGTGCGCCCATGCGATGTGCGGCCTCGATGATAGGAGCAATCTCGGTCACTGTGCCATTGCGGAAGCAGACGTGAGTGATCGATACGATCATGGTCTCTTCGTCGATCGCGTTCACCATGGCTTCAACGTTGACGGTGAGATCTGCGTTAGTAGGGACGTGTACTACTTTGGCGCCACGGCTCTCTTGGGCGTGCCAGATCTGACCGATCGTAGGAAATTCGTTGTTGGTAGTAACAACTTTGTTGCGACCTTCATTAAAGTTGAGCGCAGAAGCCACAGCACTAACGCCCGCAGAGGCTGAAGTAGTAATTGCCATCTCAGTAGCAGGCACGTTGAAGAAGCGAGCGGTGAGTCCGCGAACTTTCTCTTGCGCAGCAGTCCAATCGCCCCAAGCAGAACCTTTCAGTTCCATAGTGCTGAGGTATTCGGCGAAACTCTCCTTG
Organism: Actinomycetota bacterium; assembly: GCA_026393015.1. Lineage (GTDB taxonomy): Bacteria > Actinomycetota > Actinomycetes > Nanopelagicales > Nanopelagicaceae. The sequence continues at coordinate 4,391 of JAPLBA010000064.1, forward strand.
ACCGAAGACGCTAACGCACCTTGTGAGCAGGAGTTGAGATAGGTGACGTGCTCGAATACCGAAAATTGTGAACGATACTTCGCGGCGAGATCGTTAGCGGCCAAGATATGCCCTCCGTAGTTCTTCGTGTCCGGCGAGCTCTTTTGCTTCACCTTCGAGGACGATACGACCAGTTTGCAATACATAGCCCCGATCAGCAACCGAGAGCGCCATGTTTGCGTTCTGTTCCACAATTAACATTGAGACGCCTTGCGAGTGCAAGTTAGCAATCATTTCAAAGCTCTGTTCCACCAGCTTGGGTGCCAGACCCATGGATGGTTCGTCCATGAGGATGAGTCGAGGATGCGACATGAGCGCACGACCGACGGCCACCATCTGTTGCTCGCCACCTGAAAGGGTGCCGGCCAATTGGGAGGAACGCTCTTTCAATTTCGGGAAAAGTTCATAGACCCGCTCAAGATCCTCTTCGGCCGCCTCGCCGCGAACGTACGCACCGATCTTGAGATTCTCGAGAACTGTCATGGGTGCAAAGAGGCGACGGTTCTCGGGTACGACTGCCATGCCGAGTTTGACGCGAGCTGGAGTGTTTTGATGGGTGACGTCTTCACCGGCGAACATGATCTTTCCGACCTTGGGCTTGACCATACCGAGAATTGTCTTAAGCGTGGTCGACTTTCCGCAGGCGTTACCACCGAGAAGGCAGACCAATTCGCCCTCATCCACTCGCAAGTTCACTTGTTGCAAGATGTGGATCACACCGTAGTAGGTGTCGATATTGGAGATCTCTAGAAGTGGCTTCTTCTCACTCATTTACTGGCTTCTTCTCACTCATTTACGATCAGCCGCCCCTCGCCCTAGATATGCCTCGACCACGTCTGGATGGGTTGCCACATGGTCGAATTCGCCTTCAGCGATCTTCACGCCATGGTCCAGGGCAACAACTCGATCGCTGACGCCTTCGACGACGTGCATGTCGTGTTCGATGATCAAAATAGTGAGGCCCTTTTCAACCCGCAAGCGTTCCACAACTTGAGTGATCTCTTGTGTCTCTTTGGGGTTCATGCCAGCTGCTGGCTCATCGAGGAGAAGCAGCTTTGGTTCGGTGGCAAGGGCGCGCGCGATCTCAAGTCGGCGACGATTCGCGTAGGAGAGTGAGTATGCAGGTTGATCCCAACGGTAGCCCGTGAGACGTGAACCGAAGAAGCTGAGCAACTCCTCGGCTTTAGCCCGCACCAACTTCTCTTCCTTGCGGCTCTTCGGAAGGGCCAGTGCAGAAGAGAAGAGACCCGCGCGGGTGTGACCATAGGTCGCTGACATGACGTTTTCGATGACAGACATATTGAGGAAGAGACGCACGTTCTGGAAAGTACGAGCAACGCCGGCGTGATTGATGCGCGCTGGGTCGAGACCAAGCAAGCTTTTTCCATCGAGCTCAACGCTTCCGCTCGTTGGCGTGTAGATACCGGTGATGACATTGAAGAGCGTGGTCTTACCTGCGCCGTTTGGGCCGATGACGCTGACGATCTCGCCTTTATTGACTGTGAGGTCAAGTTCGCTGATTGAGCGAAGTGCGCCGAATTCCATGGTGAGATTTGAGAGGTTAAGCATCAGAGCACCTCCACTCTTGGTTTGCCGAGGAAGCCTTGTGGTCGGGTGATCATGAGGACCACGAGCATTGCGCCGATGAGTAACTGCCTCGTGGTATTAACATCGGTGACTAAGCGCACTTCCCAGAGGAAGATGCCGAGGTATCCAATAATGGGAAGCAAGATCGTTTTAATACGTGGCGTAGTTGTCGTGAAGTAAGCGATGAGCACGATCAGGATCACGAAAGCACAGTTGCCCCAGAGCACTCGATCGAGTGGTACGTACATCCAGTGAGAAAGTGCGCGACTGACCGGGCCAACTACCCACTCTTCCGTGGGAGTTATTTTGATAGAAGCGAAGCCAAGCAAAATTTTGACGGCGAATCCGATGAGCACAATGCTCACAATGTTGATCGTGAATCTCTTCACGCTCTTACCTACTGCGGCAAGCGTGAGAACGAGTACTGCCAGGAAGAGAATTTCGCTGTAGTTAGTTACGCGGAGCACTTCAGGAAGTACTGACATGACAATCGCGCCCATGACGGCACCTGCGAGGCTGCCGCTTCCACCGAGGATTACCGCGGCATAGATCATCGTCATGAGCGGCATATCGAAACCGCTTACGAAGACTGCTGACTGCATCGCGGCAAAGATTGCCCCAGCTAATCCAGCAATGGCAGCCCCAGTGACGAATGCCATTGTCTTGAGGCGATTCACCATGACGCCCATTGACTCAGCGGCAAGAGCGTCTTCTCGAATGGTGCGCCAAGCGCGTCCGATACGAGTGCGATTAACGCGACTAATTGTAATGGTTAACAGCGCGACGAGAACTAGTAGGAGCCAGTAGTAGTCACGAATATTCAAGAACTTGTGGCCAAAGAAACTAAATGGGTCGATGCCAGGAATGCCGTTAGCTCCGGCAGTGATATCGACATAATCGTCGGCCCAAGGAAATGTGATGTTGTCGGAAGCAAGTACTAATTGCACAAAGACTTGGCCAAAGAAGAGGGTGACGATGGCAAGATAATCACCAAAGAGGCGTCGCGCGGGCAAGCTGACGATGTATCCAAGAAGTGCCGTGCCAATAATGATGATGAGCACAGAGAGCCATGTCGACCAATGATGACCGATTTGCTCAGATGACATCAGTGCGTATCCGTATGCTCCGATGCCGTAGAAGGCCACATAACCAAGATCAAGGAGTCCTGCGTAGCCCATGACGATATTAAGGCCGTAGGCGAGCATAACAAAGAGCCCGAGGTTTACTCCAATGCGAAGTAGATATTGGTTATCTACAAAAGCACCGAACGCAAATGCTGCGGCAAGAAGCACCACCCAACGCGCCCATGCGGGAACAGTTTCACTGATGAGTTGCGGAATTCCCTTGAGGCCTTTTTTACGAGCGGTACGTTCTTCGTGCTGGGCGACCCACTCATCGGTTCCGATGCCAAGCTTGGCCGCTTCTGCTGGGGCACTGTGAGTAATTTCTTTAGGGACTGGGCTCTCGCTCATGCTTTCACGATTGCTCTCTTGCCGAGCAAGCCATTGGGCTTCACGAGCATGACCACAATGAGTAGCGCGAAAGTGATGGTGTCGGAGAAGTTAGT